>NZ_JACCAE010000001.1:902042-1202723 GCF_013409205.1 Janibacter cremeus
CACCCAGGCCCATCGCGAAGCTGTCCGCCGTGGCGAACCACAGCTGTCCCGCGGTCATCGCCACGAGCCCGCTGATGATCAGCGCCTTGGACCCGAAGCGGTCGAGCAGCACACCGACCGGGATCTGCATCCCCGCGTACACCGCGAGTTGGAGCACGGTGAAGGTCGCCAGCTGGCTGCCGCTGATGTCGAAGCGCTCGGCCGCGAGGAGCCCGGCGACCCCAAGGGAGGTGCGGTGGAAGACCGCGAGCACGTAGACGGCGAGCGCAGTCGCCCAGATGACGTAGGCACGACGCCGCCCTATGTTGTGCAGCTGTTGTGCCCCGGTCACGAATTCATGCCATTGAATACGGCCGCATCGCCGGAGAGGGCTCTCTGTCGCGTTCCAGGTCTGATGGAGCTCTCATTCCACGGAAGGATGAGGGTCATGGCAGCACCAAGAAAGTACCCCGAGGAGCTTCGGGAGCGGGCAATCCGGATGGCAGTCGATCTGGGTCGTGACCCAACAACGATGGCGGGTGGACGGTCAGCGAGAAGACCGTCGCGGATTCGATACGCCGCCAGTGCCTGGTCGTGCGAACGGTCAAGCGTCGCAACGGTTTGACCGTCCAGGACAGGACGACGCCGAAGTTCCCGGATCTGGTCCGACGGGACTTCACCGCGCAGTGCCAGGACAGCAAGTGGGTAGGCGTTCTGCAAGACCATTGCCCCCCCCCCCCGACTTCGGCTCCACCTAGCTTCCACCACTGCTACACCTCGTGAGGTAGTTAGTGCGTCAAGTCTCTACCTTGGATCTAGCTCCATACTCATTTGACCCGCGATTTGTTCTGCTTAGCCATTAGCCATTCTCCAGCCATGAATACTTCCTGCGGCTTCTGATTTGTTCCATCATGAGGTGAAATGGGCGCAATCAGAGCATCGTAGTTCGGGTTTTGAAAGAAGGGAATCGACAAGCGGCGCGAGGAGCCCCGCACCGAGTCGTTTGGGTTTACCACTCGGTGCACGGTGGATACCCAACGACCATCTGTCCACTTCGACATCATGTCGCCAATGTTGATCACATACGCATTCGGGACATTCGGTGCGTCGACCCACTCGCCAGTGGGCGCCTGTACTTGCAGACCGCCCGGCGCGTCATCAGTCATTAGGAGAGTCAAAGTTCCGTAGTCGGTATGTGCGCCGGCGCGCAATTGACCGGGAAGCGGCTCTTCATCTTGTGCAGGATAATTGACGCAGCGAAGGTAATCGACGCTGCGGTCGAGCTTATCGGCAAAGAAATCATGGGGAAGATTGAGGGCCCCTGCAAAAAGACGCATCACCCGTTGCGCCAACCTTTCCATCTCATGGTAATACTCGGTCCACGTTTCGCGGAATTCGTCCGGATCTTTTGGCCATACCATTGGCCGGAAGAAGTATTGCCCCATTCCCGAGTTGTAGTACTCATCCTCAGGTGCATCGGGGCGACGGATGTCAAAACTCTCCTTGAGGTCCGGCGGAGTATCTTCCTCCCGAGTTGCGGCAAGACTTTCCTTTTGCGACGGCACCCACCCCATAGTTTGCCCCGGCTCGGAGACGGACTGCCGCTTCAGCCTCTCGGGCAAGTCGAAGAAGGCGGTGGAGACTTGGCGCATGCGCAAAATCACATCGTCAGGCACCCCATGTCCAGTCACAACCAAGAACCCAATATTCTCGCAGGCCTCCTTTACTGCTAGTTCCACATTTCGACTCTCCTCCGCGTCTGGGCCTTCGAACGGGGACAAATCTATAATGGGAACACCGGTGGCACTCATCGCTATGTCACTCCTATTACTTCGACAGCAGATTCCTGCATATCATGGATGGGCCTAAACATACACTGTATTCTGTATACATCAAGCGTATTGGCGGCTCTTCACAGGTGAGCAGTTCGGCGCCGCCTTCGGGGCGCACCATGGGTCCGCGAAGATTCCGGGGTGTGCGGTCGGGCTGCGAGTCTCGGTTGGATGCTGGTCATGTCCGTCGTGGTCAACCCCCCATCCGGGCGGACCGGGCGCACCGCATCAACGACCGCACCGACAAGCGCGTCGGTGACCGCCTCGACGCCCGCCTCGCGGGCCAGCCCGGCGGCTTCGGCCGCGGCGACGTACCGGCGCGCGGTCTTGCGGTCCACCCCTGCCCGCTCGGCGACCTTGTGCAGACCGGCTCCCTCGAGCCAGGCCCGTAGCACCTCTCGTACCTCAACCACGCTGACCTCCCTGAATCCCACCGCTGACGACCTCCGCGTCCACTGACATGACGCGAGCAACCAACGAGGCGACCGAGGACCCACCGGCAAGGCGCGCCGGGTGGTCCCATGAACCTGGCAGAAAACCGCTCAGAGCGGTCCCATGCTCATGGCAGGCGACATCCAGATCCTGGGTCAACCAGCGACGGACCGTGGCCTCGTGCGTGCCCAGTACCGGCGCCGCCCGCTCGGGGACCTTCCTGGTGGGTGGGACCGCGTCCGCTAACGCCGCGCGCACGGTGCGTCGGTGGACCTTGTGTTTGGCGGCGAGCGCGCGAATCGACATGCCTTCATCGCGGGCGTCTCGTCGGATACGTTCGAACTGCTCCACTCTCGATCTCTCCTTCAACCCCATGGCCTCTCGTACTCGTCTTGGCGGACAAGTACGGAACCTACGGGTCTGGTCGGGTCGAGGGTGGAGCCAAATCAAGCCATCACTACGCCCCCAAGTGGGGCCACTTCAGACTGGCACACTCATCGGCACGTCGGGACCTGCTGGGGGTGAACGCGGCAACGTTGCACAACTGGACCAAGACAGCCGAGCGGACCGAAGGCTCTCGGGCTGCTGCGCCGGCCCGGGCGGGCGAGTCGGAGGAGGTCAAGACGTTGCGCCGGGAGAATGCTGAGCTGCGGCGGGCCAACGAGATTCTCAAGATCGCATCGGCGTTCTTCGCTCAGGCGGAGCTCGACCGCCGACTCAAGTGATCGTGGCCTACATCGACTCCTACCGGGAGCGATTCGGCGTCGAGCCGATCTGTGCCGTGCTCTCCGAGCACGGCATCTCGATCGCGCCGTCCACGTACTATGTCCACAAGACCGTCCCGGTCAGTCCAGCTGCGTTGTGTCGAGTGGCAGCTCGCCTCCTGGGTGCACTGGTACGACACCCAGCGCCTCCACTCCTCGATCGACCACCTGCCACCAATTGAGTTCGAACCGCATCACCGGCAGGCTAAGACCACGACCCCCATCCTGGCGGCCGTGTAAACAACCAGCCCTCCGGGAAACTCAGTGCGGTTCAACCCCCGATGGACTGACTCTTTAGGTCAGTCTGTCGGCTAGTTGATCCCGTGCCTATCATAGGCGTCCATCATGCGCTGACGCACCTTGCTTAGGTGGGTTCGCATGGCAACGTCGGCAGCTACGTCATCGCCAGCATCTACCGCGTCCATGATCTCCAAGTGCTGGTCAGCGCATTCCACGGAGTAGGGAGTCCCTGGCGCGTCTCGCGCGCGCAAAGCACTAGTCAGGTCGTAAGAGTCTCGTACAAGCCGCATGAGTACGTCATTTTGGGTTGCTTCGCACAAGGACATATGGAAACGCTCATCATTTTGTCGAAATCCCTCGCGGTCGCCTCGCTCAGCAACTTCTTTACTCGATGTCGCATACGAACGCGTCTCCTCCAGCATGGATCGTACGCCCTTGAGCGCCGCGATACGCGCAACCTGAGCCTCCAGGCCCTCCCGCACGTCGTAGGCATCAGAAAGAGCTTGACGCGTGGGTGTCATCACTCGCCCGCCACCAGTGGCGCCAGACTGGACTAAGCCCACGTAGGCCAATCGCAGCATGGCCTCACGAACCGGAGTCTTGCTGACTCCGAGCTCCTTCGCCAGGCCCTCTTCAGTCAGGCGCTGACCAGCCGGAAACTTACTAGCCACGATGGCACTACGCACCGATGCGTAGACCCGATCGCTGAGGCTCATCGGGCGATCATCGATCTTGTCTAGTATGCCCATGGTGACCCCCGGCAGTGATTGGATTGGATCGAAGAACAGCCCAGAGCTTGCCCACTGGACATCGTGCATACAGTACCGTACACCGTATCCAGAAACGTCGCAGACCGCAGAGGTGAAGCGAACACAGACGAATTGGATCGGCACCGGCTCACCTCGCCTGCCCTCAAAGCTAATCTGCACCGCCGTCGCCCCGAGGCCGCGCGCACCCGCCAAATCCGGCTCTCCGTGGTTCGTGGTGAGAGGGAGTCCCGCGTCGTAGCAGCGTAGGAGCTCGTGGCCCTGCGGTGATGAGTGTTGTCGATACATCCAAGTACAGAGGACCACGAGACTGTGAGCGAGCCTACGGTCTCGCGGCGTGATGCTGCGAGCACGATCTTCAATCTGCCTGACTACCGCGTCATCGACGCCGTCGACCTGCCCGAGGGTGGTCGGCGGGTGACGGTGGTCTCGACCGGCCCTGCTGGGTGCCCCGAGTGCGGGTGATCGCGACGAGGGTCCACTCCCGTCGTCGCCAGCGGGTCCGGGACATCCCGGTCGCTGGCGCTGAGGAGGTGGTGTGGGCCAAGCGGCGCTGGTTCTGTCTCGAGCCGCGTTGTGGGCGAAGCACGTTCGCCGAGGCCACCACGCAGGTTCGCGGTTCGCGCGTTCGACCCAACGGTTGAAGAAGACGGTCGTGGCAGCGGTGATCGACTCCGGTCGCGCCGCCGCGGAGGTCGCCCGCGCCCACCGGGTCTCGTGGTGGCTGGTCCAGTCCGCCCTGACGAGCGCGGCGACGCTCGTGTTGCCCGGCGTCGACGACGTCCTCGTCACCCGGCTGGGCGTGGATGAGCACCGCTACCGCTCGGTGCGCTTCTTCCGAGACCAAGCCGGCACCTGGCGTCGATACGAGCCGTGGATGACCACGCTGGTCGATCTGGCCACCGGGCAGGTTCTCGGCATCGTCGACGGTCGCGACTCCACCGCTGTGGGCGCCTGGGGTCAAGTCCCCGGTAGTGGTGTAGCGCTGCGTGATCCTTCGGGGTGGGGTTAGGCGGTCAGGGCGGGCATGGTTTCGGCTCCGATCTCGGGGTCGGTGGTGGTGATGAGAGTGACGCGGCAGCGGGCCAGGACGTCGAGGCCGAGGTAGCGCCGTCCTTCGGCCCATTCGTCGGTCTGTTCGGCCAGGACGGCTCCGACCAGACGCACGATGGCGTTGCGGTTGGGGAAGATCCCAACGGAGTCGGTCCGGCGTCGGATCTCGCGGTTGAGGCGCTCCTGGGGGTTGTTCGACCAGATCTGGGTCCACACGTCCTTGGGGAAGGCTGTGAACGCGAGGATGTCCTCCCGCGCGCCGGCGAGGTGCTCGGCCACCTGTGGGAGCT
Source organism: Janibacter cremeus (assembly GCF_013409205.1). Classification (NCBI taxonomy): domain Bacteria; kingdom Bacillati; phylum Actinomycetota; class Actinomycetes; order Micrococcales; family Intrasporangiaceae; genus Janibacter; species Janibacter cremeus. Next base: position 907,400 of record NZ_JACCAE010000001.1, read on the forward strand.
TCTCGTCGACGTACTCGATGAGCCGGTCGAACTGGGCCTGCACGCTGGGTGCGTCGGGCTGGTCATAGACACTGTGCAGCATCGCCTTGACGGCCGGCCACATCGACTTGGGCGTGACGTCCATCAGGTTCGCGGAGTAGTGGGTGCGGCATCGCTGCCACGCGGCGCCGGTCAGGTTCGCCGCGATCGCTTCCTTCAACCCTTGGTGGGCGTCGGAGGTGACCAGACGTACCCCGGTCAGGCCGCGGGCGGTCAGGTCGGCGAAGAACTCGTTCCATGCGGACCCGGTCTCGGAAGTGGCCACGCGCAGTCCGAGGACTTCGCGGTGCCCGTCGGCGTTGACCCCGGTCGCGAGCAGTACCGAGGTGGCGACCACGCGCCCGCCCTCGCGGACCTTCATCGTCAGCGCGTCGGCGGCGACGAAGGTGAACGGTCCCGCCTCGTCAAGGGGGCGGTGGCGGAAGTCCTCGACGATCTGGTCCAGGTCGGCCGCCATCCTGCTGACCTGCGACTTGGACAGGGAGTTGATGCCGAGGGTCTTGACGAGCTTGTCCATGCGGCGGGTGCTGACGCCGGCGAGGTAGCAGTCGGCGACGACGGTGATCATCGCCGACTCGGCCCGCTTGCGGCGCTCGAGCAGCCACTCGGGGAAGTAGCTGCCGGTGCGCAGCTTCGGGATGGCGACGTCGACGGTCCCCACGCGGGTGTCCAGGTCGCGGTGGCGGTACCCGTTGCGCTGCGCCGAGCGGCCCGGTGTGGGGCGGCCGTACTCGGCGCCGACGACGGCGTCGGCGTCCGCGGACAGCAGCGCGTTGATCATCGTCTGCAACAGCGAACGCATCAGATCCGGGCTTGCTTCGGTCAGGGCTTCACTCAGCAGGCCCGCAGGGTCGACAATGTGTGGTGCGGTCATCGTGATGACTCCGTTCGAGGATTCGGTAGAAGGTTGACTCGAAGGATCACACGGTGGCCGCACCTATGCCCTCAGGGGCACCTAGTCTGCCACCGCGCTACACCACTATGCGGGACTCAACTGCGCCTGGCTGACCGAGCGCTCACCAGCGTGGCGCGAGCAGGTTTAGGTCGTCGCGATCGACCCCTCAGCGGCACTTCGCAAGGCACTGCGCGCGCACCAGCCCCACGCGGCTCCCTAGCATGACTCCATCTCTCCCACAATCAGAGTGGTGTGTACCGGCTTCCACGGAGTCAAGATTTGTTGGATTCTCATGCCACAGTGATGATGCGGTTGCACCACGAAGAGGTACCCGGTCGAGTTGAAGGCTCGGGCGGTGCGGATGGTCGCGGAGCGACCTCAGGATGAGACGGAGTGGGCTGCGATGCAGCGGATCGCTCCTTTGCTGGGGATCGGTGGTGCTGAGCCCCGGCTGAAGTCCGCGGTCGATCTGGTCCTGACGACGCCAGTTGTAGATCGTCTGATCACTCAGATCGAGGTCGTGCGCCACCGAGGCAACGCTTCGACCCTCCGCGCGCAGATCGAGGACCTTGCCTCTGAACTCCGCCGAGTAGCCCTGTCGTCCCATCTGTTCCTCCTGATGTCAGACACCAGAATCCACAAATTTCGACGCCGTAGAACCCGGGACACACCAGCGTCTCCGGACATGCCGGGCCGGTCCAGGATGCGCCCTTCACAGTTCGAGGTAGTCGTTGGGGCTCAGCACATACTTGGTGGCTGCGCCGGCGTCGAACTCAGCGTAGCCGCGAGGTGCGTCATCAAGAGAGATTGCGGTGGCGTTGACAGCGTCCGCGATATTCACCTTGTCGTGAAGAATCGCCATCATTAGCTGGCGGTTGTACTTCATGACAGGGCATTGGCCGGTTGTGAACGACAGCGACTTGGCCCAGCCCGTCCCGAAGGATAGCGACAGCGTGCCGGCTTTGGCTGCGTCGTCGACGGCGCCGGGATCGCCGGTAACATAGAGGCCAGGTATACCGATGGCACCGCCGGCCCCTGTCACGTCCATGAGCGAGTTGAGCACTGTCGCGGGCGACTCCCCGGCACCCGCACCGTGGCCATGGCTGCGGGCCTCGAAGCCGACGGCGTCAACCGCGGCGTCGACCTCGGGTACGCCGAGCAATTGCTCGAGCTGATCGGGGACTGACCCCTCGCCGACGTTGATCGTCTCGCAGCCGAAGCTGCGCGCCTGGGCGAGGCGGTCGTCATTCAGGTCACCGACAATTACGACTGCCGCGCCCAACAGTTGCGCGGACACCGCCGTCGCCAGCCCGACCGGCCCAGCGCCGGCGACGTAGACCGTAGAACCAACGGCCGTTCCGGCAGTGAGGGCGCCGTGGAACCCGGTCGGGAAGATGTCCGACAGCATCGTCAGGTCCAAGATCTTGTTGAGCGCCTGATCACGGTCGGGAAACTTTAGAACGTTCCAGTCCGCATACGGGACGAGAACGTATTGGGCCTGGCCTCCAACCCAGCCGCCCATGTCGACATAGCCGTAGGCGCTGCCCGGCCGATCCGGGTTGACGTTCTGGCAGATGCCGGTCTTGCCGTCCTTGCAGTTGCGGCATCGGCCACACGCGATGTTAAACGGGACCGAGACGATGTCGCCCACGTTGATGAACTCGACGTCAGGACCAGTCTCGACGACCTCGCCGGTGATCTCATGGCCCAAGATCAGGCCCGTCGGAGCCGCCGTACGCCCCCGAACCATGTGTTGATCTGACCCGCAGATGTTCGTCGTTACGGTCTTCAGGATTACCCCATGGGGAACCTTCCGGCCCACATTCGCCGGATTAACTCCCGGCCCCTCCTTTAGTTCAAACGTCGGATACTCGATATCGATGACCTCGACGACACCCGACCCCTTGTACGCGACTGCCTTATTACCCAGCATGAATGCCTTCTTTCGCATCTTCAATAAACGTGCATCCCTAGTCGTCGCCCGAGCAACAGGTAACCAGAAAAGGGGGCCGTCACTTCCGCTCGCCGCAAGGCTGCAACCTCGTATATCGCCCGCCAATAATCCACTCGGCGACGACAAGATCACCGCCTGGACTCACTGCCACGGCGTGCGGCGAGTTCAATAGTCCGGGCGGTATACGCGCCGGCCGCCGTGCTACTCCGTCATCATCCCAGGCATTGGGCCACCCCTTTCGGGACGTTGCCTGGGAGTCGGCACCTAAATGAGCGAGCAATTGATCGTTATCATCGAGAACAGTCAGCCGGGCGAAGAGTTCGGCAACTACCAAGCAGTCTTGCCATATCGTGAACCCGCTCGGAGAGTTCACAATGCCTTCGCCCGATAACCGCAAGAACCTACCCTCGAGGTCATAGACGGCGAGACGAGAATTTCCGCGATCTGCCACATACAATTCAACGGTCTTTCCTGGGCGTCGGTCGATGAACACTGCGTGCGGGCAGTCAAAGCGCCCACCGCCCTCAACGCCGTCAAGGGTTGACAAATGACGTCCGGATGCGTCGAATCGATGCACGACGTTGCTCCCGTAGCCATCCGCGACCCACATGTGCCCATCCCCACCCCAGCGAGTCTCGTTGACGGCCACGCTGGTCGGAGCGTACGGGGCGAAAGGCCCTCGGTGGTCGACGGCAGCGGTTGGCGGCCGTTCAAGCTCACGGACCACCTCGCCTGCGAGTGTCAACAGCACCACCCTGCCGGGTCCTCGCTGGATGTTGAGACCCAGACCAAAATCCGAAGGAGGCGCGCCATCGCCGGCGCCTGCACCGCATTGGGTTGTGAAGCCAGGGTCGGCCACCCATACAAGCTCATCGGCGCCCTCTTGGATAATCGTCAAACCGTGTCCTTCAGTCAGATCAGTATGCGCCCTGTCGCGTATAGAGCCATCCTGATCAAACGTGACCAATTGGCCGGCGTGGAATGCCAGCAAATCTCCCGAGTGCGTGAATGCTAGCCCATGGTGGGCAAAACTATCGGATGCGCCCGGCACGGCCGAGAGATCGGCCCAATCGCTGACGATTTCGTAGGCTGAGGCGATAAGCGATGCCATCCCTTGCTCCCTAGTAGAGATAATGTGACCTATCGGACAGCGCGAAGTCGGCTGCCACAGATAGGAACGACTTCAGCGTGAGGGTGGGTCGGCCCCCAACATTCTGGTTGCGGTTCACGCGGATAGCCCACGTCTACATGGACAAGCACGCTACGTTCGCCCATGCTCTCGACGTGATCAAATAACTCACTCAACCTGCGTTTCAGCGCGCCGCCCCCACCCCCTCGCCGCGGAGAAATTCGAAACAACTCCCGTCGGCGTCGCTCCTCCCGCCAGGACCTCTTGGACTAGCCATCCGGATGGGTGATCAGCACACCCCTATCCGTGACGCGAGCGGTCTTCTCCCCAGACTGAGGTCACCGTCAGCAGATCAGACCTCGTTTTCCACCATCTCCGTGGCCGGGAGGGTTGTCACCGACCCACCGTGCATCGGCGGGCTTGCTGGCAGGCTGGTAGCGACTGTCCGAGCTGAGCCGAATATGGTCCGATTGGTTGTCTAGGCTGCCGTGGACGGTAAAGATGCTGAAGATAAGGACGTCGCCTGCTGCGTAGTCGGTGGTGAGCCACCGGCCTCCGACCATTTCCTGGATGGTGTTGATGTCTGGCCCGATCGCGACATCGTCACCGTTGGTTTGCCGGTTGCGGGCCCACCAATCGGGTTGTTCGGGCCGGTTCTCACAGTGCGCGTCGACGTCCGTCGTGGAGTATCCATGCCGGAGCCCAGGGTGCCGGTGAGACCCCTCGAGGATCAGCAGACCTCCTTGTCTACGGTCGATGTCGCCCATCGGGGTCCAGGCGGTGAAGAGCTGTTCACGCTCGGCTCGTCCCATGAAGATCGCGTCGGTGTGAGGTCGAGTGCCCTTGCTGTGCGGAAAGGTAGACCTGAACCAGGTGAAGTCGAAGTGCTTGGCTGGTTCACCGAAAAAGTTCCCGAAGAACGACATCATGGTGGATCCGTATAGGAGTTCGTTCAGTGGGGCGTTGTTGCGCGCCAGCTGGTCAGGCATGAAGTCGATGCGGCGCTGGTAGTGCGAAGCATCGCCTCCGCGTTCGTGCTGGCGTCGTGCCTCTTCGACTGGAAGACCGACGGCTTCCTCGGGCGGGGTGTTTGGTTTGAGCAGTCCCTGCTCGGCGAGCCGTCGGGTCACCTCACCTCGTGCTTGGCGGACCTGTTCTGCCGGAAGCAGTCCTCGTAGTAGGAGATACCCGTCCTCGCTCATGCGTCGGTTCAGTTCTCTGTAATCGGTGAGTGCGTCGCTGGAGTCTCGTGGTTCGCCGAAGACGGGCTCGGCGGTGCTGAGTTCGTCGCCTTGCACGCGTAGGGTCAGTTGAGCGTGGTCAGTTGTCAGTGTCATTCGTCCTCCTGTTCAATGTGTGCCCGCGGGTTCCGGGCTCGAGACCAGTCTTGCTGGGGGGCGATGGCGAAGCCATGCACGCCTTGAGCAGGTTTATGCACGAAGTGGTCAGGGCGCTGCTTACGGGCGCGTCGTTGTGCCCTCTGGCGACGGCCCTCCGAACGATCGTCGGAACTCGCTGGGCGTTTGCTCGATGACATCCCTGAACCGACGGCTGAAGTGGAACTCGTCGTAGAAGCCAAGCTCGCGTGCGATGCTCTTGATTGTGCGGTCTTCGGCCACTAAGAGTCGGCAGGCGGTTTCCATAGTTCGTGATACGCGGTATCGACTTGGAGGCATCCCGGACAGTCGAGCAAAGCGCCGTCGGAAGGTGTCGTAAGAGACCCCCAAGGCGTCGGCCGTTTCGCGGTCGTTGAGACCGGTGTCCATTAGGTCGCGGGCGTGTGCCAGCCACTGTCGGGTCTTGGGCTCCGCTTCTTCCTGGGCGAGCAGCTCACGTAGGAGGTTTTGGAGGCCAGTGAGCTCTCGGAGTGCTTGATCAGTATCGCCGCGGTTTCCCGTGCCCAACCCTGCGACCAGTCGCGGATACCAGTACCGCACCGGGTCTAGCCGCGGGCGACGGTCGCGCCGGTAGAGGAGTCCAGCGTCCTTCCAGGCGTCGAAGACGGGGCCCTCGAAGACGACGAAGAGTTCGTCCCACCTGCTGCCGTTCACAGGGCCGTACCAATGGGGGATGTTGGGGTCGACAATGATGAGATCTCCGGCCCGCATGTCGCGTTCACCGTACGGGTCGGTGTAGGTACCGCTGCCGTGGACAAGGTAGACGAGTGCGTGACATTCAAGGGTCCGGGGCCTCTCCGGGACGCCATGACTGGCCCGAATCAGTCCTGCACCGGTCGGGCCGCCTGCGGGACTGATGTACCAGTTGCGAAACAGTGAAGTGGTGCTCTCCACTTGCGGGTCGGTGGGAGGCATGCCCAAAGGTCACTAGGAGGATCAGGTACGCCAGGGCTGCGGCGTACGCAGGGCCTGGGTGACCATGTCGATAATCGCGGTGAAGTCGACGTCGAAAACGATTTCATGCCTGACCCGCGTATCATCCCGTTCAGGGTGCACCCCTGCGAGATAACTGACGCCGTCTTGATCGTGGAAGACTTGGAGTGGACGGTGGACGGAGGCGAGCAGCACCTCGGGTTCAAGCAGGCATGCTGCTGCGATGCTGTCGTTAATTCCCATCACGCGGGGCCCTCCATCCGGTCGGTAGGCCTTGGTGTAGAAGTCGGCGTAGAAGTGGCTGATGTCGGCGATGAGCCGTGCATGGGGGTTGGCAGTTGCCTGGGCGATCTCGTCGATCGTGGCCTTGGGGACCAAGCATTGGCGGGTGATGTACGGTCCGACCCAAGTGACGACGCCCTTCGCCGCGGCTACTTCGGCAGCGGCGGTGATGTCTCCCGAGACATTGGGGTCTTTGGAGACGCGGAAGCGATGATCGAGCCATGGTTGGTCGTCTTGGTACATGGCTGGCCCGAGGCTGCCCACGATGGTCACCGTGCGCAGCATCTCGATCAGGCGAGGTTCTTGTCGCAACGCTGCCGCGAGGTTGGTCACCGGCCCCAAGGCGAGGTAGTGAAGTTCGCCAGGCCTGTCGCGTGCGAGCTCAACCAATCGGGTGACCGCGTCCGGGGTGGACTCAGCCCTCTGGCGCGGTTCGCGCCAAGTGTTGCCGAACCCGTCGTCGCCGTGGACCCTGCTGGACAGCTGTAATTTCTGGCCCAAGGGTTCACCTCGGCCGACATGGACCGGGACATCGGCGAATCCGCAGGTCTCGAGCACGTATCTGGCGTTGCCAGCTGCCCTCTCGGCGGTGCAGTTTCCGTGGGTGCTGTGCACCGAGATCACCTCAATGTCGCGGCGCGAGAGCAGCAACATCAGGGCCAGGGCGTCGTCGACTCCCGTATCTGTGTCCACGATCACCGGCTTGTTGAGCGGCATGACATCCCTTTCAGTTGGTGGAACGACTGTTACTCAGCGTCCGTCCATGTGTGGCTCGCATCGTCATTCGAGTGACGCGTCTCGCTGTGCTTCGTACTGAAGACCTCATGCGCCCCACCGAAGAGGACAGACATCACCGACTTGCGAGAGACGTCGTGGGTCGGTAGACGTCAATCGTCTTGTCGCATACGTCGAACGCATGACCCACGAGGTCGCGTCGCCCCGCTCGACGGGTCTACGTATCCAGCAGCGAAGCGGTGGGCCGGTACGTAGTGAATCTCGCCGATGGCCTGCCTGTCTTGGTGGCGAAATCGAAGGGGCGACAAGTCGATGTTGGTGCGTTGGCAGCGTGGGGAGCCCCAAGACCGGCTCTCCCCACGCCGCCTCGCCCGTGCTCTTGGCAAGCTTCGGCTCAGGCTCAGGTGTCGCCCATCCTGGCGTCTTTGGTGGCTTCCAAGATTTCGCTCGTCATGACCTTGTCGACGCTTGGTCTCGGGTTATCGAATAGGCCGAGTCGGTCGTAGATGTCCATTTGCTCCTCCCAGAGCTTGGGGTCCATCTCGCCGAACTCGTCTGATCCATCCGGGAAGACAAAGTCCAAAATCTTCTCCGCCGCAACAGCTTCATCTTCCTCGTTGAGGGAGTCGTATCTGCTCGCTAGCGCCTTGACAGCCTCCTCGGTGTTTTCGCGGGCGTAGAACCACCCTCTAGCGGAGGCGCGAGTGAAGGCTTCCAGCATTTCTCGGTCCTCCTTCAAGGATTTTTCGGTGGCGAAGTAGATCAGTGCGTACAGGGGGACACCCGCCTCAGCCAGCGTCATGGTGACGTAGTCCTCGGGTAGCTCCTTGAGTTGGCCCTGTTGGATGACCCAACCAGTCCAAACGTCGACCTGGCCGGTCAGCAACGGGGTGATCTCGCCGGAGGTGGTGACGATATCCACATCGGACTTCTTGTAGCCGTTCTCCGCCAGCAGAGCCTCCAGAAGAATGACACCTGTCTGGTTGACGCCTACCTTCTTGCCCACAATATCGGCTGGAGTCCTTACTGGGTTGTCCGGCAGGGAGAAGAACCCGTATGGGTGTGTCTGCGCGGCTACGGTGAAGGCCTTGATCGGGCGCCCTTCGCTGACTCCCAAGAAGATCGAAGGACTGGAGTTTCCCACCCCAATGTCGGTGTGGCCTCCTACCACGCTGGAGGTGGGATCAACACTGGGGCCACCTGGTGTGATCGAGACATTCAATCCTTCATCCTGATAGAAGCCCTGTTCAATGGCTGTGACCTCCCCGAGCTGGCTGACGTTCACGAGGAAGTTTGCCTGCAAAGTAACGTCTCGCAGCCCCTCAGAGTTGGTTGAGTCACCATCCGAGCCGCAAGCGCTGAGGACCAGCCCACCCCCCACAAAGGCGCCGCCGAGCCCCACAACGTGCAGAAACCCTCGTCGATCGGTCATGTACTGATGTGATTCCGTCATTTCCGTACCTCACTATCGATGGATGCATGAGCCGCGCAGCACGAAGCGCGGAGAAGGGGTTATGGCTCTTCGCTCACCTCCCAGGTAACGACCAAGCGTTCGATGAGTCCAATAGAGGCGAAGAAAAGGGTCGCGAACAACGATGCAACGATCATCGATGCGTAGAGCAGCGAAGTTTGAAAGTTGTAGGTAGATTGGATGATGAGGTACCCGAGGCCCTGCTCAGAACCGACCCACTCGGCCACGAGGGCGCCAATCACCGAGGATGTGGCTGCGATCTTCAGAGCCGAGAAGAGGAAGGGTAGAGACGCGTATAGGCGGACCTTAAAGAAGAGCTCGCGCTTGCTCGCTGAGAGCACTCGCATCAACTCCAACGCTTGCGGGTCAACCGCCTGGAGCCCTCGGACCACGTTCACCAGTGTAGGGAAGAAGGAGATGAGGGCCGCGATGATGACCTTGGGCGTGTATCCGGTGCCGAAAATGATCACAAGAATAGGCGCGATCGCAACGATAGGAATAGTCCGGATGAACACCGCGACCGGGAACAGCGCTTCTTCCGCTCTTTTGGCGTGAACGAATAGGATAGCTAGCCCAATAGCCAAAACGTTTCCCGCCATAAAGCCAGCGACGGCTTCGATAGCGGTCGGCCAGAGATTGGACAGCAGCAAGTCTCGGCTGTCCACCAGCTCGCGGCCCACGTCCACTGGGGAGGGGACGATGTACTCTTCAACCCCGAAGATCTTGACAACCGCGTACCAAAGGACAACGAGGCCGCCGAGACCGGCGAGTGCCGTGAGGACGCGCTTGAACGCGTCGCGGCGTTTCCTGCTCTTCACCTCCGCCACGTGGGCGTCGTCGGCCACAGGGCCCTCTTGCGTGGGTTTCGTTGTTGTCATCACTTTCCCTCCAGCCCTCGCCGCAGGTAGGCGGCAAGCTCCGTGAACTGGGCGGTGTCGCGCACGTCGAGATGTCTGGGATGCGGCAGCGGAACGTTTACGATTTCCCGCAGACGACCAGGGTGGGCACTCATCACGGCTACCCTTTGGGAAAGGAATACCGCTTCGGCAATGCTGTGAGTGACGAAGACGATGGTGATTCCGGTTTCCTGCCAGATCCGCAGTAGTTCCTCGTTGAGTTTGTCGCGGGTGATTTCGTCGAGCGCGCCGAAAGGTTCGTCCATGAGCAGGACTTCAGGCTGGGTCACCAGCGCTCTGGCGATAGCCACGCGTTGACGCATGCCGCCGGAGAGCTCGTGAGGGTACGCCTCCTCGCGGCCTGCCAAACCGACGAGCGCCAAGAGGTCTTGGGGGCTCGAGCTACTCTTGGCTCCCTTGTTCCCGCCCACTTCGAGAGGCAGTTGCACGTTCTGTAGGGCAGTTCGCCATGGCAGAAGCGTGGAGTCTTGGAAGACAAAGCCGATCTCCCGGCGCTTTCGAGCCTCACTGGCCTTACCGCCGAGGACTGAGACTTCGCCATCTGTAGGATTCACGAGATCGGCGACAATCCGCAGCAGTGTGGACTTGCCACAGCCAGATGGACCGAGCAAGGAAAAAAACTCGCCAACCTCGATCTCGCTGTGGTAATCGTCCAGAGCGAGTACTTTGCCACGATCGGTGGAGAACTCGACGCTGACGTGGTCCAGATTTACGGCCGTTGGTGCTTTGGTAGTTGTCATGGCATCTCCCGATGGTCGTTTAACGTGCCTGAAGACCGGTCGTCCACGCATTCGCGAACTCGGTTGCCATGTCGCTGCTGACAGGCTGGAGCATGTCGGCATTGGGCTTAGAGCCCCACCCGAAGACGGCGCCGTCGGCGACCTTTGCGTAGGTGGGAGCGTGCTCGACGGTCATACCGCTGCCCATGATCACCGGGGCGTCCGGTATGGCGTCCTTGATCTCGCGGATCCGATCTTGGCTTGCAGGCTGGCTGGAGTCATGGCCGGCGATGATGATGCCATCGGCTCCGCCACGCTTGATCATGTCGGCCGCGATGACGGGTACCGGACGCTCGACGAGCGGCGCCGCGTGCTTTGTGAGTAGGTCCGCGAGAATCAACACGTCGTCGGCGCCGATTTGCTTGCGGTAGCGGGATACCAGGTGGGCGGCACCGTTGATCATGCCTTGGTCGGTGATCATCGCGTCGGTCAGGATGTTAAGCCGAATGAACTTCGCGCCAACAGCGGCAGCAATACCTAGGGATGCCTTCCACGAGTTCCGTAGGATGTTGATGCCCATGGGGAGGTCGATCTCCTCGGCGACCGCCTTGGCACACACCGTGGCGGAGGCCACGGTCTCTGGTTCGATGGTTTCGGGGTAGTAGGGGTAGTCGTGCAAGTTTTCGACCAGCAGTGCGTCGACACCGGCGTCGGCTAGGGTCTGGGCGTCAGCCAGCGCCTTGGTGATGACGTCTTGGAGACTGCCGCCGAAGGTGGGCGATCCGGGCAGTGCGTGCAGGTGCACCATGCCAAGGATCGGCGGGCGGCTGGGGAATACGCTGTGGAAGCGCTCGGCGTACATGCTCATGGTGGTTTCTCCTTGTGACGTATTGGCATTGGCTCGGGGTGGAACGGTTGGGCACGTGCGATCAGATCACCAGACACCCCCGCGGTATTCCGGGTCAGCGAAGGGACCGCCCTGATGTTCGGGTTCGTCCGTCTCGGCAACGGACGACAAGTGGTCCTCGGCGTCGTCGACGGGGTGGTAGGCGAGCAGTTCGGCCGACGGGCTGTTGTTCCACCAGCTGCGGGTGTTGGCTGAGACGCCGTATGTGACGAGGAAGCCCACGTCTTCGGCCGCAATGGCTCGCCGGACGAGGTGGATGCCGTCGCGATGGCTCAACCACACGCTCAGATGTCGACGGTCTTCGGGCGTTGGGCGAAAGGCCCCGATCCGCAGACAGACGGCCTCCAGGCCCCACTTGTCGTGGTAAAGCCGCGCGGCTCCCTCCCCGAATACCTTGCTCAGACCGTAGTACGTATCCGGACGGACCGGTTCCTCGGTACCGAGGAACTGACCGGCTGGATACCCACCGATGATGTGATGCGAACTGGCATAGACCACCCGGCGCACGCCCGCACGGCGAGCAGCCTCGAAGATGGCCCATGTGCCCATGATGTTGCTCTCGGCGATGTCCGCGAAAGGGGCTTCATCGGCGATGCCGGCGAAGTGCAGGACCACGTCGACCCCCGCCATGGCATTGGTGAGGGTGTCCAGATCGTCCAACTCACCGACCACGACCTCCTCGCCGGGGTTGAGGTCTGGAATGTCGCGGCGCGCGTACAGGACCACGCGCTCAAACTCGCCGGACAGGCCAGCTCGCAGAACGGTGCCCATACGGCCACCGCCTCCGGTGTACAAGATGACGGTCATGAGAGATTTCTCCTTGGGAAGTCGTGATCCAGCAGGCGCGAAAGGTCAGCGGTGAGCACCGTCGATGTCTCGGACTCGGTGACAAAGACGCGTCCGTTGTCGGTGACGCACAGGTTGGTGACGGCTCGTCCCGTTGGGCTATGCAGGGCCATGACGGCGGTGCCGGTGGGGTCGAAGACCCAGACCACCCCGAGGCCGAGGTGGGCCACCAGCAGCGTGCCCTGCGGGCCGGCAGCCATGCCGTCCGGCCCCAAGCCACCGCTAAGCTGCAGGTATCGTCCGACGCGATGGGGAACGGACTCCACCAAGGGCACCCGCCAGATGGCGTTGTCACGGGTGACTGCGACGAAGACCGTAGCGCTCTTCTCGTCCCAGACCAGACCGTTCGGGCTGGGGATGCCCTCGAGCACCACCTCGACAGCGACCTGCGTCGCATTCCCTTCTTCGGTCGCGTTCTCGCCCCCTGCGGGGAGACGGACCCGCAGCAACCTTCCGTAAGGATCGTCCAGACCCGAGTCACCCTGGTCCGTCACGTAGACAGTGCCGTCGCTGGTAACGACCAGATCGTTGAGACCGTGAAAAGCTGCACCGTCGACCTCGTGGACCACCACTCCCACCCGTGGCTCCCCACGCAAGTCGGCGATCTCCACAAGCCCTCGCTGGTAGTCGGCCACCAGCAGACGGTCCGGACCGGCAAGAGCCAAGCCATTCGGCTCGCCGTCGTACTCGACGACGACCCGGAACTCACCGTACCGGTCGACGTACAGGATCCGACCCCACGCCACATCCACCATGTACAGACCGCCGGCACCGTCGAGCACCGGTCCCTCCAAGAAAGCCAACGGTGCAGGGACACCCCGGTCGTGGCGCATCCAACCGGGCTGGCGGTCGGTGACCGCCAAGCTCTGCGTCACCCGGGCGTAGACCTCGAGCCGTTCGCTTTGAGGGACGAGTGTCGTTGGCAGCAAGATGGTCACACCTGCTCGGCGCGCACTGGGTTCAGCAGCGGCATGAGTCCGTCAATTCGGGCCTCGGCCACGCATCCTGGCGTGAGAACACCAGCGCCTGGGGTGCCTGTGGAAATGATGTCGCCCGGATAGAGCGGCATCATCTGACTGTGAAAGCTCACCAGATCAGCCGGTGCGTGGGTCATGTTGGCCACGCGATCCCGCCGCACCTCGGATCCGTCCAGGAGCGTGCACACCTCGATGTCCTCCAGAGGACCCTCGGCAAGGAACTCGTCGAGGGTCACGACCTCGGGGCCGAAAGAGAAAAAGGTGGGGAAGTTCTTCGACCGAGTGAGGTAGCGCGGGTTGAGCTGGAGGATGTCCTCCGCGGTTTGGTCCAGGACGGCACACACACCGAACACGTGGGCCATGGCGTCTGTCGGGTCGACGCCCTGGGTACGCCTCCCCACGACTAGTCCGACCTCCGCCTCGGCGGTCGTGCGCTCGCTCTGCGTCGGCAGGACGATGGCCTCACCAGCACCGATAATGGTGTGATCTGCCTTGATGAAGGAAGCCGGCTGGTCCGGCGCTTGCTCGGACAAGTCACCAGCATGCTTGCCGTAGTTGAGGCCGATGCCCCAGATCTTGCGCGGTCGCCGATACGGCGGCTGGAAGCGCGCGTCGGCCTCCCGAATGACCATGTGTGATGGCATGTCGTCGGCGACTTGCTGCAGACCGACGAACTCGTCGGTAAGCCAAGTCCCGCTGTCCAGGAAAACCAGCAGGTCACCTTGGAACTCTGGACGCACGTGATTCAGTGGAGCCCAATCGCGGTCGGACCGGCGGATGCAGGCCTGATCGGACCCGGCGATCTCCAGTGTTGCGAATCGCATACCTGCCCCCTAGGCCCAGCTGTCCAGGGCGCAGTCCTCGACCACGTCATCGACGAAGTCGAAGCCGAGTCCATGGCGAGTCGGCAGCCTCACCCCAGCGGGCACAATTTCCAACTGGTGCGAGACCGCTCGGCGGAAGTTGAGCACCTGGTCGTTGGGGAAGTACTCCACATACTGCCCGTTGGTCAGGGACCCGACCAGATGCACATGCAGGTCATGGAACCAGTGCGGGCACATGGACACGCCGAATGAGGCGGCAGTGTCGGCGATGCGCTGGTACTCGGTGATCCCGCCACAAACGGCGGCGTCAGTCTGCAAGATGCCCGCGGCGCCCTGGGTGAGCAGTTGGAGATGGCGCCAGCGGCCCTGCTCGATCTCACCGGTTGCTACGGTCACCGGGGTGCGCTCTGCCAACCTGGCATGGTTGATGATGTCGTCAGGAAAGAAGGGCTCCTCGATCCAGTACGGGTCATACGGCTCCAGCAGCCGTAGCGCACCCAGTGCGGTGGGGAGGTCCGGCCACGCATTGTTGGCATCGAGCATCACCTTGACCTCTGACCCCACCGCAGCCCGGACTGCGGCCAGGCGTTCGGCGTCCGCTTCCGGAGCAACACCCACCCGACCGACTTTCATCTTCACCGCGTCGAAGCCCAGCTCCACATAGCCCTTCATCTCGTCTGCCAGATCATCGGGGGTCTTGCCGGCGAGGTAGTAGCCACCGCTGGCGTATGCGGGTACCCAGTCCCGCGTGGTCGCACCCCCAAGGAATTGCCACAAAGGCTGCCCCACGGCCCTGGCGTTCAGATCCCAAAGAGCGATGTCGACCGCGCTGTGGGCCCGAGTCACAAGTCCAGCTCGGCCATGCAGGATGGTCTCGGCGTAGACCTCGTCCCAAAGTGCGCGGACGTTTCGGCTGTCATGGCCCACCAGAATGGGGGCCACCAGGTCTCGCACGGCACCGGAGAGCAAGGGGCCACCGAAGTTGCCGGCGTAGCAGAACCCGATGCCCGTGTTGCCGTCCTCGTCGGTGATGCGCACAAAGCAGTAGTGCCGCTCGGTCACCTCTCTACGGGCCATCGCGGTGGGGGTATCCAGGGGAATCGCCACGGTGCGCGCCTGGATACTGGTAATGCGGGTCATCGGAACTCCTGTCGTTGAAGATTGTCGATTGCGGGGCGGTCAGGGGAGGGAAGCTGTCAGGCCGCCGTCGACGAGAATCGTTTGCCCTGTCACGTAGGAGGCGGCCTCGGACGCCAAGAAGCCGACGAGCGCAGCGAACTCCTCAACCCGGCCATAGCGACCCATGGGGATCGAGCCCTCGGACGCGGCCCGGACCTCCTCGGCAGTCCGCCCGGTGCGCTCAGCGCCCGCAAGGTCAAGTTGCCGTACGCGGTCGGTGTCGACGCGGCCAGGGGCCACGACATTCACCGTCACGTTGTCTGCGGCAAGATCGATGGCCAAGTCCTTGACCAGCCCATTGAGCGCGGGCCGGAAAGTGTTGGACAGCGTCAGGTTGGGGATCGGCCGTCGGACGCTGGATGAGCCGATCAGGATGATGCGACCACCGCCGAGGGCGCGCATGTCGGGCAGCACTTCCCGAACGCACCGCACGAAACTCATCAACGTCAGCTGATAGGCCGTCTCCCAACTCTCGTCAGCCAAGGCCTCGAAGCCTCCTGCAGGAGGCCCACCCGCGTTGGCGACCAGGACCGAGATGGGGCCCAGTTCGGTGCGGACACGTTCCACAGCCTCGTGGAGCTGTTCGGGATCGGAAACGTCCGCGGCCACGCCGAGGGAACGTGTATGGGCCGCGAGTGTGCTCGCCGCGGCCTCCGCGCTCTCCGCACTCCGGGCGCAGAGCGCCACGTCATGACCGTCTTCAGCCAGCCTACTGGCGCATCCATATCCAAGACCCTTGCTGCCAGCCAGCACCAAGGCGGTCGAGCGGGTGGTGGTGGTGAAACTCATAAGATGACCTGCCTCACGTTGGGTATGCGAGACACAGTATCTAGTACTCAAGAACTGTCAATGGGGTGAAGACTTACGAGAAGAGAGCTGGCCCGCGGAAACCTTCGGTGGACTCCGCCGTTGTTTCGTTGGTGGATGGGCGTGCACTGGGGCGTGCTCCGGTGAAGGTCTGCCGCGTGCCGGGTCTGATGGAGGCTCTCATTCCACGGAAGGATGAGAGTCATGGCAGCACCAAGGAAGTACCCCGAGGAGCTTCGGGAACGGGCGATCCGGATGGCGGTCGATCTGCGGCGTGACCCGGCCACGAGGAGCGGTGCTCTTCGTCGGGTCGGTGAGCAGCTGGGGATCAACCCTGAGACGCTGCGGAACTGGGTCTCCCAGGCCGAGATCGACCAGGGTCACCGCCCCGGCGTCACCACGGCCGAGGGTCAGCGCATCGCCCAGCTTGAACGTGAGAACAAGGAGCTGCGGCGAGCGAATGAGATCTTGCGGACGGCCTCGGCGTTTTTCGCCGCGGCGGAGCTCGACCGCAAGCTGAAGTGACTACGGCGGTGCTGGTCGACTACATCGACCAGCACCGCGACCGGTTCGGGGTCGAGCCGATCTGCACCGTCCTTCGCAGGGCGGGGATGCAGATCGCCCCGAGCAGCTATTACGCCGCCAAGACCAGACCGCCGTCGGCCAGAGCGGTGGCCGACCGGCGGCACCTGGAAGTGCTCCAGCGGGTGCACGCGGAGAACTACGGCGTCTACGGGGTCCGGAAGATGCACGCCGAGCTCAACCGGCGCGGTCATCGGATCGCCAGGTGCACCGTGCACCGGCTGATGCGAGCCGACGGGCTGCGCGGAATCAGTCGGGCCAAGGGTCCGCGCACCACCATCGCCGGCGCCGGTCCGGATACCCGCCCCGACCTGCTCGACCGCGACTTCAAGGCGCCCGCACCAAACCGGGTCTGGGTCGCGGACATCACCTACTGCCGCACCTTCGCCGGCTGGGTCTACGCGGCCTTTGTCATCGACGTCTACTCCCGCCGGGTGGTGGGCTGGCAACTGTCGAAGAGTCTGCGCACCGACCTGGCGCTGGACGCCCTCGAGATGGGCTTGTGGACCCGCGACCACGCCGGCCAGGACACCACCGGTGTGATCGCACATTCGGACAAGGGAGTGCAGTACCTCGCGGTGCGCTACACCCAGCGGCTGGCCGAGGCCGGCGCCGTAGCGTCGGTCGGATCCACCGGTAACAGCTACGACTGTGAGAGTCTCAATCACCATCAGGCGGCCTGACTCTTGCTTACGACTGACCCCGAAGTCTGGGTGTCCTGGCTGTTGATCTGTCGTCCGCTTGGTGGTGCACCACCACATGGTGCTGGCCGGGCGGGCGTGACCTCATAGGAGCCTGATTCAGCAGTCTCATCACAGTCCCGTCCACCCGACCGGCCAGCGTCACTCGCCCTGTCCCTGGTCTGGTTGGAGCAAGTACTGATGAGCATGCAACAGGTCCCCGCACACCGTCGAGTCGTCATCGGCGTCGACACCCACAAACACGTCCACGTCGCCGTCGCGATCGACGAGCTCGGCGCCACCTTGGGCAATCGCTCATTCGCAGCCGATACAGGCGGCTACCTCGAATTGATCGACTGGGCACTGGCCTTCGGCGGCAAGCCCACTTTCGGCATCGAGGGAACCGGCTCTTACGGCGCCGGTCTGGCTAGCGCGGTGCGCCGCCGCGATATCGGCGCTATAGAGGTCGTGCGTACTGACCGGCGCGATAGGCGCCTGCGGGGCAAGTCCGACTCCATCGACGCTGAGAACGCTGCCCGCGCTGTTTTGGCCGGGCAGGCCACCGCGATCCCGAAGACCGCCGACGGCACCGTGGAGATGATCCGCCAGGTCAAGGTGGCCAAGGACATCGCGGTCAAGGCACGCACTGCGGCGATGATCAGCCTCAAGCAGGTCATCGTCAACGCTCCACCGCAGCTGCGTGAGGATCTGCAGCCGCTGTCGAAGATGGCGCTGATCAACCGGTGCGCCGCACTGCGACCCGGCCAGGTCACCACGATCCTGTCGTCCTCGAAGTACACCCTGCGTGCGATCGCTCGACGGTGGCAGCACCTGAACGAGGAGATCAGCGGCCACGAGAAGGTCCTGGAACAGCTGACCACCCAGGTGGCGCCGGACCTGACCGCAGCGTTCGCGGTTGGTCCCGACACGGCAGCTGAGATGCTCATCGTCGCTGGCGACAACCCTGAGCGGATTCGCTCCGAGCCGGCCTTCGCACGACTGTGCGGCGTCGCCCCGATCCCGGCCTCCTCCGGTATGACCAACCGACACAGGCTCAACCGCGGCGGCCACAGGCAAGCAAACGCCGCCCTCTATCGCGTCGTGATCGTGCGGATGCAACACCACGAGCCGACGAAGGCCTACGTTGCTCGGCGCACCGCGGAGGGCAAGACCAAAGCCGAGATCATCCGATGCCTGAAACGACTCCTCGCC
Organism: Janibacter cremeus; assembly: GCF_013409205.1. Taxonomy (NCBI): domain Bacteria; kingdom Bacillati; phylum Actinomycetota; class Actinomycetes; order Micrococcales; family Intrasporangiaceae; genus Janibacter; species Janibacter cremeus. Next base: position 925,885 of record NZ_JACCAE010000001.1, read on the forward strand.
CGCGAACTCTGGGCCGCAATGCGACCCCTGCGCCAGCCCCGCGAAGCATCACCCGAAGCCGCTTGACAGATATAGGAGCATCAACGCGCTGGCCGAGGCGTTCAACTCGCTGTTCAAGGCCGATCTGGTCCGCAACAAGGGCCCCTGGAAGAACATCGACGACCTCGAGATCGCGGTCGCTGAGTACATCGACTGGTTCAACTATCGACGCCTCCACGGCGAGATCGGACTCGTCCCACCGGTCGAGTTCGAAGAGCAGCACTACCGGCACAACCCCGTAGCGACTACCGTCGCTACGTCAGTTCAGAGTCTCCACTGAACCCGGCACGCGACACTGCGGATGACATCGATCTGGGACTCGTGCAGCCTGCCCTGCCGCAGCGCGGAGTCAGCGAGGATGCCCACGTCGAGCGGGTCGAGGCACCGGGCCGCGTGCTCGATGAGCAACGCCGGGGAGGCCACCGGCAGGTCCTCCGGCCACACCCGGTGCCATCCGTGCCCGACATAGGAGTCCGGGAGGTCGACCCGACGTCGACCATGGACGTGGGTACCGGAGCCCGGGGGAAGCCACAGCCCGTGGTGCTCGGCCGCCGTGAGGCACGTGGGCCGCAGCCCGTGGCGGAGAGCCTCGACCACCACGTCGTCCTCGGAGCGGGAGGCGAAGAATCGCCCCGCCCGCCTCAGCGTCCCGGCATCCACCAGCGTGTCGATCGTGCGGCGTGAGTAGCGTTCGCCACGCAGCTGCCGGTAGGTGTAGAGCATCGCCCCAGCCCACCCGCACTCCGCCGACCGATCTGCGGTTCGCACCGATCTGGGGACGACCCGACCACAGGTTCGCGGCTTGTGGACAGGATCCGTGTGCACAAGAGGGACTCCCGGTTACCGACACCCCAAAGTTCTCGGGGGTTGTGCACCAGGAGTCCCTCCTGTGCCCGCTCAGTTCGGGACGACGGTGACCGGGCCGAGCCCGAGCTCGGTGACCTCGTCCTTGTAGAGCGAGGCGTCGCCCACGACGACGACCGTCCACTCGTGGGTGACCTGCTCGCGCCAGGCTCGGCTGAGGTCGTCCGCGGTCAGCCGACGCATGGCCGCGATCGTGTCGCTGGTGAAGGTCAGCGGCAGCTCGTCACCCGCCAGTCCCGCGGTCTCGTCGGCGATGGCGTCCGCGGTGTCGTAGCGACCCGGGGCGGTGAGGGTCATGAAGTCGACGCCGGCGCGGGTCTCCTCCTCGGTGAAGCCCTCCTGCGCACCAGCGAGGATCTCCTCGAGCAGACGGAGGGAGTCGACGGTCGAGTCGGCACGCACGGACCCGGCGACGGTGAACGCCGAGCCGACCTGGCGGGGACGAAAGCCGGAGCGGATGCCGTAGGTGTACCCCTTCTCCTCGCGCAGCACCTGGTCGATGCGGGCATTGGGGGCGCCACCCATGACGTAGGCCAGCACGGGGAAGGGGGCCCACCCGGACTCGACACGTCGGTCCGGGCCGGGAGCGCCGATGAGGATCTCCGACTGCACCGAGCCGGGACGGTCGACCAGGACGACGCGGGCGGCATCGGCAGCGCGCGGGGCCGGCTCACGGTCGACCGGCCGGGCACGACCCGAGGTCGTCCAGGCACCCAGGGTCGAGCCGAGCAGCTCCTCGACGTCGATCCCGGTGAGGTCGCCGGCCACGACGACGGTCGTCCCCTCGGGGTGGACGTGGGCGGCATGGAAGTCGACGACGTCCTGCCGGGTCACGTCGGCGACGGTCTCGGCCTGACCACCACCGGGACGCGACGCGCGGATGGTGGGGTCGTAGTAGGTCCTCGCCCACTCCTTGAAGGCGCGACGACCGGCCGAGGCCCGCTCCTGCTCGATCTCGGCCAGGCGGGTGCGCACGATGCGCGAGACCTCCGTCTGCTCGAAGACCGGCTCGCTGACGCACTCGGTGAGCAGCTCCAGCGCCTGGCCCAGGAAGCGCTGCGGCACGTCGAGGTCGACACCGAGCGAGGCCTCGCTCATGCCGGCACCGAGGGCGATGCCACGACGCTCGAGCAGCTCCGACAGCTCACGCTGGCCGTGCGTGCGGGTGCCCTCGTCGAGCAGTCGCGCCATGACCCAGGCGACGCCCTCCTTGGACCCCGGCTCGTGGCGCAGCGCGACCGGGACGGTCAGGCGCACGGAGATGACGTACTGGCCGGGGACGTCGTGCACGAGGGCACCGATGCCGTTGGGCAGCGTGAGCTCACGCGGCTGGGGGAAGGACCACTCCCCCGGCGCGGTGACCTGCGGACGTGGGACCGTGGGCGTGCTCATGCTGCCTCCTCCTGCTGCTCGGCGGCTCGGTAGACGACGGCGGCTCGGTGCTGTGGGCGCAGCCACGCGTCCGCGGCGGCGCGCACCTGCTCAGCGGTGATCCTCTCGAGCCGGTCGAGGAAGGTGTTGATGTAGCCGGGGTCGTCGTGCAGGCACGTGTAGTGGCTGATCAGGTCGGCACGCTCGTCCTTGTCGGCCAGTGCCGACAGCCACGCCCGCTCGGCCTGGGCCCGGACCGCTTCCATCTGCTCGGGCGTCGGGCCGGCATCGGCGAAGGCGCTCAGCTGCGCGCACACCTGCTCCTCCAGCTCCTGGGTGTCCACGCCGTCCGCGACGTCGACGATCACCAGGCCGAGGGAGACCCCGTCGACGAAGCCCATCGCCCCGACGTCGATGGCATTGGCCCGCTGCTCCTCACGCACGAGGCGCTGCTCCAGCGGGGAGAAGCTGAGCCCGCCGAGGCAGTCCAGGGCCATCGACGAGGCGAGGAACTGATCACGGGTGTCGCCCCCTTCGGCAGGCAGACGGAAGGCGAGGTGGATGCGGTCGTTGGGCACGTCGTCGACGATCTCCTCGCGGGCCGGCTCCGGCAGGGGACGGAGGGGGTCGACCGGCCCCCTTCGCGGCTCGGCCCGGTGCTCGATGTGGCCGAAGTAGCGCTCGGCCAGCTCCAGCCCACGCTCCGCGGTGACGTCCCCGACGATCGTCAGGACCGTGTTGCCCGGGGCGTAGTGCCGGCGGAAGAAGTCGTGCACGTCCGCCACCGTCGCGGCGTCGAGGTCGGCCATCGAGCCGATCGTCGGGTGGTGGTACGGGTGCCCCTCGGGGAAGACGGTCGCGTAGATCCGCGTCATCGCCTGGCCGTAGGGCTGATTGTCGTAGCGCTGCCGCTTCTCCTCCTTGACGACGTCGCGCTGGTTGTCGAGGTTGTCCTGGGTCACGGCCGCCAAGAGGTTGGCGTGCCGGTCGGCCTCGAGCCACAGCGCGAGCTCGAGCGCGCCCGAGGGGATCGTCTCGAAGTAGGTCGTGCGGTCGAACCACGTCGTCGCATTGAGCCGACCGCCGACACCCATGAGTGCCTGGAAGTGCTCACCGTTGGCGACGTTCTCGCTCCCCTGGAACATCAGGTGCTCGAAGAGGTGGGCGAAACCGGTCGCCCCCGCCTCCTCGTGCCGGGAGCCGACGCCCACCCACATGTTGACCGTGACGGTGGGTGTCGTGGCGTCGGGCTGCACGATGACGCGCAGTCCGTTGGTCAGGGTGTGGTCCTCGAAAGGGAAGTCCAGAGCCATGCCCGCAGCCTACGACGCGTTGCGCTCGGACTCCTCGTCGTCATCATCCGCCCGGTCCGACAGGTCCGGGTAGGCGCTCGGCCCCAGGTCCTGCATCGCCGTGCGCGCGAAGACCTGCTGGAAGGTCGAGACCCGCTCGTTGCGGTTGTCCCCGACGAAGGTGATGATCCAGTTCAGCAGCGTGGAGATGCGGTTCTTGAAGCCGACCATGGCCATGAGGTGCACGGCCAGCCACGCCAGCCAGGCGAGGAACCCGGTGAAGTTGATCCTGCCGATGCTGGCGACGGCCGAGTACTTCGAGATCGTGGCCATGGAGCCCTTGTCCCGGTACCTGAAGGCGCCCTGCTCCTCCTTGCCCTCGAGCCGGCGCACGATGGCACGACCCGCGTAGCGCCCACCCTGGATGGCCAGCTGTGCGACACCCGGGTAGCCCTTGAGGTTGACCATGTCGCCGACGACGAAGATCTCGGGGTGGCCGGGGACCGTCAGGTCGTCCTCGACGTGCAGGCGCCCGGCGCGGTCGACCTCGCTGCCGGTCTGCTCGGCGAGCATGGCCCCCAGGGGCGAGGCGGCGACGCCGGCCGCCCACACCTTCGTCATCGTCTCGATGGTCCGGTGGCTGCCGTCGGGGTCCTTGACCTGGATCCCGTACTGGTCGACGTCGGTCACCATCGCATCGAGCTGGACCTCGACGCCCTGCTTCTCCAGGCTCCGTTGTGCCTTGACGCTGAGCCGGTCACCGAAGCTCGGGAGGACCTTCGGGGCCGCGTCGACGAGGATGACGTGGGCCTCGCCCGGGTCGATCTGGCGGAACTCGTCGGCCAGGGTGCGCTGGGCCAGCTCCGCGATCTGGCCGGCCATCTCCACCCCGGTGGGTCCGGCACCGACGACGACGAAGGTGAGCAGCCGTCGGCGCTGGTCGGGGTCGGTGGACGTCTCGGCGAGCTCGAAGGAGCCGAAGATGCGCCCGCGCAGCTCCAGTGCGTCGTCGATGCTCTTCATCCCCGGCGCGAAGCGGGAGAAGTGGTTGTTGCCGAAGTAGGACTGGCCTGCCCCGGCGGCCACGATCAGGCTGTCGTAGTGCGTGACCGTGTGCTGGTTGAGCGACTCGGAGTGCACGGCCCTGGACTCGACATCGATGTCCGTGACGTCACCGAGGATGACCCGCACGTTGCGTTGGCGCTGGACGATGTCACGGGTCGTCGGAGCGATGTCGCCCTCGGAGAGGATGCCGGTGGCCACCTGGTACAGCAGGGGCTGGAAGAGGTGGTGGCTGGTCTTGGAGATCAGCGTGACCTCGACATCCTTGTTGCCCAGCTCCTTGGCGGCGAAGAGACCGCCGAAGCCGGATCCGATGATGACGACATGGTGCTTGCCAGAGTTAGCGCTCACCCGTCCATTCTGCCGCTCGGAGCGGCCCGAGCACCAATTCAGGGACAGTGATCTCCCCGACCCTGAGCAGCCACCTGCACGGGGCCACGTCACCGCAGTGGGTGCGAAGCGTCGTCGTCCCGAGGCAAGCGAAGAGGCCCCCGAACCATTGGTTCGGGAGCCTCTTCAGGTGGTAGCGGGGGCAGGATTTGAACCTGCGACCTCCGGGTTATGAGCCCGGCGAGCTACCGAACTGCTCCACCCCGCGTCGTTGCAGTAGCAACTCTACGTGAACCTGCGGGGAGCGCCAAATCAGTTGCCCTCCAAGTCTGCCGACCCCCCTGAGGGCTGAGCGGCAGCGGCGTCCTCGAGGTACTTCTTCAGCTCCTTCTGCGCCTTGTCGTAGGCGGCGAAGTCGCCCTTCTTCAGCGCCTCCTGGCCATCCGCGTAGGCCTTCTCCATGCCGGCGATGGCCTCGCGCAGGGCCTTCGGGTCGTTCGCGGCGGGAGGCGTCGGCTCGTCATTGCCGTCGTCGGCGCCGTCGCCGTCGCCCCCTTCGTCCTCGGACCCGGGCACGGTGGGCTCGCCCTCCTCGGCCGGCGTGGAGTCGCCGCCCTCGACACCGGCATCGCCCTCGAAGAGCTGGTCCAGCGCCGAGTCGAGCGTCTGGCCCCAGGCGACCTTGCCGCCGAAGGTGGCCACGACGATCCGCAGCTGCGGGTACGAGGTCCCCGAGGAGGAGGAGAGGTAGATCGGCTCCACGTGCAGGAAGCCCTCCCCGACCGGCAGGGCCAGCTGGTTGCCGAAGTGCACCTGCGAGCCACCGCGGTTGGCGTTGTTGAGGTAGTCCTGCAGGGTCTGGGTGCCATCTCCGGAGGTGGCGTTGGAGGAGACGATGTCGTTCTGCACCTGCCCGACGCCGGGCACGGTCGTGTTGCGTGGCACGGAGAGCAGCCGCAGCTGCCCGTACCCCTTGGCAGGGTCGCCACCGGTCGCGCCGGCATCGGCGTCGACGGCCAGATACCCGGCCATGACGTTGCGCGAACCACGCGGGATGTAGGTCGAGGTGAGCGACCACGAGGGCTTGTCCTGCGTGGGCATCGCCAGCGACAGGTAGTACGGCGGCTGGGCCACGCCGTCATCACCGCGCGACGGGTCGTCCGGCACCCGCCAGCGGTCCTGACCGGCGCGGAAGTCGCTCGCGGAGGTCACGTGGTAGTCCGCGAGCACGGCGCGCTGCATCAGGAAGAGGTCCTCCGGATACCGCAGGTGCGACATCAACTCGCTGCCGATGTCGCTGCGGTCCTGCATCAGATCGGGGAAGGCCTTGTCCCACGCCTGGATGATCGGGTCGTCCTCGTCCCACTTGTAGAGGTCGACGCTCCCGTCGAAGGCGTCCACGGTCGCCTTGACCGAGTTGCGCATGTAGTTGACCCGGTCCCCGATGAGTGCGCTCGCCTGCTGCGTCTCGCGCGAGGAAACCTGCCCCGTCTGCACACCGGACATCGAGAAGGCGGTGCTGTACGGGTACTGCCGCGAGGTCGTGTAGCCGTCGACGATCCACTTCACGCGGCCGTCGACGATCGCCGGGTAGACGTCGTCGTCGAGCGTCAGCCACGGCGCCACCCGCTCCACCCGCTCCATGGGCTTGCGGTGCTCGAGCAGTCGGGAGCTGGGCCCGACGGCGTCGGAGAGCATGAACTTCAGGTCCCGCTGGGTCAGCGCGTACGCCGCCTGACGAAGGGGGGAGCCGATGTCCACTCCCCCGTCACCCTGGTAGGTGTAGCGGGTGTCGTCCCCACCGGTTGGCTTGTCGACCTCGCGCGGCTCCTGGGAGTCGCTGCGCCCGACGATCGAGAAGTGGTCCATCTCCTCGCCGAAGTAGATGCGCGGCTCGTACTCACCGATCGCCGACTGCGGGTTGATCCACTCCGGGTTGCCGGCCCGCACCTGGGTGCCGCGAGCCATGACGAGGCCGTAGCCGTGCGTGTAGACCGTGTGGTCGTTGACCCAGTCACGCCGGTCGGCGGGGACGTTGCTCAGGTCGAGCTCGCGTGCGCCGACGACGACGTCCGTGGTCTCCCCGTCGATCTCGTAGCGGTCGACGTCCAGCTCGTCCTGGAAGGTGTAGTACGGCTGCTGCGCCTGCAGCTCCTGGTAGGTCTGGCTGACGACCGAGGGGTCGAGCAGCCGGATGCCCGGGATGGACTGGGCGTCCTCGCGCAGCTGGCCGGTCGACACGTCGGAGACCGCGTCGTAGGTCGACTCCTTCGCGTCGGTCACCCCGTGGGCATCGCGGGTGGCGTTGATGTTGCGCTGGAGGTAGGGCTCCTCGAGCGAGTTGCGCGAGGGCGAGACCTTGTACGTCTCCACCAGGGCCGGGTAGATCGCCCCGACGACGATGGAGAGGACGACGAGCGTGCCGACCGCGATCATCGGCAGCCGCCATGAGCGCGAGCGCACCGAGGCCAGGAAGAGCACGGCGCACAGCACCGCCGCGACCGCGAGGATGTACTTCGTCGGGATGATCGCATGGTCCGCGGTGTACCCGACACCGGTGAGCACCTCGCCCTCCCGCGTGGTCAGACCGTGCGCGTCGAGCAGGTAGCTCCATGCGCGCAGCAGCGCGAGCACCGCGGCGATGATCGCCAGGTGGAGGAAGGCCGCCCGCGAGGAGCGTCCACGACCCGGCGGGACGATGCCACCGTAGATGTAGTGCGCGAAGACCGCGCTGAGCAGGCTCGCGAGCAGGGCGACAGTGAGGAAGCCGACGAGGAAGCCCCACCAGGGCAGCCCGAAGAGGTAGTAGCTGATGTCCCGCCCGAACTGCGGGTCGGTGACACCGGTCGCCTCGCCGTTGCGCCACAGCAGCCATGCCTGCCACTGGCCCGCGGCGGTGAGCCCACCGAGGAGCCCGAGCACGGCAGGCAGCACCCACGCGGTCACCTTGCGGAAGGGCTCGATGGCCTGGCGGTACTGCGCCAGCGCCTGCTCGCCGGCTGACATCGGCACGGTGAGCGGCCGCGTGCGATAGGCGAGCCACAGGCTCACCCCGATCGGCAGCCCGGTGACCAGGGCACCGCCGATGAAGAGCAGGGCCTGCGTGCGCAGGCGTGACCACCACGCGCCGGAGAAGCCCAGGGAGGAGAACCACAGCGACTCGGTCCACAGGCTCGCGATGATGCTGACGATGATGAGCACCACGGCGATCGAGAGGGCCACCTTCGCCACCCTGCCCGGGCCACGCCTGGGTGGGGTCCCGTCGTGGTCGCGGGGCGGCACCGCGCCCCCTTCGTCACCGCCGTGCGGCCAACTCGCGCTGCTCATGGTGGGGACACCGTACCCAGCCGTCCTGACAGCACGTAAGGCAGCATGGTCCCCGTGCCCGACTCGTCATCAGAAAACACCCCCACGACCGAACCCCTGGCCGTCGCCGCGCTCGAGACCGAGCGTCATGTCGCGATCTCCGGCTGGGACCAGAACCCGCGGATCTTCGCGCTCGTCGACACCGCCACGCTCGTCGAGGCCGAGCCCCAACTCGCCCTCGACGATGCCGCCGACCGCGCTCCCGGTGCGCTGACCGCGATCGAGCAGGAGGACCTGCCGCAGACCTCCTCGCTGGAGTCGCTGCTCGGCCGGATGGCTTGGCCGGAGACCGTGCACGGCGCGGCCCTGGCCATCGAACGCGTCGTCATCCCCCCGGGCGCCGAGCGTGACCTGCCGCAGGACGCTGAAGACGCCCTGGCTGCGCTCTCAGAGCACCCGCAGCGCGAGGACGTCCGCCTGCTCGTCGCCGTCCACCGGGACGGTCGCGCGGTGTGCCTGCTGCGTCAGCGCGCCAACGACCGGGACGACCGCGTCGCCACCGGCGAGGACATCGCCCCCGGGTTGGTGCACGCGCTGCGCGCGACCTTCGAGGACTGAGCCCGTGAGGAGCTCGCGATGAACGACCCCGAGGCGTCGAACGAATGCATCGTCCTGGCTCGGGTGCCGGGCGAGACCCTCGAACCCGCCGACTTCGAGCTGCGCGGCGAGCAACTAGCCCTGACGGACCCGGGCGGGGACGTGACCGTCGCGGCGTCGACCTTCGGCCTCAACGCGGGCCTGCGGACCAGGTTGGGCACCGGTCACTCCACCACCCTGGGGCCGGCCATCGACCCCGGCGACACCCCGCGCAGCGATGCCATCGGCACCGTCACCGCCTCCGACCGCCCCGACATCCAGGTCGGAGACCTCGTCACGGGCCTCCTGCCCTGGGCACGCGTCAGCACGGTCGATGGCGGCGGGCTGCGAGTCCTGTCTCCGGACGCGGACCCCCTGCGCCACCTGACGATCCTCGGACACGTCGGCAAGACCGCCCACACAGCCCTGATGACCGTGGGACGGCTCCGCGCCGGAGAGACGGTCTGGATACCCGCCGCCGCCGGCGGGGTGGGAAGTTGTGCCGTGCAGATCGCGCTGCGGGCCGGCGCCCATGTCATCGCGAGCGCCGGGTCACCCGCCAAGCTGGACCACCTGCGCGACACTCTCGGCGTCGCCGACGTGTTCGACCGTCACGAGGACCTGGCCCAGGCACTCGAACGGCACGCGCCGGACGGGCTCGACGTCTACCTCGACCTGGTCGGCGGCGACTCCCTGCGCACCGGCCTGGAGATGCTGCGCGAGCACGGCCGTGCCGTGGTCGCCGGTCTGGCCGGGGCAGCGCCGACCAGACCGATCCTCCAGGACTCCGCCGAGCTCATCAGCCGCCGGATCAGCATGATCGGGATGTCCGTGACCGATTACCCGCACGCGCAGTCCGACCTGGAGGCCTTCGTGGAGCACCACGAGGAGCGGCGCCCGTTCGTTGCCAGCGCCACCACCCACCACGGACTCGCCGAGATGCCCCGGGCCTTCTGTGCGCTGTTCTCCAGCGAGGTGATCGGCCGCGGCGTGGTCGACCTCCGCAATGAGCCCGGGCCGGCGACTCCCGGCCCTCGCAGCTAGTCCTTCGCGGCTTGGCGGTCCTCGCACGTCGGCAGATCCGAGGTCTCCCCCTTCGCGATGGACTCGACGGCGGTGACGGCCTCGTCGTAGGTCTCCACGGCCACCACGCCCAGCTCGTCCGGCACGTGGCCGACCACGTCGGAGCAGTTGGCATCCGGTGCGAGGAACCAGTCAGCGCCCCCCTCGTGGGCGCCGACCATCTTCTGCGCGATGCCACCGATCGGCCCGACCTTGCCGGAGTCGGAGATCGTGCCCGTCCCCGCGACGGACTCCCCCTTCGTCATGGCTCCGGGGGTGAGCCGGTCGCGCACGGCGAGCGCGAACATCATGCCGGCGCTCGGCCCGCCGACGTGGCCGGCGTCGATCCGCACCTCGAAGGGGTAGTCGTACTTCGGCTCGAGGACGACGCCGATGCCGGCGCGGTCGTTGCCGATGTCGGCCGCCTGAAGCGTCACGCTCTTCTTGCTGCCGTCACGACGGACCACGAGGGTGACCTCGTCACCGACCTCGCGGTCGCCGATCGCGTCGACGAGCTCCTCGAGGCTGCCGGGACGCTCGCCGTCGACGGAGAGGACGACGTCCTCCAGCTGCAGTGCGCCGTCCGCGGGCATCCCCTTGGCGACCCGGGCGACCACGTTCTCCTGGCCGACCTTCTTGTCGAGGCTGCGCAGTGCGACGGCGATGGAGGTGTGCTGCGAGCCTTCCATGAGGGCGCTGTTGAGCTCCTCGACCTCTTCGGCGCTGCGGTCCTCACCGAAGACGCTCTCCTCCGGCACGACCCGCGAGTCGGAGTCCAGGTGCCCGGAGACCCACTCCCAGACGCTGATGTGACGATCCGGACCGCCGAGGATGCGCACGGTCGTGAAGTAGAGATGGCCATCGGTCGGGTAGGTCTTCGCACCCTCGACCCTGACCAGCTGGGTGCCGTCGTCGAGGTCACCGAGGGTGTCGGTCACCGGCCCGGGGCTCTCCACCGCGTACGGCACCTTGATGAAGCTGCCGAGGAGCGAGACGATGAGGAAGAGCACCGCGACGACGAGGACGTGGCGGGCGATTCGCTCACTCCGTGGTGGCTGGGACGATTCGTCCAGCACGCGACCTCCTAGGTCCGGGAACCATCCGGCACCACTCGTGGTTGGGTCTAAAGGACAGCACATCCTCTCAGGAAGAGAGCACCGTAGTGAGCAACGATCCCAGCACCCCTTCCGGTTCCTCCGGAGACGACGGGCTGCCGGAGGACCTTGCCCGGGTCTTCCGCGACCTCAACGGCGGTCGGGACCTCCCCCCGGAGGTCGTCGACCAGCTCAAGGCACTCGGCATCACCGATGCCGACCCGGCGCAGGTGGCGGCGATGACCTCCCAGATCCAGGCGATGTTCGCCCCCGGGGCCCAGGCGAAAGGGGTCGACGTCACCAAGGCGACGTCGGCAGCCCGCGAGGCGGTCACCGAGTCGGACCATGCCATGGGCGAGCGCGAGCTCGGCCTGGTCGAGCAGGCCACCCGACTGGCGGCGCTGTGGCTGGACCAGGTGACATCGCTCGAGGCCCCCGCCCTCACCGGCCGGGCGCTCTCCCGACAGGAGTGGGTCGAGGCGACGATGCCCGTGTGGGCCTCCCTCGTCGACCCCATCGCCGACGGTCTGGCCGCCGCGATCCGTGACTCCTTCACCTCGCGGATGAACGGCCCGGGAGCCCCCGACCTGCAGGCCCTGGGGATGCCGCCGGGCATGGACCTGTCCATGCTCAGCCAGCAGATGGCCCCCTTCGTCGACCGGATGGCCTCCACGCTGATCACAGGGCAGACCGCCCAGGCCGTCGGTGCCCTGGCCTCCGACACCCTGACCGCGACCGAGGCCGGCGTACCGCTGGTCACCGACGTGGTGGCGCTGCTGCCGGGCAATGTCGCCGGTTTCGCCGACGGACTCGACGTGGACCTCGACGAGGTGTGGCTGCACCTGGCCACGCGGGAGTCGGCCCGGATGCGGCTCTTCACGGCCGTGCCGTGGCTGGGCCCGCAGATCCTGGCCGCCGTGCAGGCCTACGCGCGCGGGATCGCCATCGACACCGACGCGATCGACGCCGCCGTGCGCGAGGTCGACCCGTCCGACCCCGGCGCGATCCAGGAGGCGCTCACCGGTGGCTTCCTCAACCCGACGCCCTCGCCCGCCCAGCGCAGCGCCCTCACCCAGCTCGAGACCTGGCTGGCCCTGGCCGAGGGCTGGGTCGAGCACGTATCGGTCCAGGCGACGAAGAACCAGCTGCCGACCACCTCCGCGATGACCGAGACGATCCGCCGCCGTCGGGCCACCGGCGGCCCCGCGGAGAAGACCTTCGCCGGTCTGGTCGGGCTGGAGCTGCGACCGCGCCGGCTGCGCGATGCGGCCAGCCTCTTCGCCGCGCTCGAGGAGCGCGTCGGGGCTCAGGGCCGCGACGGCGTGTGGGCGCACCCCGATGTCGCGCCGAGCGCCGCCGACCTGGATGACGTCCTCGGCTTCGTCGAGCGAACGGCCGCCGGCGAGTCCTCCGCGAGCGAGGACCTCGACGCAGCGCTCGAGTCGATCCTGCGCGAGGCCGATGAGCGCGGAGACTCCTCGGGCGGGGACGAGGACGACTCCGAGCGATGACCCACGCGGAGCTCGCGGACGACCTGCGCGGCCTGCTGACCACGTGGCCGGCCCCGACGGCCGGGCAGGAGGCGCTGCGGGTCGAGTACCTCGCACACCTCGACGCGCACGAGGCCGCGACCGCCAAGACCGGTCCCCCGACACACTTCACCGCGTCCTGCCTCGTGGTCGACGCGGGCGCCGAGCACGTGCTGCTGACCCTGCACCCGAAGGTGGGTCGCTGGCTGCAGTTCGGTGGGCACCTCGAGAAGGACGACAGCTCCGTCGCCGCGGGCGCCCTGCGTGAGGCCCTCGAGGAGTCGGGGCTGACCGCGGCAACCCTGCAGCTGCGTCCGGGCCTGGCCCAGCTGGACCGGCACGCGCTCGGCTCGGGCTTCACCCGGTGCACCGAGCACCTCGACCTGCGCTGGATCGCCACCGCCGCGGACGGCGCCGAACCGGTCGTCTCCGACGAGTCGGATGACGTTGCGTGGTGGCCGGTCGATGCGCTGCCGGAGGACATGGACGACTCGCTCCGCTCGCTCGTGGAGCTCGCCGGCCGGGTCTGAGCCCGGCACCGTTGCCGGGGGTGTGGACAACCGGGCGGGCCACCCCACGAACTGCGCCACAGTGGTCATCCACCACCGACCCCGGCACCCGAGCGAGACGACGATGAACCCACCCGGCCCCACGCCGTACCTGCGACCACTGCGCCGACCGGACGGCAGCGTGCAGCTCGGGCTGGGCGCGCGTGCGGTCCGGCTGCTGGGTCTCACCGATGCCGAGCTCCGGTGGCTCACGGGACTGGACCCCACCCGCGCCCTCACCGAGGCCCTCTCCACGGCGGCCCTCGAGGGCATCGACCCCGCCCGCGCGACCGGGATCCTCGACCGACTCGTCACCGGTGACGTGCTGCACCCGACGACCACCGAGCCACCGCAGGTCGCCGTCGTCGGCTCCGGCGCACTGCCGGCGCTGCTCGTCGACAGCCTGCGGCAGAGCGATCGGGTCCTCACCTCCCGCGTGCGCCCCGGGGGTGAGGACGCCGGACCCACCGACCTGGCCGTGGTCGTCAGCGCGGCGCCACCGGCCCCGGAGTCGGTCCGCCCGTGGCTCGCGGCACGGGTCCCGGTGCTGCCGGTGTGGTGCCTGCCCGAGCAGGCGAGCATCGGCCCCCTTCTGCTGCCGGAGCACGGTCCCTGCCTGCACTGCCTCGACCTCACGCGGGCCGAGGTCGACCCGGGCTGGCCGTGGTTGAGCGCCCAGCTGACCCGCGCCGGCATCACCGGACCCGAGTCGGTCGACGCCCTCCCGGCGGTCCGCCTCCTGGCCGCCGGGCTGACGACGACGCTCGTCCTCGACCACGTCGACGGCCGCCTGACCTCGCGCGAGTGGTCCTTCGAGGTCGCCACCCCGGGTCCCACGCTCGAGCGGCACCTGTGGCCGACCCATCCGGGGTGCAGCCAGTGCGCTCGCCCGCCACTGCAGGCCGTCCCGACACCCACGGACGAAGGGGGGTCCAGCCCCGGCACAGGTGGGACCGACACAATGGTCGGGTGAGCGAGATCCCCCGAGGAGCCGCCGGCCGGGCCGCGCGGCTCGCATCACTGCCGCTCGGCCACGCCGGGCGCAGCGCCCGAGGGCTGGGCCGACGTCTGGGCGGGACACCCGCGGACGTGGTCAACGAGGACATCCAGCGACGCACGGCCGAGCAGCTTTTCGCCGTGCTCGGCTCCCTCAAGGGCGGCGCGATGAAGGTCGGGCAGGCCCTCTCCGTCCTCGAGGCCGCCCTGCCCGAGGAGTACGTCGAGCCCTACCGCGAGATGCTCGTGCGGCTGCAGGACGCAGCGCCACCGATGCCCATCGAGGAGGTCCACTCCGTCCTCGTCCGCGACCTCGGCCCCGGCTGGCGCGAGCGGCTGGAGATCGAGGACCGTCCCGTCGCGGCCGCATCGATCGGCCAGGTGCACCGCGGTGTCACCGCCGACGGTCAGGTCATCGCCGTGAAGGTCCAGTACCCCGGGGCCGACAAGGCCCTGCGCAGCGACCTGCACCAGATCGCCCGGCTGGCACGCGTTGCCACGACGTGGATGCCCGCGATGGACATCAAGCCGGTGACCGACGAGCTGCTCGCCGCCGCGGACGAGGAGCTCGACTACGGCCTCGAGGCCGCCAATCAGCGCGCCTTCGCTGCCGCCTATCGCGACGACCCGGAGATGGCCGTCCCCGACGTCGTCCTGCAGAGCCGACACGTCCTCGTCAGCGAGTGGCTCGAGGGCGCACCGCTGAGCCAGGTCATCCGCGAGGGGGACCAGGACGTGCGCGACCGGATCGGCCAGCTGTACCTGGACTTCCTGCTCTCCGGGCCAGAGCGGGTGGGCCTGCTCCACTCCGACCCGCACCCGGGCAACTTCCGCCTCACCCCCGACGGGCGGCTCGGCGTCATCGACTACGGGGCAGTCACCCGGTTGCCCGAGGGATTCCCGCCCATGATCGGCACCTTGGTGCGCAAGGCACTGGCCGGCGATGCCCAAGGCATCGTGGAGGGTCTACGCGCCGAGGGCTTCATCCGCCCGCGGGTCAAGGTCGACGCCGAGGACATACTCGCCTACATCCTGCCGGTGATCGAGCCGCTGCGGACGCCGACGCACTCCTTCACCCGCGAGTGGCTGCGCTCGGCCACCACGGGCCTGACCGACCTGAGGGCACCGGAGTTCTCGACCGGTCTGCAGCTGAACCTGCCCCGCGAGTACGCGATGATCCACCGCGTCTTCATCGGCTCCACCGGAGTGCTCGCCCAGCTCGGTGCGACCATCCCGGCCCGTGGCTCGATGGAGCGCTACCTGCCCGGCTTCGCCGAGGAGTAAGGCCCGTCGGGCAGCGGGGTCGAGGTACTAGCGCGCGTCCTGACGCCCGTCGATACATCAACCCAGCCGGAGCTCAGGCCTTGGCCGCCTTGGCCTGCGCCTTCGCGGCCTTCTTGAAGTCCCGGACCTCCTGCAGCGAGCCCTCGTCGGTGACGTCGGCGACGGAGCGACGTGAGCCCTCCTGCGCGTAGGGACCGATCGCCTCACGCCAGCCCTCGGGGCGCACGCCGAGCTGCTTGCCGAGCAGGGCGGCGAAGATGCGCGCCTTCTGGTCGCCGAAGCCCGGAAGCGCCTTCAGACGCTTGAGCAGCTCCTTCGTGTCCGCGGCGGTGGTCCAGATCGCGGTGACGTCCCCGTCGTACTCGTCGCGCACGACGGCGGCGACGGCCTGGATGCGCCCGGCCATCGAGCGGCCGTAACGGTGCACGGCCGGCGGCGTCGCGCACAGGTCGGCGAAGGCCTCGGGCTCGGCCGCGGCGATCTCACCCGGGTCGAGCGTGCCGAAACGCTCCTTGACCTTGGCCGGGCCGGCGAAGGCCCGCTCCATCGGGAACTGCTGGTCGAGGAGCATCCCGACGACCACGGCGAAGGGGTCGGACGACAGCAGCTCGTCGGCGGCCTCGTCCTGGGCTATGCGCAGCTGGGGAGACATGCCCTCAGCCTGCCATGGCCGTGGGCAGCCTGATGCGAGAGAGTTGTCCAGCAGACCGCCCGGACCGCGGACGTTCCCCGGCGGCATCGGCCACCCGAGGACGCAAGGAGCACCACATGACCGTGCAGATCGACCTCAACGCCGATCTCGGCGAGGGATTCGGCCGGTGGCCCCTGGGTGACGACGACGCCCTGCTGGGGATCGTCACCAGCGCCAACGTGGCGTGCGGCTTCCACGCCGGCGACCCGAGCGTGCTGCGCCGGGTCTGCGACCGCGCCGCGGAGAACGGTGTGGCCATCGGCGCCCAGGTCGGCTACCGGGACCTGGCCGGCTTCGGTCGGCGCTTCATCGACGTCGCCCCCGATGAGCTGACCCAGGACGTGATCTACCAGATCGGTGCGCTGGAAGCC
The DNA here is from genome assembly GCF_013409205.1 of Janibacter cremeus. NCBI lineage: Bacteria > Bacillati > Actinomycetota > Actinomycetes > Micrococcales > Intrasporangiaceae > Janibacter > Janibacter cremeus. The sequence goes on from NZ_JACCAE010000001.1 coordinate 942,360, forward strand.
TTCGCCCGGGTGGCCGGCACGAGGGTGCGCTACGTCAAGCCACACGGCGCGCTGTACCATGCGCTCTTCCACCACGAGGAGCAGGCGGCGGCGGTCGTCGCTGCGGTGCACGCCTACGACCCGACGCTGCCGGTCCTGGGACTACCCGGCTCCCTGTGGCTGCGACGGGCCGGCGAGGCGGGCCTGGCGACGGTCAAGGAGGCCTTCGTCGACCGCAACTACACCCCCGAGGGCACGCTGGTCCCGCGGGGCGAGTCGGATGCCACGCTGACGGACCCGGAGGCGATCGCCCGGCGCTGTGTCGGCATCGCCACGACCGGTCGACTCGAAGCCGTCGACGGTACCGAGGTGACCACCGGGGCGGACTCCCTGTGCGTCCACGGTGACACCGACGGCGCGGTCCAGGTCGCCCGCGCGGTGCGAGCTGCCCTCGACGAGGGCGGCATCACGGTCCGGGCGTTCACGCACGAGGGACCGCCCCGGTGAGGCTCCTGCCCTGCGGCGACGTCGGCCTGCTCGTCGAGCTGACCGACCTCGACGAGGTGCTCGCGATGCACGCCGAGCTCGACCGGGCTCCGCCCGAGGGCGTCGTCGACATGGTCCCGGCGGCACGCACGCTGCTGCTGACCATCGACCCGAGCGTCACCACGGCCACGTCCGTGGCCGAGGTCGTGCGCGGCACCACCCTGCGCCCCGGCGCGCGCCGCCACACCGGCGACATCGAGGTGCCGGTCACCTACGACGGACCCGATCTGGCCGAGGTCGCCTCCCTGACCGGGATGAGCGAGCGCGAGGTCATCACGGCCCACACCGAGCAGGAGTGGACGGTCGCCTTCTGCGGCTTCGCGCCGGGCTTCGGCTACATGGTCCGCCCCGACGAACGGCTCAACGTCCCCCGGCGCACGGACCCGCGCACCAAGGTCCCGCCGGGCTCGGTCGCGCTCGCCGGTGGTTTCAGCAGCGTCTACCCGCGCGAGTCCCCCGGCGGCTGGCAGTTGATCGGCCGCACGGACGTCGTCCCGTGGGACCTCACCCGTGACCCGCCCGCCCTTTTCTCCCCGGGGGTCCGGGTGCGATTCGTGGCGCTCTGATGGGCCGGCTGGAAGTCCTCGCGACCGGGGCCCTCGCCACCATCCAGGACGAAGGGCGGCCCGGCCTGGCCGGTCTCGGCGTCGGCGTGAGCGGCGCAGCCGACCTGCGCAGCCTGCGACTGGCCAACCGACTCATCGGCAACGAGCCGGGCGCCGCCGCGATCGAAGCGACCTTCGGCGGGCTCGCCCTGCGTGCCCTGGCCGACGTCGACATCGCCCTGACCGGTGCCCCGACCCCGGCGACGGTCGACGGCGTGCCCGTCGGGATCAACGCTCCCGTCCACGTCCCGGCCGGTGCCGAGGTGTGGCTGTCACCCCCTTCGTCAGGGGTGCGCACCTACGTCGCCGTACGCGGCGGGATCGACGTGCCCGCCGCGCTCGGCTCGCGGGCGACCGACGTCATGTCCGGCATCGGCCCCGACGTCCTGGCACCCGGCACGGTGCTGGCGGTCGGGCCCTGGTCGACCGACTGGCCGGGTGTCGACGTGGCGGCGGTGGCGACCCCGACCGGTGGCGACCTCGACCTGCGCGTCGTCCCCGGGCCGCGCCACGACTGGTTCGTCGCCGAGGCGCTGGAGGTACTCACCGGCAGTCACTACGAGGTGAGCGCCGACAGCAACCGCGTGGGTATGCGGCTGGCCGGGCCTGTGCTGCAGCGCTCCCGCGACGATGAGCTGCCGAGCGAAGGTGTCGTCCGCGGCTCGCTGCAGGTACCGCCGACCGGGCAGCCGACCCTCTTCCTGGCCGACCACCCGGTCACCGGCGGCTACCCCGTCATCGGTGTCGTGCTGTCCGCGGACGTCGACCTCGCCGCGCAGGCCCGACCGGGGCAGCGGCTGCGGTTGACGCTCGACTCCGGCCCTCGTCACCCCCTGGGACAACGGTAGGCCCCACCCGGATTCGGATGGGGCCTACCTGTCCCCGCCCACTCGGGCGGTCTCGGTGCTCATCGCACGCCGAGGTGAGCGGGACGCGGGACCTCGCGCTGCTGGCGCAGCAGGTGCTCCTGGACGTCGGGGACGTACTGCAGGGGCCGGTCGGTGCGACGCAGTCGGGGCAGCTTCAGGTGCTTCATGGTGGTTCCTCCTCTCACGGATCTCGCTCAGGCGGGGATCGGGTGCTTGCGGGGACGGCCGCGCGGCCGCTTGCGCGGGATGACGCGGCCGGCGTCGAAGAGCTCGCCGCCCCAGACACCCCACGGCTCGCGACGCTCGAGAGCGCCTTCGAGGCAGATGGAGCGGAAGGGGCAGTCTCCGCAGAGCTCCTTGGCGTACTCGACGCCTGCGGGGGTCTCGGCGAACCAGATCTCGGGCTCTTCGGCCATACACGGGGTCGTCGGTGTCGCTCTGGTGGTCATGGTCGTCACGTCGGGGTCTCCTGGGTGAACGCGTGGCGGGTGCTGGTCAGCGGTGGGACACGACAAAGGCCGCGGATCCCGGTGTGTGGGATGCCGCGGCCTGAAGCAGAAGGACCGAAAGGTTCGTCGTCTAGACGAGAGGTCCAGCAGGGTGCGGATCCGACACGAGGGCAGGGGTCGGCTCGATACCGCGGATGCGGTCACGAGCGGACAGGACGCCGGCGGTACCACCGAAGAAGTGATCGGTGGCGCTCGCGAGGGCAGCGTCGAATGCCGTGGTGATCATCGTGATGTTCTCCATGACTTCTGCCCTCCTCTCGTGCGGTGCGCTCCTGAAGGAACGCTGGGCGCTCCCGACTGACAAGAACCAACCTAGAACACATCGTGGGAGCGCGCCACCGAATTAATTTCCCGGTGCGGAGATCATCGGGTGGCCCGAGGAGCCCCCGCTCCGCAAGAGTCTCCTACCCCTGCGAACCGGGAGGAAGTCGTGCTCAGTCCTCGGGTTCACCAACGGCGGCCTCGGCGACCTCGTCCGGGTCCGCGCCACCGATGACGGCCAGGACCTGGTCGGCGTAGAGCGTCAGCTTGCGTGGACCGACGCCACTGATCGCGGCGAGCTCACGCTGGCCCGCCGGCTCGGCCTCGGCGATCGCCTCGAGGGTGGCGTCGGTGAAGACGACGAAGGCGGGCACGGACGCGGCCTTGGAGACCGTCAGCCGCCAGGAACGCAGCCGCTCGAAGGTCGCCTCGTCGTAGGTCGGCGGGCAGTCCGGGCACCGACCGGAAGCCCGCTCCTTGGCGGTGCCCAGCTCGGTGCCACAGCCCTTGCACACCCGCGGGCGGGATGACTTGAGCCCGCGGGAGCCCCGTGAACCGGAGGCACGCTTCGGCGTCGACCGGGCGCCCTCGCCGAGGATCCCCGAGGCCTGGTCCAGGAAGCGCGAGACCCGACGCGTCCCCTTCGCTCCGGGAGTGCGGGCCCGTGACCACGACAGGTGCAGCACCTCACGGGCACGGGTGACGCCGACGTACATCAGGCGCCGCTCCTCCTCGATCTCCTCCGGCCCCTCGGCCATCATGATCGGCAGCAGCCCGTCGGAGCAGCCGGTGAGGAAGACGACGTCCCACTCCAGGCCCTTCGCCGCGTGCAGGGAGGCGAGGGTGACGCCTTCGACGGCCGGCGCGTGCTGGGCGGCGATCCGCTCGTCGAGGTCACGCACGAGGTCGGGCAAGCGGGCCTGTGGGGACGTCGCCTCGAGCCGCGTCGACAGGTCGACCAGTGCCTTCAGTGACTCCCAGCGAGCACGCACCGCACCACTGCTCGCAGGTGCGTCCTCATGCCAGCCCATCCCGCCGAGGACGTCGGCGACCAGGTGTGGCAACGACTTGCTGCCGTCGTCGGTACGAGCGGCACCCCGCAGCAGCAGGACCGCCTCGCGCACCTCCTTGCGGGAGAAGAAGCGTTCGCCGCCCTTGACGAGGTAGGGCACGTCGGCGTCGGAGAGCGCGGCCTCGAGCGCCTCGGACTGGCCATTCGTGCGGAAGAGGACGGCGATCTCGCGCAGCGGGCGGCCCTGGGCCACGAGCTTGGTGATCCGGTCGGCGACCCACCCCGCCTCGGCCGGGTCGTCGTCCAGGACGGTCAGCTCAGGCTGTGGACCCGCCTCGCGCTGCGCGACGAGCTCGACCGCCCCACCTCGGCGCTGGCCGGAGGGTCCGGTGAGCAACTTGTTGGCCAGCGAGAGGATCTGGGGGGTCGAACGGTAGTTGCGCACGAGGCGCACGGTCGCCGCGCCCGGGTGGGTGTCGGTGAAGCGCAGCAGGTGCTGCGGCGTCGCGCCGGTGAAGGAGTAGATCGTCTGGGCGGGGTCACCGACGACGCAGATGTCGCCGCGGTCGCCGAGCCACAGGTCGAGCAGCCGCTGCTGGAGCGCATTGACGTCCTGGTACTCGTCGACGACGAAGTGCCGGTACTGGTTGCGCACGGTCTGGGCGATGTCACCGCGCTCCTCGAGAATGCCCACGGTCAGCAGGAGCACGTCCTCGAAGTCGATGACTCCCCGCTCGCCCTTGACGTCCTCGTACGCGGAGATCAGCCGCGCCATGGCGGTGAGGTCCATGCCCGGGGGCTCGCGCCTGGCCCGACGGGCCGCCGCCGGATAGGTCTCCGGGGTGAGCAGCGAGACCTTGGACCACTCGATCTCGGCGGCGATGTCGCGCATCTCGCTCCGGTTCATCCGCATACCGACCCGGCCGACGGCCTCGCCGACGGCTGGTGCCTTGTGGCCGAGGATCTCCGGGGCGGCACCGCCGATCGCCTGTGGCCAGAAGTAGTGCAGCTGTCGCAGCGCGGCGGAGTGGAAGGTGCGCGCCTGCACCCCGACCACACCGAGATCACGCAGCCGGGTGCGCATCTCCCCCGCGGCGCGGGCGGTGAAGGTCACGGCGAGCACGCGCTGGGGCTGGTACGCACCGGCGCGCACGCCGTAGGCGATGCGGTGGGTGATCGCCCGGGTCTTGCCCGTGCCCGCACCGGCGAGCACGACCATCGGTCCGCTCGGACTGGCGGCGACCTCGCGCTGCTCGGGATCGAGCGCGTCGAGGATGTCGTCTGCGGTGTGGTCTGCCGGGTGAGTCACCGTTGCACTCTCTCATCAGCCCCCGACGGCACCGGGCACACCAGGAGGCTGCCGCCGCACCGACTCCCGTGGTAGGTCACCCCGCGCGCAGGACGGACCGGCAGCACATCTTCACCCACTCGGCATGAGGCGGCCGGGCCCGCTGGGCTGTTCGATGGAAGCCCACCCGCCCCTGCCCGTGAGGCGACACCCGTGATCTCCTGGTCGACGTCCTTCCTGTTCCGTCAGCAGGCGCGAGAGAGCCTGTGGCTTGTCCCGCTCCTGGGGGCGGTCACGGGTGTGCTGCTGACCCAAGCCAGCCTCTGGCTGGAGACGAGAGTCACCCTCCCTGAGGCGTGGACGTATTCGGAGAGTACGGCCAGCAGCGTTCTGGCCACCATCGCCGGCGCGATGGTGGCGCTGATCTCGTTGGTGGTGACGATCGGGGTGCTCGTCGTTCAGATGGCCACGGGCACCCTGTCCGCCCGGTTCATGCGCCTCTGGTATCGCGATCGCGTGCAGAAAATGGCCCTGGCTGCGTTCACTGCGACGTTCACCTTCGCCTATGCGCTGCTCCGGAAGGTCGAAACCGATTCGGTGCCCAGCCTCGGTGTCTCCTTGGCAGGCGTATGGGTGACCGCCGATCTCATCATCCTGCTGATCTACCTCAACAGGTTCGTCCACATGCTGCGACCCGTGGCGGTCGGCGCGAGCATGGCCAACGCCGGGCTCGCCCTCGTCGACGCCTGGGAGAGGGAGTTGGTCCCGAAGACCTTCGACCACCCCGGCCGCGCCGGGACCGAACCGGACCTGCGGGTGCGCGCGCTCCGATCGGGGGCGCTGCAGGCCGTGCACGCCGAGGGGATCGTCAAGCGAGCCACACAGCGGGAATTGGTCTGCGTCCTACCGCACACCATGGGGAGCTTCGTGACCACCGGGGACGTCCTGCTGGAGGTCTACGGCCCCGGGAGTGCTCGGGACGCACACGCGCTCCGGGGGATGATCGCGCTGGGTCAGGAGCGCTCGCTCGACCAGGATCCGGGATTCGCGCTCCGGATCCTCGTCGACATCGCCGTCCGGGCACTGTCCCCCGCAGTCAACGACCCGACGACGGCGACCCAGATGATCAACTACATCGGCACCCTGCTCAGGGGTATCGGGACCAGCGCCCCGACGTGGCAGGACGCGTGGTTCGACGCTGCCGGACGGGCGCGCCTGCTGGTCGCGACGCGCACCTGGGAGGACTTCCTGCACCTCGGCGTCAACGAGGTGCGGAGCTACGGCATCACCTCGACACAGACCGTGCGGCGGTTGCGGGCGATGCTCGCAGATCTGGAGTGCGATGTGGCGCCAGAGCGCCGCGCCGCAGTGGTGCGCCAGCGGAGCATCCTCGACAGGATGGTCATCGCCGCCTTCTCTGATTTCGACGAGCGCGCCTTCGCTCTGGGCACGGACCACCAGGGGATCGGTGGCTCGTCCCGAACGGCAGGTACGTGACGTGCGGCGCCGTACCCCTGACGAGCATCGCTCGGCGTGGACGAGGAACGAGCCGCGACGTCACCCCGTGGGTGGTCAGATGTCCGACATCACGGGGGGTTTGGTCGCTCGATTCCGACTGTCAGCCCTCGAGCGGCACCACGACACGACGCTCGTACTCGGGTCGTTCGCGCTGATCAACGGCTTCATCTCGATCGCACTGATGGCAGGCGCCGCATTGGCCACCGGGCAGCCCTTCATCTTCCCGTCGCTGGGCCCGACCGCCTTCCTGCTCTTCTACACGCCGATGCTGGCCTCGGCGTCCCCGCGCAACACGGTGACCGGCCACCTGATCGGAGTGCTCGCGGGCTACCTCGCTCTGGTTCTCTTCGGACTCACGGCAGCAGGTCCGGCGCTTTCGGAAGGGGTCTCCTCCGCCCGGGTGCTCGCGGCGGCTCTGTCCCTCGGTGTGACCGCCGGCGTGATGGTGTGGCTGAGGGTGCCGCACCCACCCGCGGGGGCCACGACGCTCATCGTCAGTCTCGGGATCATCACCCAGCCAGAGCAGTTGGCCGTCCTCATGCTGGCGGTGCTCCTGATCGTGGGCCAAGCGCTGGTGATCAACAGACTCGCCGGTCTCGCCTACCCGCTGTGGGCACCGCGGAGCCCGTCCGTGCAGACGCCGCCGGGCGGTGACCGGTCGGCCGGCGGCTGAGTCGTGCCGCGTCAGATCGGATCGCGGTACCCGAAGAACTCGTGGTCCTCGTTGTATCCGCCCTGTCCGTTGCCGAGCTCGTCGAAGTCGGCGATGAACTCGATGGCGCCGATCCACTTCACCATCTTGAACCCGACCTCCACCTCGTTGCGCAGACGCAGCGGCGCCCCGTGCAGAACGCTCAGCGTCTCCCCGTTCATGTCATAGGCCAAGAGCGTGAGTTCGTGGTGCATGGCCTCTATCGAGTGGACGTCGTAGTACGTGCCGCCGTCGGGCCCCCCGGAGGAGAGCGCGTAGAACGCGACGTACTGCGCCTCGGGCAGTGGCCCCACCAGATCCATGAGATCCCGCATCGGGACACCGCCCCACTTGGCCACACCCGACCACCCCTGGATACAGAAGTGCTGAGTGATCTGCTCCTGGTAGGCCATCCCCTTGAGGTCGGCGAGGCTGAGCTCGACGGGACGTGTCACCAGGCCGTCGATCCGCAGTCGGTAGTCACGAAAGTCATTGGCCTCCAGCGCCGCGTACTCCGCTGAGTCCGGCATCCGCCCGTTGGGCCACAGGTGGGGGGAGATGTCCTTCTCGGTGTACTCGCCCGGGCGGGGGTCCAGGTGCTCCAGCACGCCCTTGAGCGGGCCGACCATGACTCGCCCGGCGCGTTGCACGACCCGGGGGTATTTGAGCGTCGCCGGGCTGGCCGCCAGCCACACGGCGATGACAATCGCCATCCACGCCGCATAGAGGATCAACCCGGACCACGCCGTGCTGTCCTGCCCCGTGGTGATGTGGTTGAGGTTCTCCAGGAAGCCCGTGATGTAGACCATCGTCGTGTGGATCACGATGAAGATCAGGATCCAGACCAGGACGAGGTAATGGATCGAACGGGCGGCCTGACGGTTCAGGACCCTCCCGGCCGACCGGAACCGGTTGTTGATCGCCGGGGACTGCATCAGGCCGGTCACCAGCGCCAGCGGCGCCGCGATGAAGACCGTGAAGAAGTACGCCAGCAATTGGAGGCCGTTGTAGGCGATCCAGCCCTCATTGGCGGGGAAGTCCAAGGACATGTACTGAAGCGCGGTCGATGCTGCGTTGGGGATCACACCCCATGAGGTGGGCACGATGCGCTGCCACTGTGGGGTCGAGAACAGCAAGATGTAGAAGACGATTCCGTTCACGAGCCAGAGGCTGTCGAACGCGAAGTGCCACCAGCGCGCCAGACCGATCGAGTGACGGATCCCGGGGATACCCAACCATCCGGGAAGACGGACCGAATCCTCCTTGGCGGTCCACACCCGGTCCTTGGGGACGGGTTTCTGGAAGCGGAACCACTCCGTGTCCGGAGTGGAGTGTCGATTCCAGTACAGCCGCGGATGGTCGGCCAGGACCTGCACCCCGGACCGGATGATCAGCATCATGAAGAACAGGTTGAAGAAGTGCTGCCACCGCAGCCACCACGGGAAGCCCTGATCGGGAGGCGTGGGATCCATGGCGGTGCCCGGCCACCGGGCGATGAAGTCCTCCACCGGTTCGAGCGTGCGCAGTCCCTGCGCTCCGGCGATCCCCCCGAGCAGGAGGAGGACGCCGATCGGCAGGAGCCACAGCAGGTTGAACCAGTGATGACCGACCCTGACGTGCGGCGCGGTCCCGCCCACCTGGGGCAATCCACCCGCCCACTCCGCGAGGTCGACGTTCTCCTCGCCCTTGGTCAGCGTTGCCCTCAGCGGATCCACGGTGCCCGACGCACCGGCGGACGTCGCCGCGAGCGGTTCCGCCGAGGGTGACGCTCCTTCGGAGGCCGACGTGGGCCGTTCGGACTGCGGACCTGACGATGCGCTCATCTGCGTGCCCCCTCCGTGGTGGTGGCCACCAGCCAATCCAACCTTCGGGCACGTCGCGCCCGCCGGCATCACGCCAAGCGCATGACATCCACCTCGCCACACCGACGCCCACCGTGCGGCGGCGTGGTCACGAGCTCGCGCAGAGTGGCCTTTCACCCGGATGGCATGAGGACAGCGGCGTGCGAAGGGGACAGGGTTGCCGCAGGAAGACCCACAGTCCCATCCGCTGGCGGAGGCACCCATGTCCACGTTCGACTACGACGTCATCGTCGTTGGATCCGGCTTCGGCGGCAGCGTCGCCGCGATGCGGGCCATCGAGAAGGGGTATCGCGTCGGGGTCATGGAGGCGGGGCGGCGATTCCTGGATGCCGACATCCCGACGAGCAGCTGGGACGTCAAGAAGTTCGTGTGGCAGCCGGAGGTCGAGCTGTTCGGCATGCAGCGGATCGAGTACCTCGAGGACGTCCTGGTGCTGTCCGGCGCCGGGGTCGGTGGGGGTTCACTCACCTACGCGAACACCCTGTACGTGCCGCCCAGGCACGTGTGGGACAACCCCCTCGTTGCCGCGATCACCGACTGGGGCGCCGAACTGTCACCGCACTACGACCAGGCCCAGCGGATGCTCGGGGTGGTGCGCGGGCCCTACATGGACTCCGACAGCGACCGTCTGATCCGCGAGGTGGCCGTCGAGATCGGTCGGCCCGAAGCCTTCAGCCGCCCCCCGATGGGCATCTACTTCGGGACACCGGGCGTAGAGGTCGACGACCCCTATTTCGGCGGGGTGGGACCACGACGCACCGGGTGCATCAGCTGCAGCAACTGCATGATCGGCTGCGGGCACGGCGCGAAGAACAAGACCACCGAGAACTACCTCTACCTCGCGGAGCGATCCGGCGCCGAGGTCCACGACTTCACGGAGGTCCAGGAGATCCGGCCGCTGCCTGACGGGGGCTACGAGCTCGTCACCTACCACCCGGGGCTCAAGCGTCTGCTCGCCCGGCACAAGCACTTCACCGCGGAGCAGGTCATCGTCTCCGCGCACGCATACGGAACCAACAAGTTGCTCGGCCACATGAAGCACAAGGGGACCTTGCCCAACCTGTCCGATCGACTGGGCCGCTACGCCAGGACGAACTCCGAGTCCTTGCTGTCGATCTTCCGCACGCACGCGGAGTGGGCGGAGCACCCGGAGCGCTTCCACATCACGCCGGCGGCGGCCTCGGTCACCGGGGCGATCTCGCCGGACGACAACTCGCTCCTCGGGCCGGTGAAGTACGGCGTGGGTAGCGACATCATGGCGCTCCTGTACACCTACCACCACGAGGGCAAGGACGATGAGCACCTCAAGGGATGGCTCCAGCACCTCATCCGTCACCCCGAGCAGACCCTCGAGATCGACGACACGCGCAACTGGGCACAGCGGGCCTTCAACCTGCTCTGCATGGAGGACCTCGACAACCACATCGACCTCTACTGGGAACACGGCAGGCTGCGCTCGAAGCACGACCGGGGCGAGGAGATGCCGGCCGTGCAACCGATCGTCAACGACACCGCCAACCGGTTGGCCGAGAAGCTCGGTGGGCACGTCGCCGGGGAGTTCTTCGAGGTCGCGGGTCGCGGCGCGTCAGCACACTTCATGGGCGGCGTCCTCCCGGGTGAGACCCCGGACACCGGGGCGGCCGACCCCTACCAGCGCCTCTTCGGCCACCCGGGATTGCACGTCATGGACGGCAGCAACATCCCGGTGAATCTGGGCCGCAATCCTTCGCTGACGATCGCGGCACTCACCGAGCGCGCCATGTCGTTCTGGCCGAACAAGGGCGAGCGGGATCCACGACCGCCACTCGGCTCCGGCTACCAGCACATTCCTGGGGTCATGCCACACAACCCAATCGTCCCTGCGGGGGCACCGGGCGAACTGCGATGGGACGTCACCGACGCCCAGGACCCGCCCGTACTGAAAGGCCAGGGAACGATATGAGCGATGCAGGCCAGGACTTTCGGACCGTCGGCCAGTCCGCCGAGCTGCCCAACGAGTGGGTCAATCCGTACTACCTTGACGATCTCAGGCACAGGGTGTCGGTGGCCCGCGTCGGAGACCGATTGTTCGCCTTCGACGACCTCTATGGGGACATGCCCTTGTCTGCTGGCCTGCTCGACGGGAACGTGATCATGTCCCAGGGCGACGGTTCGATGTTCGACCTCACGGATGGGCACGTGGTACGGGGGCCGGCCAACGAGCCCCTGAGGACCTATCCGGTGCGTGAGGTCGGGGGTCACATCCAGGTCCGGATCTGACCCCCGTCGCCACCTGCTGCGCCGGGTCGAGGTGCAACTCGTTCCGCCCTCGATGCGGGGTGCCTCAGCCGAGATCGTCGAGTCTGGCGCCGAGCCAACCCTCGACGAGGCGGGCGGCGATCGAGAGACGACCGGCAGGCTTCACCCGGCCGGCGGCCACCTCGGTGCGGAACTCCTCCCGGGTGAACCACCGCGCCTCGGCGATCTCGTCCGGCTGGCAGACGAGCTCACTCGTCGTGGCCCGCGCCGTGCACCCGAGCATGAGGGAGGCGGGGAAGGGCCAGGGCTGGTCGGCGACGAACTCGATGCTGCTCACCTCCACCGCGGTCTCCTCGAAGACCTCCCGGGCGACTGCCCCGGCGATGGTTTCCCCCGGCTCGACAAAGCCGGCGAGCACGGAGAACCGGCCCTCCGGCCAGCCGACGTTGCGCGCGAGCAGCAGCCGGTCGGAGACGTCGGTGACAGCGACGATGACCGCGGGGTCGGTACGCGGGTAGTGCTCGAAGCCGTCGTGCGGGCAGCGGCGCACCCACCCGGCCTCGACGACCTCGGTCCCGGTCCCACAGCGCGGGCAGTACCGATGGCGGGCGTGCCAGTTGGTCAGCCCGAGGGCGGTGGCGAAGAGAGAGGCCTCCTGCGCGGACAGCTCGGTGGCGACCTCACGCAGCCCGACGAAGGGAGCAGCGTCCAGCCGCTCCTCCCGGTCCACCGGCGGGCCCGGAGTCTCCGGGTGGCAGGCAGCCAGGTGGGCGACCTCGTCGAGACGACCGAGGTAGAGCAAAAGCGAGTCGGCATCGGCGGGCTCCGGCGGGCGCCGCAGCAGGGCACCGTCGCGGCGTTGGGGGGCGCGGCCCCCGCGCAGCTCGACCACCCGGGTCGCGGGGTCGGCCAGCAACCGCTCGAGCAGGTCCGGGTCGGACCGCGACGGGGCATCTCGGTCGATGTCGGAGGTGGTCATCGGCAGATCGCGCAGCGGTTCGTGGTCCACGTCATCACCCTACGGAGGACAGGTGCGGTCCGGTCCGACGGGCGTTGCTCCCGCGATCCGGGCGCTTCGCCTCGTACGGTGGTGGTCGTGACCTCCCGTGGACCGTTGACCCTCGCCGCGCTGGCCAGCGCCGCCGTGCCCGGCCTCGACCCCGACACGGTCCAGGGTGTGGTGTCCTCCGGGCCGACCGATGCCTTCGAGGTCGCCTTCATCCAGGACCGGGAGCACCGGCGCTGGGTGGTCCGCTGCCCGCGCACCCCCGCCGCCTCTGCGCAACTCGAGCGCTCGGCTGCACTGTTGGCCGTGCTCGCCCGTCGCCTGACGATGCCGGTGCCGGCGGTCAAGGGCTGGGTGGCACTGCCCGAAGGGGGCCGCGCCGCCGTCCACTCCTACCTCACCGGGCGTCTGGTCGGCCTCGAGGGCATCGAGGCCGGATCCGTCCTGGCCCGTGGCCTGGGCCGGGCACTGGCCCACCTGCACAACCTCGACACCGGCATGTACGAGGAGGCCGGGGTGCCGGTCTACGACGCGGCCGGGTACCGAGCACGTCGCCTGGCCGAGCTGGACCGGGCCGCCGCCACCGGTCGGGTGCCCACCGGGCTGCTGGGCCGCTGGGAGCGGGTGCTCGATGACGAGACGCTGTGGACCTTCACGGCCACGCCGACGCACGGTGACCTGTCGACCGGGACGATCCTCGCGACCCCGGGCGACGACGAGGGCCCGGACGTCAAGTCCTTCCTCGGCTGGGAGTCGGCCCAGGTGGCCGATCCCGCCGACGACATCGCACCGCTGCTGGCTGCGCTTGACGGGGAGGCCTTCGACACCGTGATGGAGGCCTACGCCCACACGCGCGTCGAGCGGCCCGACCGCAACCTGCACCGCCGCGCCGAGGTCATCGCCGAGATGCAGCTCGTGCGCACGATGATGTCGCTCGTCGGCGCGGGCGACGTCGAGGGCGCCGAGGCGTCGGCCGCCCAGCTGCGTCGCCTCGATGAGCGGGTGGCCCGCGACGAGGAGGCAGCCCGAGCCCACGGGCAGACCCCGAAGGGGGCCGCAGATGCCGCCACGGGTGCGGCCACGGCAACCGGAGCAGCTGGGGGCACCACGGGGGGCGCCGACACGACCGAGACCCAGCCCGTGGCCACCCGCGCAGACGAGGACTCCTCGACCGAGTCCACACAGTCGGGCGACGCCCCTGCCGCGGCGAGCGCGGACGAGGACGACGCCGTGCAGGTCGAGCACCCGGCGAGGGTGACCCGGGTGGCACCAGTGGCCGACGCCGACGCACCCGCCCGCGACGCCGGCGCACAGGACTCCACGGACCCGGATGCCACCACGGACTCGGACTCCACGGACTCGGACTCCAGCCGGCGCGACGCCCCTGCATCGCAGTCGAGCGAGCCGGACACCGACCCGACGCCGAGGGCGGTGGCCGATCCGGCGGACGCCCCTGCCGACGACGCGGCAGCGGACCCCGACACCACGGACGGGGCCCGTGGCGACGATCACGAGACCGCCGAGATCGTCGCGATCAACGACGACGGCGACGACGACGTGGTCCCGCCCGGCCCACGGCCCCGGCGCTGAGGCTGCTCCAGCCAACGGCCGGGACCCTCTTCGTCTCAGGCGGAGGCGACCGCCGTGCCGAGGAGCTGGGCGATCGCGTCCTCGTCGAGCATCGCGGGCCGGGTCGTCTCCCCCGTGGCCGCGTGGAAGAAGGCCCCGTGCACCCGGCCGGGATCGATCCCCCGCCAGCGGGCGTAGGCGATCCGGTAGGCCGACAGCTGGACGGCGCGCACGGCACTCTCCTGCCCCGTGGGCGGACGACCCGTCTTCCAGTCCACGACGGTCACTCCCCCGTCCTCGTCGGCGAAGACGGCATCGACCCGACCGCGGATCGCGTGGCCGCCGATGATCGTCTCGAGGGAGAGCTCGACGTCGAGCGGCACCCGCTCGGCCCACTCGCTGGCCAGGAAGTGCGCCTGCATACCCGCCAGGTCGTCGTCCCCGAGGTCCTCGTCGGCGCTGCCGGGCATCTCGAGGATGTCGACCAGCCCGGCACGCGCGTAGTGTTCCTCGACCCAGGCGTGGAAGGCCGTTCCACGACGGCCGGCGACCTGCGGCGGCTGCGGCATCGGTCGACGCAGGTCGAGTGCGAAGGCTCCCGGGTCCCGCGCGAGCGAGACCAGCTGGGAGGTCGACAGGTGCGCCGGCAGCTCGACGGACGCATCCTCCCCACGAGCTCGACGACGCCGCTCGCGCTCCTCGAGCAGGATCCGCAGCTGCTCGTCGAGCGGGTCCGACCCGAGGTCGACCCGGGTGTCGGCCTCCATCCGGTCCGCGGCCGCAGCGAGACGCGGGCGCTCGGGAGCCTGCTCCACGATGGGCCACATGACCCGGCGGGCGACCTCGAGCGCGGGGTTGCGCACGTCCTTGGTCTCGGGCATGTCGGCCCAGTCGAGTGTCTCGACGACGCCGGTGGCCCGGGCCTCGTCGAGGAATCGGGAGGCCAGCCGTGGCTGCTGCCCGGTCGCGCCCCACACCCATGAGCCCAGCAGCAGCTGGCTCCGTGCCCGCGTGCAGGCGACGTAGGCCAACCGTCGCTCCTCGAGCAGCCCGTGCTCGCCGCCTGCCGCGCGATAGCGCTTGAGCTCCTCCTGGAGGGGCTTGGTCTCCCCGAGCGAGAGGTCGAGGTGCGGCAGCCCTTCGCGGTCGCCGCGCAGGGGGTAGGGAACCCCGTCGAGACCGGAGATCCACCCCGACTCGTTGACCTGCCCGAGTGCCCACGCGCCTTCCTTGAAGGAGGACCGCGAGGCGTGTGCGGGGAAGACCCCTTCGGACAGGCCGGGGACGGCGACGACATCCCACTCGAGCCCCTTGGCCGCGTGGCAGGTCAGGATCTGCACGGCTTCCTTGGTGGGCTCGACGACCGGAGCCTCGAGGCCCCGCTCCTGCTCGACGGCGGCCTCGATCCAGTCGATGAAGCCACCGAGCGTGGGGCGGTCCGCACTGGCGGCGAACTGCGCCGCGACATCGGCGAAGGCGTCGAGGTGGGCACGTGCGGCGGCGGGTGACCAGCCCGGACGCGCGAGGACCTCGACGTCGACGCCCAGCTCCCGCTCGGCCTCACCGACGAGATCGGGCAGCGGCATGCCGGCGCCACGGCGCAGGCGGGAGACCATCGCGGCGATGTGCTGGAGCCGCTGCAGTGCGCCACCGGAGATCGACTGCCCGGACTCTCCCTGCCAACCCGGCTCGGGCAGCTGGTCCAGGGCATCGACGATCGTCACGACGTCGTCGGGTCCGAGCGGCACTCCTGAGTCGGTCCCTGCCCCGTCGGACTCGGCGGCGGCCTGCTTGCCGAGGTGCCTGGCCCACGCCCCGAACCCGTCCAGATCGGCCGGGCCGAGCAACCCCGGGGCCCCGGTGAGCAGCCGCATCAGCCGGTCACCACGTGCCGGGTCCTGCACGATGGTCAGCAGGGAGATGACGTCCGCGACCTCGGGCGTGAGCAGCAGTCCGCCGAGACCGACGACCTCGTGCGGGATGTTGCGCACCGCGAGCGCCTCTGCGATGAGGGTGAACTGGCTGCGCTTGCGGCACAGGATCGCCGCGCTACGGCGAGGGATGCCCCCGTCACCGGCGCCGCGACGGACCTGGATCCAGTCCGCGACCTGCTCGGCCTCGTCGTGTGCGGTCTCCGCCCGCAACGCCTGGACCTGCCCGCGGCCGGCCCCCGGTCGGGGACGCAAGGAGGTCACCGGGACCCCGCTCGTGGCGCCCAGGGGCCCGGCGACGACATTGGCGACCTCGAGGATCGTCTCGTCATTGCGCCAGCTCGTCGACAGGTGCCTGACCGGCGCCGGCGCTCCCGTCGTCGCGAAGAACCTCGGGAAGTTCTCCAGGGTCGTGGCGCTGGCGCCTCGCCACGCGTAGATCGACTGGTGCGGGTCGCCGACCGCGGTGACCGCGGCCGGCGACTGGTCGGCCGGGGCGAAGAGCTCGCGCATGAGCACCAGCTGGGCCTCCGAGGTGTCCTGGAACTCGTCGAGCAGCACGACCCGGAACCGGTCCCGCTCGGCCTGCCCGATGTCCGGGAAGCGCGCGGCCAGCGCGGCGGCGAGCGCCATCTGGTCGGCGAAGTCCATCACGGACCGCTCGCGCTTGACCTCGCGGTAGCGCTCGACGATCGGCAGGATGAGCTGCTGCTCGGCCATCGGGGTGAGGACCTTGCCGCGGTAGTCCTTGGTGAACTCCTTGTCCGATGCGGCGACGCCCTCGAGGTGGCCGAGCGTGCGCCGGGCGAAGTCCTCGATGTCCTGGGGCGTGCACAGGTGCTCGGCCATCTCACCGGCGAGCGAGATGATCGCGTTGGTCACCGTCGACTCGACCTTGTCGATGTCCTCCATGGGGCCGTCCCAGGCGAGGACCACCTCGTGGGCGAGCTGCCAGGTCGCGGCCTCGGAGAGCAGGCGGGAGTCCTTCTCGTAGCCGAGCCTCAGGGCGCCCTCGCGCACGAGACGACCGGCGTAGGAGTGGTAGGTCGAGATGGTCGGCGTGCCCCCGAGACCGTCGGCGTCGAGGCCCTGCGGGGGGGTCCACACCCCGGTCTGCTCCAGGGTCGCCAGACGCCGGACGACCCGCTCGGCGAGCTCGCCCGCGGCTTTGCGCGTGAAGGTCAGCCCGAGGACCTCCTCGGGCGCGACGAGATCGTTGGCCACGAGCCAGACGACACGGGCGGTCATGGTCTCGGTCTTGCCCGAGCCGGCACCCGCGACGACGAGCAGGGGCTCGAGCGGCGCCTCGATGATCTCGCGCTGCTCGGGCGTCGGGGGGTGCTCCTGCCCCAGCGCGCGCGCCAGCTCGACGGCTGAGATCTTCGGTGGCCGGGTCATCGCAACCGCCCCCCTTCGCCGTGGGCCGGGCAGGAGGAGCGAACCGGGCAGATCCGGCACCGCGCCTCCTCCGGCTGGGCGGCGAAGGTGGCCGCAGCCATCCCCTCGGCCGCCTGGGTGATCAGGTCGTGGAAGTGTCGCGGCTCGTCGGCGTCACTGATCGGCTCCTGCCCCTGCACGGCGTTCTTGTCGTTGCGGGCCTTGCCCAGGTGGACGAGGGCCGCACCGGCACCCCGGGTGCCGTACTCGCGGAAACCACCCTCGGCGATCGCCACCTGGTAGGCACCCAGCTGGGGGTGCTCGACCAGCTCCTTGGCCGTGGGCGCGGACGAACCGGTCTTGTAGTCGATGACCCGCACGCGCCCGTCGGCGTCCACCTCAAGGCGGTCGACGTTGCCCCGGAGCACGGCGCGACCCAGCTCGACGCGGAAGCTCTCCTCCGTCGCCACCGGTCGCCACCCCTCATCGGCTGCTCTCAGGTGGTACTGCGCCAGCCAGTGCGCCATCCTGCGGGCCCGCTCGAACTTCTGGTCCGTGACCCACCCGGGCGCCATGCCCAAGGACGGCCACCGCCGCTCGAGCTCCGCCCGGAAGGCGTCCTCCCCTGCGTCGCCGAGCTCGTGGGCGATGGCATGGATGAGGGTGCCGACCTCCGCCGACGTCTGGCTCGGACCCTCGCCCCCTGAGGACTGCAGGAGCCAGCGCAGGCCGCAGTCGGAGAAGAGCGCCACCTTCGACGGGCTCACCCCAACCGGGTCATCCGGGCCACGGACCGCCCGGGTGTCGCTGAGGTCCCGCAACGCCCACCAGGACGAAGGGGCGGCGCCGGGGACACCCGCCGCGGCCAGGTGGGCCAGGCGGGCGACTGCCCGTGCCACTGCCGCTTGGTCCTGCGACGAGAGCTGCTGGCGCAGCTGCGCGACGAGTCCGGTGAGGTCCAGTGGCGCCGGGACGTCGCTCGGCCCGCGCCGGATGACCTCGTCCGGGAGTGGGTCGACGAGGTCGAGGTAGACCGAGGGTTGCTCGTCCTCCGCGGCGACCGCGGTGACGAGGACCCGCTCGGTGGCCCGGGTCAGCGCGACGTGGAAGAGCCGGGTCTCGTCGTGGCGGACGGCCGCAGCCGCTCCCGCACCGGTGCCGTCCCGGCCGGTGACGACATCGACGAGTCGCTCCGAGCCGAGGAGGGACCCCCGCAGGCGCAGGTCGGGCCAGACGCCCTCCTGCACGCCGGCGACGACGACGGTGTGCCACTCGTGGCCGGCGGCCGTCTGCGGGGTCACCAGGGCCACGGCATCGGGGTCGGGGCTGCGTGCGGCGAGGGAGTCCGCGGCGACGGACTGACCGGCGACGGCGTCGAGGAAGGCGTCCGGCCCCGAGGCCGGCAGGGCGTCCTGGTGGGCGGCCGCGGCGTCGAAGAGGGCCACGACGGCGTCGAGCGCCCGGTCGGCGCGCGCACCCGCGGCACCACCCGCGAGCGCGGTCGCGCGCCACCCATCGGCGACCCCGGCGGCCTGCCAGAGGTGCCAGAGGACCGACTCGGCGCTGACCCCCTTCGCCCAGCCGGGGCCGTCCTCGGCGGTCACGGCCACTGCCCGCCCAGCGGCGAGGACGGTGGCCAGCCGGTACAGGGGCGCGGCGTCGTCGCCGAGGTGGGCCAAGCGGTCCGGGTCGAGGACGAGTGCACCGAGGAGCTCGTCACTCGTCCGGGTGCCCTCCGCCGAGAGCTCCTCCCGGCGGAGCACCCGGCGCAACCGGCGCACGGCCACGGTGTCCGCGCCGATCAGCGGGCTGGCGAGCAGGTCGGTGACGTCGCTGGCCGGCACCGCCTCGAGCTGATCACGGGCGAGCGTGACGACGATCCCGAGCAGGTGGATCAGTGGGCGGGCAGCGGGCTCGTCGCGGACCGGCACCCGGTGGGCATCACCCTGGACGGGCACCCCCCGGGCGGCCAGGACCCGGCGCAGCGTGGACTGGCGGGCAGCGCCCCGCACGATGACCGCCATCTGCTGCCAGGGGATGCCCGCCAGCAGGTGTGCTGCCCGCAGCTCGTGGGCGATGAAGGCGGCCTCCTGGGCGCCGGAGTGCAAGACGTGGGCGGCAACGGCCCCGCTCCGGTCGGTCGGGGTGGAGCGGCGCTGGCTCCCCCCACCGAGCGCCGCGATCTTGGGGGTGACCCGGGCCGCTGCGGCGTGCACGGACGCGGGCATGCGGTGACCCCGGCCCAGGACGAGCGTGGGGCCCTCGCGTGCCGGCCAGTCGCCGACGAGGTGGTGCGGGTCCGCGCCACGGAAGCCCTGCACCGTGGCATCCGGGTCCCCGATGAGCACGAGGTCGACTCCCCCGCCCGTGAGGACCCGCAGCAGCCGGGCGGCAGGCGCGGTCAGCTCCTGGGCGTCGTCGACGACGACGCAGCGGATGCCGGCGCGCACGCGGTCGCGGGCCTCGCCGTCCTCCTCGAGCAGCTCTGCGGCCGCCGTGAGCACCCATGCGGGGTCGAAGGCTCCCGGGCGGGACAGGGCGGTCACCTCGTCGTACTCGCGGGCCACCTGCGCGGCGGCGACCCACTCGGGTCGCTCGTGGGCGAGGCCGCGGGCCGCGAGCTCATCGGGGTCCACCCCGTGCTCGATGGCGCGCATGAGCAGGTCACGCAGCTCCTCACGGAAGCCACGGGTGGGCAACGCGAGCTCGAGGTCCTCCGGCCAGTCGGGCACATCAGGCCCGGTCCCACCCTCCTGGTGACCGGCGAGCAGCTCACCGAGGACCACGTCCTGCTCCGCACCGGAGAGCAGTCGGGGCGCGGGCTGTCCCAGCAGGACCGCCTGCTGGCGCAGCACCGCGAAGCCGAGCGAGGGCATCGTGCGGGCCAATGGCTCGGTGGTGGCGCCGGTGAGACCGGCGGTCACCGCGTCGCGGGCCGCTGCGGCAGCCAGCCGCGTCGCCGAGACGAGGAGAACCTCCTGGGGGGCGCACTCCCCCTTCGCGATCCGGTCGAGTACCGAGGCGATGGCGGCGCTCGTCTTGCCCGTCCCCGGGCCACCGAGCACGCGGATCACGTCGTGCCGGGCGGCCACGGCCGCTGACTGGTCCTCGTCGAGACGCACCACGGCCCTCGTCTCGTCGCTGACGGGAGCACGAAGCTGCACGGTCGGGATCTGCACTGCCACGGGACCATCCCACCACCGGGCACTGACAACGGTGCACGGGGAGACGCCTGCAGGGATTGTCGGTACTCCTAGGTAGGATCGTGTGACCCGCAGCACTGTGGGTCGCCCACGCCTGGAGGAAACGCATCATGAGCCCGACCGCACCCGGCACCCGAGTCCAGAGGATGCCGCGTGCCCAGCGCCGTGCACAGCTGCTCGACGCCGCACTCAGCGTCTTCGTCTCCAAGGGCTACCACCTGGCCGCGATGGAGGACATCGCCGACGAGGCCGGCGTCTCCAAACCGGTGCTCTACCAGCACTTCCCGGGCAAGCTCGACCTGTACCTCGCGCTGCTGGACACCCAGTGCGACCACCTCGAGGCGCTCGTCATCGAGGCCCTGGAGTCGAGCAACGAGCACGAGGAGCGGGTCCACGCGACGGTGCGGGCCTTCTTCGCCTTCGTCGCGGACGAGGGCGGGGCCTTCCGCCTGATCTACGAGTCGGACCTGACCAACGAGCCGCAGGTGCGCCACCGCATCGACGCCCTCGAGGCCCAGCTCGGCGACGCGATCTCCCAGCGGATCATGCAGGACACGACCCTGCCGCGCGAGCTCGCCGAGATGCTCGGACTGGCGATGGCCGGCGCCGCGCAGGTCATGGCCCGCACCTGGCTGGCCCACGGCGCCGAGTTCTCCCAGGAGGTCGCCGCGCAGGCTGCCGGCCACCTGGCCTGGCGAGGCATCGGCTCCTTCCCCGTCAACCGCATGGGCGGCGACCCCGCCCCGGGCAGCTACCCGAGCAAGTGACACGATGGCAGGCACAGCCAGCCCCACAACCCAAGGAGTGACCGTGGAGGTCAAGATCGGCGTGCAGAACGTCGCCCGCGAGCTCGTCCTGGACGCCACCGGCACCGATGACGAGATCGAGGCCGCAGTGCAGTCCGCGCTCGACGGCGGCGCCCTCGTGCTCTCCGACGACAAGGGCCGTCGCGTCATGGTCCCGGCCGGTGCGCTCGGCTACGTCGAGGTCGGTGAGCCCAGCCGCGGACGCGTCGGCTTCGGCGCCTGAGCCCCTTCACGAGCAGGCCGTCGCGCTGCTCGGTGCTTTCCTGAGTGTCGTAACTTGCGCCACTTGCACCACTGCGTCACTGTTGATCCTGAAAGGACCCACACGGGTCCCAGCGCGCCCGCCCCGGTGACGGGCCCAGAAGGAGTGATCAACTGTGTGGACCATCATCGTCACGATCATCGTCGGCGCCATCATCGGAGCGCTGGCCCGACTCATCCTGCCGGGCAAGCAGAGCATCTCGACGCTCGTCACCGTGATCCTGGGGATCCTGGGCTCCCTCATCGGCTCGTGGGCCTACACCGCCCTGTCCGGTAACGAGACCACGGGCGGGATCGACTGGATCGCGTTCATCCTCGGTGTCATCGTCGCCGCCGTGCTCATCGTCATCTACGGGATGGTCGTCGGCCGCAAGCAGGTCTGACCCACCCGGCAGCGAGGGCGCCGCCCTGAGGGGTCCGCCCTGCAATCGGTCTCGAAGGGGGCCCGCCTCGCTGGCGGGCCCCCTTCGTCATGGCCGGGATCGCAGGAAGTTGCGGTCAGGCGGACAGCCCCAGGCGACCCATGCGCCGCCGGTGGCGGTCGGTGATCCGCTGCATCAGCTCGCCCATCTCGTTGAGGGTGGCGCCCGGGCGGTCATGACTCAGCCCCAGCACCAGCTCGCTGAGCGCCTCCCGGTCGGCTGCGACGACCTGCCCCTGGGTCAGGGCCTCGCCGACGAGTCGACGGCCCCACAGGGCGAGCGGGCCACCGCGCCGCGGGTCCTCGACGATGCCGTCCCGCACGGCCCCCACGATCGTGTCCACGTCCCGGTGGTCGCTGCTCGCACGCCGGATGATCTCGCGGGACGTCGGCTCGACGTACTTCGAGATCTCGATGTAGAAGTCCGAGGCGATACCGTCCCCGATGTAGGCCTTGACCAGGCCCTCGAGCAGGTTGCGGGGCTTGGTGCGTGCGTGGAACGCCTCGAAGGCCTCCTCGAAGGGCGCCATGGCCGCGATCGGGTCGCCACCGAGCTCGATGATGTGGTCGACGAGCAGCTCGTGGTTGTGGAACTCCTTGACCGCCATGCTCGCGAGCGCTCGCTTCAGGCGCAGGTCCGTGGCCATCTCCGAGTCCGCCGCCATGCGGGTGAAACCCGAGATCGTGCCGTACGCGATGGTGCCGAGCAGCTCGATGGTGCCCTCCCGCTCGCGCTCCCCCAAGGCACCTGTGGACACTGGATCCGCCTGCTCGCTCATGCCCGCAGCCTAGTGCCGCGGCCGCGCGTGCGACCGATCAGCCTCCCGGCGGGTAGCATGGACATGACCAGCGGTGCCCGGTCGGCATCCTTTCCGGCTGGACGAGACGTCCGGCGCGGTCGCCCCACGTGTGGCAGACCGCTTGACTGACCTCCGATCGGCCCGTGCCACCCGCGACGCACGCAGCGTCGTCCACGCTGATCGAGAGATGCATGACTGACACCAGCACGTCCGAAACCATGGAACCCATCGACGAGGCCGTTCAAGCCACCCCCGATGTCGAGGGCACCGCCCCCGAGGCGGCCCAGAAGACCTTCGCGGACTTCGACGTCCGCCCCGAGATCGTCGCCGCCCTGGCCGACTCCGGGATCATCCACCCCTTCCCCATCCAGGCGATGACCCTGCCGGTCGCCCTCGACCGGCACGACATCATCGGCCAGGCCAAGACGGGCACCGGCAAGACGCTCGGTTTCGGCGTGCCGATCCTCGACCACGTCGATCTCGACTCCGACGACATCCGCCCGCAGGCCCTGGCCGTCGCGCCGACCCGTGAGCTGGCCGGCCAGGTGGCCGCAGACCTCGAGCGCGCCGGCAAGCGCCTGGGCATCAAGGTGCTCACCGTCTACGGCGGCCGCGCCTACGAGCCGCAGATCGAGGCGCTCAAGGAGGGCGTCCACGTCGTCGTCGGCACCCCCGGGCGCCTCATCGACCTCGCCCAGCAGAAGCACCTCGACCTGTCCGCCACGAAGACCGTCGTCCTCGACGAGGCGGACGAGATGCTCGACCTGGGCTTCCTGCCCGACGTCGAGAAGATCATGGCGATGACCTCACCCGCCCGCCACACGATGCTCTTCTCCGCGACGATGCCCGGCGCGATCGTCGCCCTGGCGCGGCGCTACATGACCCAGCCGACGCACATCCGGGCGATGAGCGAGGACGGCGAGGCCGACAGCCAGACCGTCAAGGCCACCGAGCAGTTCGTCTACCGCGCCCACGCGATGGACAAGGTCGAGATGATCGCCCGCATCCTGCAGGCCAGGGACCGCGGCCTGACGATCATCTTCTCCCGCACCAAGCGCACCGCGGCCAAGGTCGCCGACGAGCTCGTCGACCGTGGCTTCGCGGCCGCGTCGATCCACGGCGACCTCGGCCAGGGTGCCCGCGAGCAGGCGTTGCGTGCCTTCCGCAACGGCAAGGTCGACGTCCTGGTCGCCACCGACGTCGCGGCCCGTGGCATCGACGTCGACAACGTCACGCACGTCATCAACTACCAGTGCCCGGACGACGAGAAGACCTACGTCCACCGCATCGGGCGCACCGGCCGTGCCGGCAACACCGGTATCGCCGTGACCTTCGTCGACTGGGACGACGAGACCAAGTGGTCGATGATCAACCGCCAGCTCGACCTGGGCATCCCGGACGCCGTGGAGACCTACTCCAGCAGCCCGCACCTGCTGACCGACCTCAACATCCCCGAGGGCACCAAGGGGCGCCTGCCGCGCTCCCAGCGCACCCGTGAGGGCCTGAACGCCGAGGAGGTCGAGGACATCGGCGAGACCGGCAAGTCCGGTGGCCGTCGCCAGGGAGGGGGCCACAGTGGCGGCCCTCGATCCAGCGGTCGTGACGGTGGCGGTCGCTCCGGCGGCCGCAGCAGCGAGGCGAAGGGCGGGGGCGGCACCTCCGAGGGGCGGCCTCGTCGCCGCCGCAACCGTCGTCGCACCCATGGTGGCCAGTCGCAGGCCGCGCCGCGCTCCGAAGGCTGAGCCGACGCCTCACCTGTCTCCAGATTATCGGGTCACCCGATGAACCCCGGGTTCGCACGAGTTCCATACTCCTGCGAACCCGGGGTTTGTCTTGTCGAGCACGGGCGGGGGGCACCCCCCCCTTCGCACATCGGTTGACGACGAAGGGGGTGAGTCGCCCCTCAGAGGGCCGCGAGGATGCTCTCGGTGACCTCGCGGTAGGCCGTCGCACCCTTGCTCGATCGGGCGGTGTCGAGGATCGAGCGTCCGGCGGCCGGCGCCTCGGCGAAGCGGACGGTCCGCGGGATCGGTGGCGAGAGCACCGGCAGCTTGTAGCGGCCGCCGAGGTCGTCGAGCACCTCGCGGGCGTGGTTGGAGCGGCCGTCGTACATCGTCGGCAGGATGCCGATGGTCTTCAGCTTCTTGTTCAGCAGCTTCTTCACGTCGCGGACGGTGTCGAGGAGCTGGCCGACGCCGCGGTGGCTGAGCATCTCGGCCTGCATCGGGATGATCAGGCCGGTCGCTGCGGTCAGTGCCGCGAGGGTCAGGACGCCCAGGCTCGGGCTGCAGTCGAGCAGGATCACGTCGTAGTCGGTGCGTACCTCCTCCAGCACGGACTGGAGGACGAACTCACGCCCTGGCCGGGTCAGCAGCTGCGCCTCCGCGCCGGCGAGGTCGATCGTCGAGGGCAGCAGGTCGACGCCCTCACTGGCCTCGAGGATCGCTTCGGCGACCTCGGCCTGGCCCAGGAGCACCTCGTGGATGGATACCTCGACGGCGTCCGGGTCGATGCCGAGGCTGAAGGTCAGGCTCGCCTGGGGGTCGAGGTCGACCAGGAGGACACGCTTGCCGGACTCGGCCATGGCCGCGCCGATGGAGGCGACGGACGTCGTCTTCGCCACGCCGCCCTTCTGGTTCGCGACGGCGATGATCGCTGACTTCTTGGCTCGTGCCACGAGTGCTACCCCTCCTAGAGGTACGGGAATGCGAGGTCATCCTCGCAGGTCGGACCTGCCTGTGCGCGTGGGTGATCGGGATGCGTCGGTCACTGCGCCGACCGTGCTGTCAGCCCAGGACCGGCGTGGCTCCAGAGGCAGCCGCCACGATGCGGGCGAGCGACTCGGGCGAGGTGGTGTTCTCCCCCAACCGGTTGGGCTTGCCGTGCCCGTGGAAGTCGCTGCTGCCCGTGACGGCCAGGTCGAGGTCGGTGGCGAGGCCACGCGCGAGGGTGCGACCGGCATCGTCGAGGTCACGGTGGTCCGCCTCGATACCCACGAGCCCGGCCTCGGCGAGCATCGCCACGTCGTCGCCGTCCACCGCACGCTGGCGACGGACGGCGAAGGGGTGGGCGATGACCGGCACCCCGCCGGCGGCCCGGACCAGGCGCACCGCGTCCAGTGTGGTCGTCGCGTAGTGGGGCTCGTAGAAGGCCGAGCCGTTGTGCAACCACCTGGCGAAGACCTCGCTGCGGTCGTGGGCGACCCCCTTCGCGACGAGCGCGTCGGCCAGGTGCGGGCGGCCGAGCGAGACCGGCCCGTCCGGCACCTGCGCCAGGACGTCCTCCCACGTGATGGGGAAGCCGTCGGCGGCCATGTGCTCGACGATGCGCTGCAGCCGCGGGACCCGGTCCTCGCGGGTGCGCCGCATCTCTTCGGCCAACTCCGCGTCATCGGGGTCGAAGAGGTAGGCGAGCAGGTGCACCGAGCGTCGGTTGTGCCGGGTGGACAGCTCGGCACCGCGCACGAGGGCGATGCCGTGCCGCTGCGCCGCGGAAGCGGCCTCGACCCAGCCGGCGGTCGTGTCGTGGTCGGTGAGCGCGATCGTGGTGACCCCCGCCTCGTCGGCCTGGGCGACGAGGTCCGCAGGCGCGTCCGTCCCGTCGCTGCGGGAGGAGTGCGTGTGCAGGTCGATCACACCCGTCACCCTATGCGGCGGCCCCGGGGCGAAGGGGGAGGCTCGCCCTCTGCCTTCGCCCGCTCCCGTGGCCCACACCACATGGTGAGACGATGGGGTCATGAGCGAGGAGCAGAAGCAGGCAGACAACCGCAAGCGGCCGACGACGGACGAGTTCCGGGCCTTCGTCGCGCAGGACTGGGCGCCGCGCTCGGACGGGCGTCCCCCACTGACCGAGGCCGCGAAGCGCGCCGCCGTGCGCCGCGCGACCATCTCCGCCGAGCACGAGGGCGAGCGCCTGGTCGTCCCGGCGGGCGGGCTGAAGGTGCGGTCCAACGACAGCGACTACGTCTTTCGTCCGCACAGCGCCTTCGCGCACCTGACCGGGCTCGGCGCCGACCGCGAGCCGGACGCCGTCCTGGTCCTGGAGCCCCTCGGCGGGCCCGACGAGCAGGCCGGCCACGAGGCATCGCTGTACTTCCGTCCCCTGGCCTCGCGCGACTCCAACGAGTTCTTCGACGACCCCCGCTACGGCGAGTTCTGGGTCGGAGCACGTCCCTCGATCGAGGACATCGAGTCCGAGCTCGGCCTGGCCGGTCGCCATGTCGACCAGCTCGAGGACGCCGTCGGCAAGGACGCCGGCCAGCTCACCGTGCGGATGGTCCGGGACGCCGACAGGGCCCTGACCGCCCAGCTCGACACCGTGCGGGTACAGGGGGGCGCGAGCGAGGAGGGCCTCGTCGAGACCGATGACGCCCTCGCCCACCGGTTGTCCACACTGCGGCTGGTCAAGGACGACTGGGAGATCGAGCAGATGCAGGAGGCGGTCGACGCCACCCGTGTCGGATTCGAGGCCGTCATCGGCGAGCTGCCGGGGCTGCCCGAGCGCGGCCGCGGAGAGCGCTGGGTCGAGGGGACCTTCGGTCTGTACGCCCGCCACCAGGGCAACGGCGTCGGCTACGACTCGATCTGCGCCTCCGGCAACCACGCCAACACGCTGCACTGGATCAAGAACACCGGCGACATCAACAGCGGAGACCTGATCCTGCTGGACGCCGGCGTCGAGGTCGACTCGCTCTTCACCGCTGACATCACGCGCACGCTGCCGGTGAGCGGAACCTTCACCGACACCCAGCGCGAGATCCACGAGGCCGTCGTCGCCGCCCAGGCCGCCGGCATCGCCGCGGTGAAGCCGGGCGCGAAGTTCTCCGACGTCCACGCCGCCGCCATCCGCGTCATCGCCGAGCACCTGCACGCGTGGGGACTGCTGCCCGAGGGCATCTCCGTCGAGGACACCCTCGACAAGGACCACGGCCAGTACCACCGTCGCTGGATGGTCCACGGCACGAGCCACCACCTCGGCCTCGACGTCCACGACTGCGCCCTGGCCACCCGCGAGGAGTACATGGACGCCGAGCTGGCCCCGGGCATGGTCCTGACCGTCGAGCCGGGCCTGTACTTCAAGGCCGACGACCTGAAGGTGCCCGAGCGCTTCCGCGGGATCGGCGTGCGCCTGGAGGACGATGTCGTCGTCACGCAGGACGGCTGCCGCAACCTCTCCGGCGAGTGGCCGCACTCCGCCGACGAGATCGAGGCGTGGATCAAGGACGTCCAGGCCCGGTAACGCGCCTACTGACCAGACCGTTGGGACCTCAGGGGCACACGGGGTCGCAGGTCGCCCAGCGACGGTGAGGCTCCGTGTGGGGTGTGGCCGGGTCAACACGACTCGGCCACACCCCTTCGCCGTCCATGCGCGAAGATGGCGGGGATCCCCCTTCGCTCGAACGAAAGGCCCCGCGCATGTCCACCAAGACGGTCCCCGGCAACTACTTCGAGGACTTCTCGATCGGTCAGGAGATCCGGCACGCGACGCCGCGCACGGTGACCGATGGCGACATCGCCCTGTACACCGGCCTGTACGGGCCGCGCTTCGCGGCCACGAGCGCGTCGACCTTCGCCGAGGCCATGGGCTTCGAGCGGATGCCGGTGGACAGCCTGCTCGCCTTCCACCTCGTCTTCGGCAAGTCCGTGCCGGACATCTCGCTGAACGCCGTGGCCAACCTCGGCTACGCGGGCGGTCGCTTCGGCGCCCCGCTGCACGTCGGCGACACGGTCACGACGAGCTCGACCGTCATCGGCCTGAAGGAGAACTCCAACGGGAAGACCGGCGTCGTCTACGTCAACTCCGTCGGCGTCAACCAGCGCGGCGAGATGGTCGTCGACTACGTCCGCTGGGTCATGGTGCACAAGAAGGACCCGGCCTCCCCCGCACCCGAGACGGTCATCCCCGACCTGCCGGGTGCCGTCGCCGCAGAGGACCTGGTCGTGCCGTTCGACCTCACCGGCAGGGAGTACGACACGGACCTGTCGGGCAGCCCCTTCCTCTGGGAGGACTACGAGGCCGGCGAGCGCATCGACCACATCGACGGCATGACCATCGAGGAGAGCGACCACATGCTCGCCACGAGGCTGTACCAGAACACCGCGAAGGTCCACTTCAACCAGCACGCCCAGGGGCAGTCAAAGGTCGGGCGTCGTCTCATCTACGGCGGCCACATCATCAGCCTCGCCCGCGCGTTGTCCTTCAACGGCTTGGCCAACGGGCAGACGATTGCCGCGATCAACGCCGGGGCGCACGCCAACCCGACCTTCGCCGGCGACACGGTCTACGCCTGGTCCGAGGTCCTCGAGCGGATCGAGCTGCCCGGCCGCACCGATGTCGGCGCCCTGCGCCTGCGCACCGTGGCGACCAAGGACACTCCGTGCGCGGACTTCCCGTACAAGGGTCAGGACGGCAAGTACCTGCCCGAGGTCGTGCTCGACCTCGACTACACGGTGCTCATCCCGCGGCAATGACCCGCACGCCGCGTCACCTCCACGCCGCGTCACCCAGGACGCAGAAATCGAGTCGGGACGCAGTCATACCTACGTCCTGCCTCGATTTCTGCGTCATGACCGGCGGGCCACCCACTCCAGGGCACGTTCGATCATCGACCGCACGCGCTCGGGGTGGTCCAGGTCAGCCCAGACGAGCCGCACCACGACGAACCCGAGGGCGGTGAGCCGCTCCTCCCGCGCCTTCTCGCGGGCCAGGGCAGCACGACCGTCGGCCCCCTCGTACTTGACCATGCCATCGAACTCCACCACGACCGCGCCCCCCACCATGAAGTCGACCCGCCCGACGAAACCACCGTCGTGGTCACTCACGCTCACCTGGCTGCGCACGTCATGACCGAGGTCGTGCAGGAGCAGGCGCGTGCGACTCTCCCCGACCGACTCACACTTCGCGTCGGCCCGGGCCAGCAGCGCCTCGACGCGGACTCGGTCCAGAGGGCCCCGCGCCAGGTGCTCGCCGGCTGCCCGCACCGCAGACAGACGACACCTGCGCTCGTGCAAGGCATGATCCAGAGCCACGACGCCCGCCTCCACGCCGTGGCGCAGAGCCATCTGGACGACCGCGGTCGCGATGTCCACGGCGACGCAGCCACCGACGTCGACCGGCTCGACTTCGCCGTGGCTCGGATGTGTCCGAACCCCGCTGACCGTCCGGGTGCGGCGCACCTCGCCCATCAGGTCGACGACATGTGTCGGCACACCCCAGGTCGCCACACCGTGCAGTGCGAGTGCGCTCTGGTGACTCGCGAGATCCCGCGACCGACCCAGCAGGATCGCGCGCGCCCGCAGTGCCAACTGCTCGGCCGGCCGGGCACCCCGCCACCGGGCGTCGAGAACATAGGCACCTCGGCGTACCCGGACGACCTCCCGAGCGCCGATCGCCGTCCGGACGTCGTGCTCACCCAGCAGGCAGTTCTGCACGTCCCCCCAGCTGAAGACACCGCCGCGCTGCTCGGCCAACCGCTTGAGTCGTTCATCCACCCACCGATCGTGACGCACTCGCGCTGTCGGCCGCCGATGATATCCACAGGCCCCCTCGCCCCATGACGCCGAAATCGAGTCAGGACGCAGTCATACCTACGTCCTGACTCGATCTCTACGTCCATGAGTGGCGCAGCGTGAGGGGGCGGCGCCTACCGGGGGAAGACCTCCAGCAGCAGCGCGTGCGTGACCATCGGATCGCGCACGCGCTCGGCCGCCGCGCCGAGGATGTCCCCCAGCAGCTCCGGCGGCTTCGGGAAGTCCTCCGGTAGCGCGGCGTTGTACAGGCGGTGCTCCTCGAGCGACTCGACGGCATCGTCGAAGTGCCCCGTGACGTCGACGTAGTGGCTGGGCGTCGGGCCGGCGGCGACCGCGACGGCGGACACCTTCCAGGGCTCGAGCCCCTCGTCGACGAGCTCGGGGAAGATCCACCGGTTACCGGCGTCAGCGGTCGCATCGAGCGTGGCCAGCCCGACCGCGCGATGGTCGGCCTGGTTGAGGTTGCCCGGCCCCCACGTCTCGTGGTGGTTGGCAGTGATGACCAGATCGGGCCGGGCCCGACGGATCGCTGCGGCGATGTCGCGACGCAGCCGCAGACCGTACTCGATGGTCCCGTCCGGGTGGTCGCCGAACTCCACCGAGTCGACCCCGACGACGGCGGCACTGGCGCGCTCCTCGTCGGCACGGGCGGGAGCGGCGTCGACCGGGTCCATGGTGTCGATCCCGGCCTCACCGCGGGTGAGCAGGAAGTAGCGCACGGTCTTGCCGGCAGTGGTCCACGCGGCAACGGCCGCAGCCATGCCGTATTCGATGTCGTCGGGATGGGCGACGACGCAGAGCACGGAGTCGAAGGAGTTCTCGTCGAGAGCGGCCAAGTCGGACAGGATGGTCACACCTTGACGCTAACCCGCTCGGGCAGATCTGGCTATGGGCGAAGGGGGTCGCCCCGGCGTCAGGTCGGGCTCTGCCCGCGGTCCATGCGCTCCTGCTCCGCGCGGGCCTGCTCCTGCCGCTGGCGCACCTGCTCCTGGGCGGCGCGCATCGGGTCGAGCTCGGCGAGCAGATCACGGGCGGCCTGGACGTGCTTGTGCTCGGTGAGCACCTCGTAGCGGGAGGCGACGACCTGACTGATCGAGGTGAAGTCGCGCTGCCCGCCGGTGGAGCGGTACCCCAGCCAGGCCCACACGAGGCCGAAGACCGCACCGATGAGGACCGTGGAGACCATCCGCTGGACGATGCCCTCGCCGCCCTCGAACATCGCGAAGATCAGGCCGACGAAGACACCGATCCACAGGCCGGACAGCAGCCCCCCTAGGAGCACCTTGCCGGTCGTCAGGCGCCCGCGGACGCGCTCGATCTGCTTCAGGTCGGTGCCGACGATCATCACGTCCTGGACCGGGAACTCGTTGTCGGCCAGGAAGTCGACGGCACGCTGCGCCTCGGCGTAGCTGTCGTAGGTGACCAGGGACATCGGGAAACTCAGGCCGAGGTGGTCTTCCATCCGGGCGGCCATGTGCGGCTGCGTGCTCATGTGGCCATTGTCCCACTTCTGCTGAAAACAAACTGTGGCCAGCCGCACTTCGTTGAACAAGCCGCACGACGAGGTCGTGCTGGCGATACAAGGTGCAGCCAGCCGCAGTTCGTAGGAGACGGAACGGTCAGCCCTTGGTGGGGTAGTCCTTCAGGATGCTCTTGCCGATGATCATCTTCTGGATCTCGGCGGTGCCCTCACCGATGAGCAGCATCGGGGCCTCGCGGTAGAGGCGCTCGATCTCGTACTCCTTGGTGTAGCCGAAGCCGCCGTGGATGCGGAAGGACTGCTCGACGACGTCGGCGCAGTACTCGGCGGCCATGTACTTCGCGATGCCGGCCTCGAGGTCGTTGCGCTCGCCCTTGTCCTTCAGGCGGGCGGCCTTGACCATCAGCTGGTGCCCGGCCTCGACCTTGGCGGCCATGTCGGCGATACGGAAGAGGATGCCCTGGTGCTGCACGATCTTCTTGCCGAAGGTCTCGCGCTGCTGGGCGTACTCGACCCCGAGCTCGAAGGCGCGCATCGCCAGGCCGCAGGCGCGGGAGGCGACGTTGACGCGGCCAACCTCGACCCCATCCATCATCTGGTAGAAGCCCTTGCCGGGCTCGCCACCGAGGAGCTGCGCAGTGGTGGTCTTGTGATCCTGGAAGATCATCTCCGTGGTGTCGACGCCCTTGTAGCCCATCTTCTCGATCTTGCCGGGGATGGTCACGCCCTGGGCGGTCTCGCCGAAGCCCTCGGTCTTGTCGATGAGGAAGGTCGACATGTTCTTGTGCGGGGTGTCCGCGCCGAGGTCGGTCTTGCACAGCACGGCGACGAGGTTGGCGGAGCCACCATTGGTCAGCCACATCTTCTGGCCGTTGATGGTCCACTCGTCGCCCTCACGGACGGCCTTGGTCTTGATTCCGGCGACGTCCGAGCCGAGCGCGGGCTCGCTCATCGAGAACGCGCCACGGATCTCACCGGTCGCCATCTTCGGCAGGTAGCGCTGCTTCTGCTCCTCGGTCCCGTGCTTGAGGATCATCCACGCGACGATGAAGTGGGTGTTGATGATGCCCGAGACGGGCATCCAGCCGCGCGCGATCTCCTCGACGCACAGCGCATAGGTCAGCAGCGACTCGCCCAGACCACCGAACTCCTCGGGGATCATCAGACCGAAGATCCCCATCTCCTTCATCTGGTCGACGATCTTCTGCGGGTACTCATCCGCGTGCTCCAGCTCCTGGGCCACCGGGATGATCTGCTCGTCGACGAACTCCTTCACCAGCTTGAGCAGGTCCTGCTGCTCCTCGGTCAGTCCGTCGGTCGTCTGCAGTCGGGACATGCGCGTTTCAAACCTCATTGCGTCGTGGGGCTGGGGATCCGGGCCAGTATCCCAGTCGGGTGCGTCCTGCGCTACGGCGTCCACGGGTGTCCTCGGCCACGCCGGGCAGGGCGAAGGGGGTGCCCTGAGGTGCGACGCCGCCCGAGCCTCGAAGGCGGTGCCCTGAGGTGCGAGGCCGCCCGAGCCTCGAAGGCGGTGCCCTGAGGTGCGCGGCCGCCCGCGGCCGAGCCTCGAAGGGGGGACGCCTCCTGCTCGTCCCCCTTCGCCGGTCCACCGTGGGCCCGTTGCTCAGTACACCCAGACCCGACGGCCGATGGGCGCCAGGCCGGACCCCCAGATGTAGTTGGTCGCCGCGTTGGACGTCCGGATGCAACCGTGCGACGCCGGGTACCCGGGGATGTACCCCGATCCGTGGATCGCGATGCCGCCGTTGAAGTACTTCGGCCGCCACAGCGCACCGAGCGGGCCGTAGTCCATTCGGTTGACCTGACGGAAGATCCGGAACCGTCCGCGTGGGGTCCGCCAGCCGGACTTGCCGGTGCTGGTGTTCATGACCCACTTGGTCCTGCCGGCCACGACGAAGATCACGACCTGCTTGGCCAGGTCGACCTCCATCACCGTTCCGCTGCTGGTGCGGCCACGCGGTCGGCCCAGCCGCTCGATGACGGACCAGGTGTTGGGGCCGCACACCCCGTCCCGGGTGAGGCCGTGGACCTTCTGCACGGCCATGACGGCCTGCGCGGTGGTCTGCCCGTAGACACCGTCGTTGCCCGAGTGCCAGTACCCGTTCGCGCGCATGGTGCGCTGCAGCCGCATGACAGCCGACCCCCGACTGCCCTTGCGCAGCATCGGGTGGGAACCCGACGTCGGCGGGTCCTCCGGCTCGGGGTCGCTGCCACCGCCGCCACCACTGCCCAGCCGGTCGACGACTGCCCAGGTTTCGGGCCCACAGATGCCGTCGACGACGAGCCGGTGGTCGCGCTGGAGCGCGACGACGGCGCCGCGGGTGGACGGACCGAAGATGCCGTCGACTCCGGAGTGCTTGTACCCGCCGTCGAGCAGCTTGCGCTGCAGCTCGCGCACGGCAGGACCTCGACTGCCCCGCCGGAGCGTCGGATGGCTCGCGGCCGCGGCCGGGAGGGCCCCCAGCCCCCCGAGACCGGCGGCCACGACGGCAGCCGTGCCCCCACGCACGAGCAGGCGGCGCTGCGACGAGATCGCCGGGTCGAGCGCTGCATGCCGGGCTTGGTAGGTATTCATGTCATCCCCCTGCGGTTGTCGACGAGCCCCTCCAGCTCGTCCCTTCACCGACTCAGACGTCCGGGGCGCCCTCGGGGGTTGCGTGGGACCGGGTCACAAAATGATGAAGGGGGCGAAACGGCCTTCCACCCAGTGCGCCGTGGGCGTTGCCCGATGGACGCCCGCGTGCAACTCTGGAAGAACCAGAACGTCTGGCCAGCGGCTCGTGTTGTGACACCAGCCCACCGACGGGACAGTGCCGTGACCACCTCGTTCGCGATCGAGGAGGCGCACCGATGCGTGAATACCTGAAGCAGCACACCAACCCGCCGGTCTTCATCGGCGCGGCCGTCGTCGTACTCGCGTTCCTGCTGTGGGGCGTGATCGCACCCTCGAGCGTGTCGTCGGTGGCGAACTCGGTCAACAACACGATCACCACAAACCTGGAGTGGCTCTACATCTTCAGCGCCTCGGCGTTCGTGATCTTCGTCTTCTTCCTCATGCTCAGCCACTACGGCAGCATTCGGCTGGGCCCGAACGACTCCACGCCCGAGTACGGCAACCTGTCGTGGTTCGCGATGCTGTTCACCGCGGGCATGGGCATCGGCCTGGTCTTCTATGCCGTCAGCGAGCCGGTCACGCACTTCCTGACCCCGCCGACCGGCGAGGGCGGCACCCCCGAGGCCGCACAGAACGCGATGACGTACACCTTCTACCACTGGGGCCTGCACCCCTGGTCGATCTACATCGTCCTGGGCGCCGCCATGGGGTACTTCTCCTTCCGACGTGGCCTGCCGTTGCGCCCGGCCTCGGCGCTCTACCCCCTCATCGGCAACCGGATCTACGGGTGGCCGGGTGCACTGGTGGACGTCCTTGCCGTCTTCGGCACGCTGTTCGGCCTGGCCACTTCACTGGGCATCGGTGGCCAGCAGGTCGGCGCCGGCCTGAACACGCTGTTCGGGGTGCCCAACACCACCCTCGTGCAGGTCATCATCATCATGGCCATCACGTCGGTGGCGGTCACCTCGGTGATGCTCGGGATCGACAAGGGGATCCGCAACCTCTCACTGGCCAACCTGTGGCTCGCCCTGGCCCTGATGCTGTTCGTCTTCTTCTTCGGCCCGACACGCGACCTGATCAACGTCCTGGCCAACAACGTCGGCTCCTATGCCCAGGCACTGCCGAAGCTGGGCTTCGAGACCTTTCCCAACGGTGGTGAGCAGGCGCAGTCCTGGCAGGCCAGCTGGACGCTGTTCTACTGGGGCTGGTGGATCTCCTGGTCCCCCTTCGTCGGGATGTTCTTGGCCCGGATCTCGTACGGCCGCACGCTGCGCTCGTTCATCGCCGGCGCCCTGTTCGCGCCGGTCGGCGCCTCGATGGTGTGGCTGACGATCTTCGGCAACTCTGCGCTCGACGCGCTCCAGAGCAACCCGGACAACCCGCTCGCCGACGCCTCGCCGGAGAAGAGCATCTACGTGCTGCTGGAACAGCTGCCGGTCGCGGGCTTCGTGGCCACCATCGCCTCGGTCGTCGCGGTGCTGGTGGTGGTCCTGTTCTTCGCCACGTCCTCCGACTCCGGTTCGCTGGTGGTCGACATCCTGACCAACGGCGGCGACCCGAACCCGAAGTGGCAGCAGCGGTTGTTCTGGGCCGTCCTGGAGGGTTTCGTCGCGGCGGTCCTGTTGATCGTCGGCGCCGTCTCCGGCACGAATGCGTTGTCGGCGCTGCAGACCGCGTCGATCGTGGCCGGGCTGCCGTTCTGCATCGTGCTGATCCTGATGGCCATCGGGTTGACCACGTCCTTGCGCAGCGAGGACTTCCAGAAGTTGAAGGTGAAGGAGCCGCCCCCGTATGCCGGGCTGCGTGCGGCCGCTCAACGCAAGGCCGGGCCGAACGCTGCCGTCGACGGCTCCGACACCGAGCAGCACATCGAGGCCGAGAAGCGACGGGACAACTCCACCCCCGCCGACACCTGACACGCCGCGACGAAGGGGGTGACCCGGCCCGATCCGGCCGGGTCACCCCCTTCGAGGCTCCTTCGTCGCGCCTCAGGACGACGCCTTCGTCTGGTCCGGTGGGTCAGGACCGGGCGCGGATGGCCTCGTGGGTGGCCAGCACCCGGCGGGCGATGTCCACGTGGAGGTTCTCGATCATCTTGCCGTTGTGGGTGACGACGCCGGTGCCGGCGCCCTCCTCCCAGGCCGTCAGGATGCCCCGGGCCTCCTCGACAGCGTCCTGACTCGGCGCGAAGGTCGTGTTGCACACCGCGACCTGGCCGGGGTGGATGAGCGTCTTGCCGTCGAAGCCCATGTCACGGCCCTGCTCGCACTCGGTCGTGAAGCCCTCGAGGTCCTTGACCGCGTTGTAGACGCCGTCCAGGACCGCGATGCCGGCCTCGCGGGCCGCGAGCAGCGCCCACGACAACGAGGTGAGCAGCGGGGCACGACCGGGGACGTGGTCGGCCTGCAGCTCCTTGACCAGGTCGTTGGTGCCCATGACGAAGGCGACGAGCCGGTCGGAGGCCTGCGCGATCTCGCGGATGTTGAAGATCGCGGCGGGCGTCTCGATCATCGCCCAGAGCTTGGTGTGCTCCGGGGCGCCGGTGGCCGCCATCGCGGCGACGAGCTGGCGCACCTCGTCGGCGGTGTCGACCTTGGGCACGACGATGCCGGCGGGACCGGCCTTGGCGGCTGCCGCGATGTCCTCGTCGTGCCACTGGGTACCGATGCCGTTGACGCGGATGGTCAGCTCACGGTCGCCGTACTCGCCGGAGGTCACTGCGGCGCAGGCGGCCTCGCGAGCGGCGGGCTTGTCGTCCGGGCCGACGGCGTCCTCGAGGTCGAGGATGAGCGCGTCGACGGGCAGGGTCTTCGCCTTCTCCAGCGCGCGGGCGTTGGAGCTGGGCATGTAGAGGACCGAGCGCCGGGGGGTGTAACTCTCGCTCATGCTCAGGCCTCCTCGTACATCTTCGCCAGCTCGGGGTCGTTCGCGGAGAGGCGCTCGGCGAGCTCGAGGACGACCATGCACTGCTTCCAGGAGGCGTCGTCCTCCATCTTGCCGTCGATCATCACGGCCCCGCGTCCGTCGGGCATGGCCTCCTTGACGCGACGGGCGTGCGCGACGTCCTCCGCGGAGGGGCTGAAGACCTTCTTGGCGATCTCGATCTGCACCGGGTGCAGGCTCCACGCGCCGACGCAGCCCAGGAGGAAGGCGTTGCGGAACTGGTCCTCGCAGGCGACGGTGTCCTTGATGTCACCGAAGGGCCCGTAGAACGGGAAGATGCCGTGCATCGCGCAGGCGTCGACCATGCGGGCGATCGTGTAGTGCCACAGGTCCTGCTGGAAGACCGGGCGCTCGCCCTGGTAGTCGGGCGCGCCATCGGCGCCCTTGGCCGGGTCCTGGCGCACGAGGTAGCCGGGGTGACCGCCACCGACGCGGGTGGTCTTCATCCGGCGGTCCGCGGCGAGGTCGGCCGGGCCGAGCGAGATGCCCTGCATGCGCGGGGAGGCGCCGGCGATCTCCTCGACGTTGGCCATGCCGCGGGCGGTCTCGAGGATCGCGTGGACGAGGATCGGGCGCTGCACGCCCCCCTTCGCCTCGAGCTGGGCGAGGATGCGGTCGATGTAGTGGATGTCCTCCGGGCCCTGGACCTTCGGGACCATGATGACGTCGAGCGTGTCGCCGACCTCGGTGACCAAGCGGGTCAGGTCGTCGAGGACCCACGGGCTGTCGAGGGAGTTGATCCGTGTCCACAGCTGGGTGTGCTCACCGAAGTCGGTCTCCTTGGCGATCGTCACCAGACCCTCACGGGCGGCCTCCTTCTTGTCGGCCACGACGGCGTCCTCGAGGTTGCCCAGGAGCACGTCGGAGACACCGACCATGTCCGGGACCTTCGCGGCCATCTTCGGGTTGCTCGGGTCGAAGAAGTGGATCATCCGGCTGGGCCGGGCGGGCACCTCGGTCACGGGCGTGGGGGCGCCCACGGCCAGGGGGGCGAAGAAGTCCTTGGCACTGCGCATGTGGTGGCTCGAGTCCTCTCGGGAGACGGCGTAGGGGTATCGCCCGCAACCTAGCAGCGCGGCCCTCGTGCGGCTCATGATCCAGAACACACGGGAGCTCACGGTCGCTGAGCGACCTGCGCCCCCGTGGACCCCCGACAACTCCTCCCGATCGCTGCGCGAGCGGCGCTCTAGGCTGAGGGCATGAGCGAGGTCAACCTCTCTGCGCTGACGACCGAGGCGCTGCACAAGTCCACGGTGCTGTGGCTGCGGGCGAACGGTCACGACCGGGCCACGTGGTTCGCCACGGGTGACGACGAGCTCGCCGACCACGTCCTCCTCGCCTCGGGCGGGCCGGAGGCCGACCTCGGCGCCCTGCCGGAGGAGGTCGAGCTCATCCTGCGCAGCAAGGGCAGCGGCGGACGTCTGCTCACTTTGCGCGCCGAGGCCCGTCGGATCGACCCCGGCAACCCGCTGTGGGAGCCGGCCGCCCACTCCCTGCTCGGCGAGCGTCTCAACGCCCCCTCGGACCTCATCGAGCAATGGCGGACCGAGACCACGCTGTGGTCCCTCGCCCCCTACGGCGCACCCGTGCAGGCCCCGGGCATGCCGGCCCCGGACTCCACCGCCCGGGTGGACGCCCCGATCACCACGGGCGAAGGGGGCACCCGCCCCCGTCGACCGTGGCACCTGGGCGGCCGGTCCCGCACGCGCCGGGGCTGACGCCCCCTTCGCTGGGTCGAGGTACGTCCGAGCGTCCATCCGCTCGTTGACACCTCGACCGGGTGCGCCGCACCGTCGGGAAGGGGCGCTCGCCATTACCCTTGGGAACCGTGAGCGCTCCCTCCCGGTTCTTCGTCGCCCGTCTGGCGAGCCTCAATGTCTTCGACCCCCTCGGTGACCAGGTCGGTCGAGTGCGCGACGTCGTCGTGACCTTCGCGCCCAGCCGCCGCCCGCGCGCCATCGGGCTCGTCGTGGAGGTCCCCGGCCGACGGCGCGTCTTCGTGCCGATGACCCGGGTCATCTCCGTCGAGGGCGGTCAGGTCATCACCACCGGCCTGGTCAACATGCGCCGCTTCGAGCAGCGCGCCACCGAGACCCTCGTGCTCGCCGAGCTGCTCGAGCGCCCGGTCACCGTGCGCACCGACGACGGCGAGGTCGAGGCGACCGTCGAGGACGTCGGCATCGAGCAGTCCGCCAACCGCACCTGGACCGTGACGAAGGTCTTCGTCCGCGGCGGACGCAAGACCCGCCGGGGCCTGCTCGTGCGCCGTCGTGGGGAGACCTTCACCGTCCCCATCGAGGACGTCACCGGCCTGTCCGCGAGCGTGTCCGCCGCCGAGCACTCTGCCGTCAAGCTGCTCGAGTCCATCGCCGACCTCAAGGTCGCGGACGTCGCCGAGGTCATCTCCGACCTCGCCCCACAGCGGCGCGAGGCCGTCGTGGCTGCCCTGAGCAATGACCGGCTGGCCGACATCCTCCAGGAGCTCGGCGGTGACGACCAGGCCGAGATCCTGTCCATCCTCACCCAGACCCGGGCTGCGGACGTCCTGGAGGCCATGGACCCCGACGACGCGGCCGACCTGCTCTCGCAACTGCCGGCAGATCGCGCCGAGACCCTGCTGCAGCTGATGAAGCCCGACGATGCCGAGCCGCTGCGCCGGCTGCTCAGCTACGACGAGAACACCGCCGGTGGCCTCATGACGACCGAGCCGGTCGTCCTCGCGCCCGAGGACACCGTGGCCGAGGCCCTGGCCATCGTCCGCCGCGAGGAGGTGACCGTTGCGCTGGCAGCAACGGTCTACGTCTGCCGTCCGCCGTTGGAGACCCCGACCGGCAAGTACCTGGGGATGATCCACATCCAGCGCCTGCTGCGCGAACCCCCGCACGAGAGCATCGGGCGCTACATCGACAAGGCGATCGACCCCCTTCGTCCGGAGGCTCCACTGGGTCTGATCACCCGGACCCTGGCGACCTACAACCTCGTCTCCGCCCCCGTGGTCGACGAGAGCGAGCACCTGCTCGGCGCGGTCACGGTCGACGACGTGCTCGACCACATCCTTCCGGAGGACTGGCGCGAGGAGCGGCACGAGGTGACTGATGGCTGAGCAACACTTCTCGCGCGTCGACACCCCGCAGGAGGTGCGACGCCACCTCATCCGGCGCCCCTCGGGGATGTCGAACGAGGCCTTCGGTGTGGTGTCGGAGAAGTTCGCCCGCTTCATGGGCACCCCGCGCTTCCTCATCTGGATGACGGTCTTCGTCACCCTCTGGCTCACCTGGAACACCTTCGCCCCGGAAGGCGCTCAGTTCGACCCGCGGGCGCTGAACTACACCCTGCTCACGCTGATGCTCTCCCTGCAGGCCTCCTACGCGGCGCCCCTGATCCTGCTCGCGCAGAACCGTCAGGACGACCGTGAGCGGGTCGCCCTGGAGCACGATCGGGTGCAGGCCGAGA
This sequence comes from Janibacter cremeus, assembly GCF_013409205.1. NCBI lineage: Bacteria > Bacillati > Actinomycetota > Actinomycetes > Micrococcales > Intrasporangiaceae > Janibacter > Janibacter cremeus. The sequence goes on from NZ_JACCAE010000001.1 coordinate 983,152, forward strand.
GGGCCCTGGCGGACACCGAGTACCTCACTCGTGAGGTGGCCGCGCTGCGCATCGCCCTGCGCGACACGGCCACCCGCGACTTCATCCGCAGCGAGCTGCGCGACCTTCTCGAGGAGATGGAGACCAAGGGCCTCGAGGTGCGTCGGCGCGAGGAGACGCCGGACGAGGACGAGGCGAAGGGGGGACCCGGCCCTCCCCGGTGACCGGACCACGCCGCCGGTGACCGGACCCACGTCAGAGGGCCCGTTTTCCGGACTTACCATGGATGCATGGCCCCCCACCCCACGATCACCGACGAGCAGCTGCGTGACGCGCTGAGCACCGTCCAGGACCCCGAGATCCGCCGGCCCATCACCGAGCTGGGCATGGTCGAGTCTGCGGCCGTCGACGCCGATGGTCTGGCCACGGTCACGATCCTGCTCACCATCTCGGGGTGTCCCCTGAAGGACACCCTGACCAACGACACCACCGCGGCGATGAAGACCATCGAGGGCGTCACCGACGTCAAGGTCACCCTCGGCGTGATGAACGACGAGCAGCGCGCGGAGCTGAAGAACCACCTGCGCGGCGGCCAGGCGGAGAAGGAGATCCCCTTCGCCAAGCCGGGCTCACTCACCCGCGTCTACGCGATCGCCTCCGGCAAGGGCGGCGTCGGCAAGTCCTCCATCACCGCCAACCTCGCGGCATCACTTGCCGCCGAGGGGCTGAAGGTCGGGGTCGTCGACGCCGACATCTACGGCTTCTCCATCCCCCGCATGCTCGGTGTGACCCACCCGCCGACGCAGGTCGACGACATGATCCTGCCGCCCATCGCCTCCGAGGTGAAGGTCATCTCGATCGGCATGTTCGTCCCCGGCAACCAGCCGGTGGTCTGGCGTGGCCCGATGCTCCACCGCGCGCTGCAGCAGTTCCTCGGTGACGTCTTCTGGGGCGACCTCGACGTGCTCCTGCTCGACCTGCCCCCGGGCACCGGCGACATCGCGATCTCGATCGCCCAGCTGATCCCCAACAGCGAGATCCTCATCGTGACCACCCCGCAGCAGGCCGCTGCCGAGGTCGCCGAGCGGGCCGGCTCGATCGCCATGCAGACGCACCAGCGCCTCGTCGGCGTCATCGAGAACATGTCCTGGCTCGAGCTGCCCGACGGCAGCCGTCAGGAGCTCTTCGGCTCCGGCGGCGGCCAGTCCGTCTCCGACTCGCTCACCCGCACCGTCGGTGCCGACGTCCCGCTGCTCGGCCAGATCCCGATCGACGTCTCGCTGCGTGAGGGCTCCGACCACGGAGAGCCGGTCGTGACGTCCAACCCGGATGGGCCCGCGGCCGTCGCCCTGCGTGGCATCGCCCGTGGGATCGCCTCGCGCTCACGCGGCCTGGCCGGCCGCAGCCTCGGGCTCACCCCGACGGGCAGCTGAGGGCGACCCGACTGTCCCCCTGTACCGGCCCCCTTCGCCCGGACGAAGGGGGTGGCCCTTGGCGCCCGGTCCGGCCTCGTGGGTCTCCACTGTCGTCTGATCCTGCTGGCCGGACCGGGGCCTGAGTCGGGCCAAACCCCTTCGTGCGGGCTACGGCATGGTGTCGCTCAGGTCGCCTCGGGGTCCCAGGGGACGCCGGTCGTCGACGTCGCAGACGGTGCGTCGGGTGCGTCCGCCGTGTCCTGCGTGGCTGCGGCGCCGCCGGACGACCGGGGCTCGTCCTCGAGGCTGAAGGCGTCCTCGAGGGGCTCCATCAGTGCCTGCTTGACGATGCGCCGTGGGTCGTACTGGCGTGGGTCGTACTGGCGCCAGTCGAGGTCCTCGTACTCCGGACCCATCTGGTCCTTCAGCTGGACCTTGGCGTCGTTGGCCATGCGGCGCAGCTGCACGACGAATCGCGCAAGTTTCGCCGCGTACTCGGGCATCCGTTGGGGGCCGAGGATGATGAAGGCCAGGACGATGAGGAGGATGAACTCCCAGCCGTTGACTGGCATCGCCTAGTTCTCCTCCGCAGCTTCGAGCGTCATCGTGAGCTCGCGTTCGTCGCCGTCCCGCAGGACCTTCAGGGTGACCTTATCTCCCACCGCCTCGGCACGGATGCGCACGACCAGCTGGTCGAGGTCGCTGATGCGCCGGCCGTCCATCTCGACGATGACGTCGCCGGGCTCGATCCCTGCCTTGTCGGCCGGGCTACCCGGGATGACCGAGGGCTGGTCTCCGGGCATGTCGCCCTTCTCGATGACCTTGGCGCCCTCGCCCTGCCAGCGCCGGTCGAGGGACACGCCGATGATCGGGTGCTTGGCGTGACCGGTCTCGATGAGTTGGTCGACGGTGCGCACGACGACGTCGGAAGGGATGGCGAAGCCCAGGCCGATCGAGCCGGAGGTCGACGTCTGGCCCGGGATCTGGGCGATGGCGGAGTTGACCCCGATGACGTTGCCGTCGCCGTTGAGCAGCGGTCCGCCGGAGTTGCCGGGGTTGATCGCCGTGTCGGTCTGGATCGCGGAGATGTAGGACTCGTCCCCGCTCTCGCCGGCGGCCACGGGTCGCTCCAACGCAGAGACGATCCCGGCGGTGACGGTGGAGCCGAGACCGAGCGGGGAACCGACCGCGACGACCTCGTCACCGACGACGACCTCGTCCGAGCTGCCGATCGCGATCGGCTCGAGACCCTTGGGGTCGACCTTGAGGACGGCCAGGTCGTACGCGGAGTCCCGACCGACGAGCTCGGCCTCGCGGCGGCTGCCGTCGCTGAGCTCGATACGCACCTTGCCGGAGCTGCCGGCCGCCTCGACGACGTGGTTGTTGGTGACGATGTGCCCCTGGTCGTCGTAGACCCAGCCCGACCCGGTCCCGGAGCCGCCGGAGCCGCTGACGCGGATGGTCACGACACTCGGGACCGCATCGGCGGCGATCGCGGCGACGGAGCCCTCGGGCCGCTCACCCGGGTTCCCATCACGCTGGACGATCGTGGGGCCACCGCCACCGCCGTCACGCAGGTCGGTGATCAGTCCACCACCGATCCCGCCGATGGCGCCCGCGACCAGGGCCGCTGCGAGGGCAAGGGCCCCGGCGCCGAACCATCCCGGTCCGCGTCGTCGGCCGGTGGACGAAGGGGGCGTCCCCGGGGAGGTCGGGTACCCCTGCGGTTGGTGAGCGTGCTGGGCATAGCCGTAGTGGCCCTGCTGGCCGTAGTGGCCCTGGTCGTACTGACCCGGCTGGCCGTAGCCCTGGTCGTACTGACCCGGCTGGCTGTACTGATCAGCCTGCTGGCCGTAGTGGCCCTGGTCGTACTGACCCGGCTGGCCGTAGTGGCCCTGCTGGTGATGGCCCTCGCCGGGCTGGTCCTGCGATCCGATCGAGTCGTAGGGCAGGTACGGGCTCGACGGCATCGGCTCGGTGCTGTCGTCCCGTGGGGTCGGCTCGTCACCCTGGTGCGGAGAGCTCATGCAGATGATTGTGCCTTGTCGGTCACAAGGTCCCGGTCACCGGGCGCGCGAGCGGGAAGCCGGATCCCCCACGCCGGCGGGACTCCGTGCGCGGCGCGCGGGCCGGGCTCGGCTCACGATGGCTGAGGCTCTCGCGGAGCATGGCCCGGCCCCGGTGGATGCGCGAGCGGACGGTCCCGAGCTTGATGTCGAGGGTCTCGGCGACCTCGTCATAGGTCAGGCCCTCCACGTCGCAGAGCACGACGGCAGCCCGGAACTGCGGCGGTAGCGCGTCCAGCGCGCGCTGGATGTCGGCATCGAGGCGGCCGTGGAGGACGACCTGCTCCGGGGTCGCCGTGCCGCTGTGCAGCAAGGCGGCGAAGTCGTCGGTGAGGGAGTCGAAGCGCAGGCGCTGCTTGCGCCGAGCCCTGTCGAGGAAGAGATTGGTCGTGATCCGGTGCAGCCACCCCTCGAACGTGCCCGGCACGAACCCGTCGAGCGAGCGGAAGACCCTGATGAAGACGTCGTGCGTCAGGTCCTCTGCCTCGTGGACGTCACCCGTCAGCCGGTAGGCCAGTCGGTAGACCCGGTCCCCGTGGTTCTCGACCACCTCGCTCCACGTGGGCTGGACCCACTCGTCCCCAGCGCTGGCAGCGGTCTCGGCATCGAAGGTCACCCGCACATCGTCACGGTCGAACCTGACAGAAGTCTGTGATGCGACTGCGCAGACGATGGGCGCGGCCGAACCGGACTAGGGTGGACTCCCATGACCGCCGCCCAGCTGACCAGCCACGCCTACGCCGAGCAGTTCGTCCCCGAGGACGAGGTCGTCGAGGCGGCCCGTCATGCCGGCACGGAGCTCGGGGCACCGCCGATCGGTACCGGTGGCGGCGCCGCGCTGCGCCTGCTTGCGGCCGCCTCCCGGGCGCAGCACGTCGTCGAGATCGGGACCGGCGCGGGGACCTCGGGACTGTGGCTGCTCTCCGGGATGCCCGCGGACGGCGTGCTGACGACCATCGAGCTCGAGCCGGAGAACGCTGCACGTGCCAAGAAGTCCTTCGCCCGGGCCGGCATCGTCGGCCAGCGCACGCGCGTGATCAGTGGCCGCGCCCTGGACGTGCTGCCGCGGATGAACGACGAGGCCTACGACCTGGTTCACATCGACGCCGACAAGGAGGGCTACCCCGCCTACGTCGAGCACGCGATCCGGCTGCTGCGTCCGGGCGGCGTCATGGCCATCGACAACATGCTCTGGCACGACAAGGTCGCCGACCCCGCCGTCCGCGACACGACGACCAGCCTGCTGCGGGACCTGGGCAAGCAGTTGCGCGACGACGAGCGACTCGTCGCCAGTCTGCTGCCCGTGGGCGACGGCATGCTCGCCGCCGTCAAGCGACACACGGGGGCTCACGGTCGCTGAGCGACCTGCGCCCCCGTGACCCCCCGAACACCTCTCGGGGTAGCCAATTGTGGATCAGGCAGATCCGGGGCCGGGGCCCCGGCGGAACTGGGCAGGACCCTCGGCGATGGCCACGACCTCGAAGGGCTGGATCTCGATCGGGGCCGAGCCGACGATCTTGCTGCCGGCCGAGTCGGCGGCGCCGGCGGTGAAGTCCGCGCAGAAATCGTCACGGTCCTTGGCTGCCTGGAAGACGTAGGTCCCCTCGAACCACTCCCCCTCACGCATGCGCCAGGTCTTGAAGGCCAGTCCGTCGAGGAACATGAACTTGGCCATCGAGGTCCCGACGACGTACTCGCGCAACTCATCGGCAACGCCCTCCGGCGCCTCGGTCAGTGACCAGCGGACGGTGAGTCCGTATCCAGCGTTCATGGTTGTCCCCTCGGCTCGGTGAGCCACGCTCAGCGGTGTCTTGGCACCGTAGCCAGTGGCGCCCCGCAGGGCAGCCCCGTGTCATCATCCGAACGGACGGACGGACACGACTGTGCCCCGGACCCCATCGGGTCCGGGGCACCGCCCAAGGACTACTTCTTCAGGCCGTCACAGTTGTCGATGGCCTCGCCGAGCTCGAGGACCTCATCGGGCTTCATCTCGACGACGAGGCGCCCACCGCCCTCCAGGGGCATGCGCAGGACGATGCCGCGTCCCTCCTTGACGACCTCGAGCGGACCATCCCCGGTACGTGGCTTCATTGCCGCCATGTGCGTTCCCTTCGAATTCATACGTGGCCGACACACCGCCAACCACCCGACGCCCTCGCGTCGACGCTGGCAGCCATTATCCACCCCTCCGCCGCACAGGGCCTAATCAGGGGCGAAGGGGGTCCCGGCCCTCGCTCTCCAGCTCAGCGATGCGCTGTTGGAGGCGGTCGATGACGTCGTCCACCTGGTCCATGCGGTATCCGCGCAGTGCGGTGTCGAAGGTGACGTCGTCGACGTCGACGGCCCGCACCGTACCCGCGGGCAGCCCGTGGTGCGGCGCGGAGGTGACCGGGTCGGCCATCGGATCCGGGGTGAAGCGCCCGGTGACGACGGCTGCGGTCGCGACGACCACGAGCACGGCGACGAGGATGAGCAGGACCCAGATCACGGTCAGTCCGGGTCGGTCTCGTCAGGGGCGATCCGACCGGAGCCGTCCTTGAGGCGACGCACGGCCTCCTCGAGATCGTCGGTGAGGATCAGCCGATCGATGTCCCCCTCGCTGATCATGCCGCCGGCCTCGACGGAGTGGCGCAGCCAGTCGAGCAGACCCGACCAGTAGTCAACGCCGATGAGCACGATCGGGAAGCTGGTGACCTTGCCCGTCTGCGCGAGGGTGACCGCCTCGAAGACCTCGTCGAGGGTGCCGTAGCCACCTGGCAGGACGAGGAAGCCCTCGCTGTACTTGACGAACATCGTCTTGCGGGCGAAGAAGTAGCGGAAGTTGATGCCCAGGTCGACGTAGGGGTTCAGGCCCGCCTCGTAGGGCAGCTCGATCCCCAGGCCGACGGACGTCGCCCCACCCTCACGGGCGCCGCGATTGGCCGCCTCCATGGTCCCGGGTCCGCCACCGGTGATCACGGAGTACCCGGCCTCCGCCGCGAGCCGGCCGAGCTCGACCCCCTTCGCGTACCACGGGGAGTCGGCGGGGGTGCGTGCGCTGCCGAAGATACTCACTGCCGGCCCGAGCTCCGCGAGGGCACCGAAGCCCTCCACGAACTCCGCCTGGATACGCAGGACACGCCACGGGTCGGTGTGCAGCCAGTCGGCGCGGCTGCGGTCGTCGAGCAGCCGCTGGTCGGTCGTGGTCTTGGGCACCTGCCGACCCCGCATCAGCACGGGGCCCCTGTGGTACCAGCGCTCGTTCTTCCCCTGAGGTGTCACGAGCGCGACCTTACGCGAGCCACCGGAGCATGGCGTCCTGCGACGCGACGATCTGCTCGACCGGGCAACGCTCCTCGTCGTGGTGGGCGAGGTTGGGGTCACCGGGCCCGAAGTTGACCGCCGGGATGCCCAGCGCGGAGAAGCGGGCGACGTCCGTCCACCCCTCCTTGGGCCCGACGGGCACGTCGAGCGCAGCGATGAAGGACTGCGCGGCAGGCAGGTCCAGCCCGGGACGGGCACCCTCGGCCATGTCACGCACGTGCAGCTCTCGCCCGGGCAGGACCGTCTGGACGTACGCGAGCGCGGCCTGTGCGTCCTTGTCCGGGGCGAAGCGGTAGTTGATCAGCACGGTGCAGCTGTCCGGGATGACATTGTTGGCGATGCCACCGGTGATCCCCACCGCCTGGAGTGCCTCGTGGTAGTCGAGGCCGTCGACGTGGACGGTCTGCTCCTCGTGCGCGGCCAGCGCGGCGAGGACCTCGTGGGCATCGTGGATGGCGTTGTGACCGTTCCACGGACGGGCCGAGTGCGCGGCGATGCCCTTGAGCTGCACCTCCACGCGCATGGTCCCCTTGCACCCACCCTCGACGGCGGCGTTGGTCGGCTCGAGGAGCACGGCGAAGTCGGCAGCGAGCAGGTCGGGGTCGGACTCGGCCAGCAGCGCGAGTCCGTTGTAGACGGCGTCGATCTCCTCCGCCTCGTAGAAGAGGAAGGTGATGTCCCGGCTCGGCTGCGCCAGCAGCGCGGCCTTCAGCTGGACGGCGACACCACCCTTCATGTCGACGGTGCCGCGCCCCCAGAGGACGTACTCGCCGCCCACGCGCTCGCGGCGGACCGGCAGATTCTGCGGGTCGGTCGTCAGGGGCACGGTGTCGATGTGGCCCGCCAGCACGACCCGCTCGTCACGGCCGAGGTCGGTGCGCGCGACCAGGGTGTTGCCGCGGCGGGCGAGGGTCAGGTGCGTCAGCGGGGTGAGCGCGGCCTCGATGGCGTCGGCGATCGCCCCCTCGTCGCGGCTGACGGACTCGATGTCGCACAGCTGCTGGGTCAGGGTCACGACGTCCGCGGTGAGGTCCAGGGTCGGCATGCCGCAACCCTATGCCGCCGGCCCGCCACCTCCCCGCCCCGACGAACTACTGCAGGCAGTAGCTGGTATCGCCTGCCGTAGTTCGTCCTGCTGCAGGCGATACGAGGTGCTGCAGACGCGGCGGCCCTGTGGATGACGCCACGGTGCCAGCGCCGAATTTCGTCACACTTCCGGCATGGACGACGAACTCTCGATCCTCCGGGACATAGCGGTCAACCGCGTCGTCACCACGTCCGCAGCAGAGAGGGCAGGGATCCCGCGGTTGCGCATGGTGGCCATGGCGAAAGGAGGGGTGCTGCGGCATCTGGTCCGCGGGGCCTGGAGCGCGGAGCAGCCGGTCGACGCGGAGGACCTGCACCTCCTGCGCACGGTCGCAGTCCTGGGACGGCAGAAGGACACCTCCGCGGCCACGGCCCACTCGGCGCTGGTCGCGTGGGGGCTACCGGTCTGGGGCGCCGACCTGGCTCGGGTCCACCTCATCCGCGAGAGGTCGGCAACGACGCGACGCAGCCGCGACCACACCGTGTGGAGCGCGGGGCCCGCACTCGTGGAGGTGGAGCGGGCTCCGGCGCTCCCCGTGCCCATCCAGTGCGCCGAGCCTGCCGTCGCCATCGTCCACGCCGGGGTCGCCGCCGGCGCCGAGACCGCTCTCATCGCCGCTGACGCTGCAGTCGGCCGAGGGCTGGTCACCGCACGACAGGTCGAGGTGGCGGCGGCCGAGCTCCCCATGGGCACGCCGGGCGCCGCCGCCATCCGCCGCGCCCTGGCCGGGGTGGACGGCCGGCACGAATCACCCGGCGAGACCCGAGTCGCACGGGTCTGCCGCGAGCTCGACTACGAGCTCGAACCACAGGTGTGGATCGGACCGTGGCGGGTGGACTTCCTCCTCGCCGGCACGAAGGTCGTCATCGAGTTCGACGGCAAGGTCAAGTACGAGACCAAGGAGGACCTGCTCGCGGAGAAGCGGCGCGAGGACGACCTGCGGCGCCGCGGCTACATCATCGTGCGCATCATGTGGGCCGACCTGACCCGCCCGGAGCAGATCCGACAGCTCGTCGAAGCCGCGCGTCTCGCTGCCGCAGCCTGATTTCAGGCGGCGGTCTCCCCCTTCGCCCGCCCAGCGCCCCATGAGCTGCCACATCTGCAGCACCTCGTATCGCCTGCAGCAGGACGAGCTACTGCAGGCGATACCAGCTACTGCCTGCAGCAGTTCGTATGTGGGTTCCGTAGGATTCAGCCATGACGACGACGCGTGCTGCCTGGGGCCATGGCGTGGCCACCGTGACCACCGACGGGACCGTGCTCGACACCTGGTACCCGCAGCCCGCCCTGGGCGAGGCCCCGGAGGGCGCGACTGCGCCCGAGGAGCTGCTGGCCCTCGCCGGGGATGACACCGCACGTGGTGTGCGGACCGAGGTCGTCACGGTGGGCATCGACCTCGATGCCGCACCCCGGGGCGCCTCGGACGGCTACCTGCGCCTGCACCTGCTGTCCCACCGCCTGGTCCAGCCCAACTCGATCAACCTCGACGGGCTCTTCGGCCAACTGGCCAACGTGGTGTGGACCAACCACGGTCCGTGCGCCGTCGAGGGCTTCGAGGCCACCCGCGCCCGCCTGCGGTCCCGCGGGGCCGTCCAGGTCACGAGCATCGACAAGTTCCCGCGACTGACCGACTACGTCACCCCCACGGGTGTGCGCATCGGGGACGCGGACCGCGTCCGACTGGGCGCCCACCTCTCCTCCGGTACGACCGTGATGCACGAGGGCTTCGTCAACTTCAACGCCGGGACGCTGGGCACCTCCATGGTCGAGGGCCGGATCAGCCAAGGCGTCGTCGTCGGCGACGGCTCGGACATCGGTGGTGGCGCCTCGACGATGGGCACCCTCTCCGGCGGCGGGACCCAGCGGGTATCGATCGGTCAGCGCTGCCTCGTCGGCGCCGAGGCCGGCGTGGGCATCGCGCTCGGTGACGACTGCATCGTCGAGGCCGGTCTGTACGTCACCGCCGGCACCAAGGTCACCCTTCCCGGTGGTGGGGTCGTCAAGGCGGCCGACCTCTCGGGCCGCGACGGGCTGCTCTTCATCCGCGACTCCGTCACGGGTGCCGTCCAGGCCCGGGACCGCTCCGGTGACGGCATCGCGCTCAACGACGCGCTGCACGCCAACGACTGACCCGTGCCCCGCTCCCGCTGGCTGACGGCCGTCGCCACCCTGTGCGTCGTCGGCCTCGTGTGCACCGCTGGAGTCTGGTACGCACGCGACCGGATCGGGCTCTTCCTCGGGGAGAAGTGCGAGGCGACGGCTCTCGGTGAGACCGTCAGCTTCGACCCCGAGCAGATGAACCACGCGAGCACGATCGTGCTGCTCGGCGTCAAGCGTGGACTGCCGGCCCGCGCCGGATCGATCGCCGTCGCGACCGCCATCCAGGAGTCGAAGCTGCGCAACCTGACCTACGGTGATCGTGACTCCGTGGGCCTCTTCCAGCAGCGGCCCAGCCAGGGCTGGGGCACCGTCGACCAGCTGCAGGACCCGATCTACTCGACCAACGCCTTCTACGACGCCCTGACCAAGGTCGACGGTTGGCAGGGCATGCGCATCACCGAGATCGCCCAGGAGGTGCAGCGCAGCGGCTTCCCGGAGGCCTACGCCGACCACGAGCACGAGGGGCGGACCATCTCCTCGGCCCTCACCGGCCACTCCCCGACCGGCCTGGTCTGCCGTCTCGACGGGCCGACCTCGGCCGGCCGTCCCGACACCTTCGCCGCCGCCGTCGCCGAGCAGACCGGCCAGAGCGCCACGACGCAGGGCCAGGTCGTGACGATCCGGGCTGAGGACGACCGGCACGCCTGGGCGGTGGGCGCCTGGGCCGTGGCGCAGGCCAAGGCGCGCAACGTCCTGACCGTCCAGGTCGGCGACCGACGGTGGACCCGTGACGCGGGCGATGCCGCCATGTCCTGGGGCGATGCCGACGAGGCCGTGCCCAGCTCGCAGGTGCGCGTGACCCTCCACGGCGAGTGACCCCCTTCGCGATCTGACGGCGCCGGCCGCACACGGACAGATCCCCTCCGCCCGAGCCGGGCGGAGGGGATCTGTCGGCGGAGCGCTCGGGTCAGCGGTTGTCGATGGCCACGTACTCGCGCTCGGTGGGACCGGTGTAGATCTGGCGTGGGCGGCCGATCTTGGTGGCCGGGTCCTCGATCATCTCGCGCCACTGGGCGATCCAGCCGGGGAGGCGACCGATGGCGAAGAGGACGGTGAACATCTTCGGGTGGAAGCCCATGGCCGTGTAGATCAGGCCGGTGTAGAAGTCCACGTTGGGGTACAGGTTGCGCTCGACGAAGTAGTCATCGGCGAGGGCGACCTCCTCGAGCTTCATGGCGATCTCGAGCTGCTCGTCACCACCCATCTTCTCGAGGACGGTGTGGGCGGTGTCCTTGACGATGGCCGCACGCGGGTCGTAACTCTTGTAGACCCGGTGCCCGAAGCCCATGAGCCGGACGCCGTCCTCCTTGTCCTTCACCCGCTTCATGAAGGTCTCGGCGCCGTCGTCGGAGGCCTGGATCTGCTCGAGCATCTCCAGCACGGCCTGGTTGGCGCCGCCGTGGAGGGGGCCGGACAGGGCGTGGATGCCCGCCGACACGGAGTTGAACATGTTGGTGTGCGCGGAACCGACAAGACGCACCGTGGAGGTGGAGCAGTTCTGCTCGTGGTCGGCGTGCAGGATGAACAGCTGGTCGAGTGCCTTGACGATCTCGGGGTCGAGCTCGTAGGGCTCTGCCGGGAAGCCGAAGGTCATCCGCAGGAAGTTCTCGGTCAGGCTCAGCGAGTTGTCCGGGTAGAGGAACGGCTGGCCGACGCTCTTCTTGTGCGCGTAGGCCGCGATCGTCGGCAGCTTCGCCAGGAGGCGGATCGTCGAGATCTCGACCTGCTCCGGGTCGAAGGGGTCGAGGCTGTCCTGGTAGAAGGTGCCCAGCGCGGAGACCGCGGAGGAGAGCACCGACATCGGGTGCGCGTCGCGAGGGAAGCCGTTGAAGAAGGCCTTCAGGTCCTCGTGCAGCATCGTGTGCCGGCTGATGCGCTCCTCGAAGTCACCCAGCTGGGCGGCGGTCGGCAGCTCGCCGTAGATGAGCAGGTAGGCGACCTCGACGAAGGTCGACTTCCCCGCCAGCTGCTCGATCGGGTACCCGCGATAGCGCAGGATGCCGTTGCCGCCGTCGATGTAGGTGATGTCGGACTTGCAGGCCGCCGTGTTGACGAAGCCCGTGTCCAGGGTGACGTTGCCGGTCTCCTTGAGCAACGTCGAGACGTCGTATCCGTCGTTGCCCTCGCTGGCCTTGACGAGCGGGAAGGTCAGGTCCTTGCCTGCGGCGGAGAAGGTGGCGTCATCGGTCATGAAATATCAGCCCTTCGGTCGTGCCGTGCCGCGGAGGCGGTGGCCCCGGGCATGCGGTTCTCACCCCTGAAACTACCTCAGCCGTGGGCTGCATCACCACACGGGGCACGGGATGGACGCCCGCACCCGCCTGCCGCCATCGGCTGACCGAGCGGCGTGTCCGTGGCCGGCTCAGGCGGACAGCCGCGCGGCCGCGGTGGTGATGCGCTCGTCGGTCGCGGTGAGCGCGATGCGCACGTGCTCCCGACCTGCCGGGCCGTAGAACTCGCCCGGTGCCGCGAGGATCCCGCGCTCGGCGAGCCGGTCGATGGTCACCCGGCAGGGCTCGCCGGCGGTGGCCCACAGGTACAGACCGGCGTCGGAGTCGTCGACGCGCAGGCCGAAGTCCTCGACGGCCGGGCGCAGGGCCTCACGACGGGCCCGGTACCGCTCGCGCTGGGCGGCGACGTGCTCGTCGTCGGACACCGCGGCGAGCAGGGCGCGCTGGACGGGCCACGGAACGATCATCCCGGCGTGCTTGCGCACCTCGAGCAGTCGCGCCACCAGCGCAGGATCTCCCGCGACGAAGGCCGCCCGGTACCCGGCGAGATTGGACTGCTTGGAGGTGGAGTAGACGGCGAGCAGACCCTCGTGGGAACCGCCGTTGACGCGCGGGTCGAGGATCGACGGGGTCGTCGGCAGCTGGGCGAAGGGCTGCCCACGCTCCTCCTGCGAGCGCCAGTCCAGCTCGGCATAGCACTCGTCGGATGCGACGACGACGCCCCGTTGGCGCGCCCACGCGACGACCTTGGCCAGGTGCTCGATGCCCAGGACCTTGCCGCTCGGGTTGCTGGGGCTGTTGAGCCACAACAGCTTCGGTGCGCTCGAGGGCGTGGTCGGGCCGAAGGCGGTGGTGGCATCTGCGGCGAAGGGGGTCGCCCCTGCGATCCGGGCACCCACGTCATAGGTGGGGTAGGCCACCGTCGGGAAGCCGACGACGTCACCGGCGCCCAGACCCAGCAGGGTCGGCAGCCACGCGACGAGCTCCTTGGACCCGACCGTGGGCAGGACGCCGGCCGGGTCGAGGTCGGGCACGCCGCGACGCCGGGCGAACCACTGCGCGATGCCCTCGCGCAGGTCGGGCGTGCCCCACGTCTGCGGGTAGCCGGGGGCGTCCGCAGCGGCGGTCAACGCGTCCTGCACGACCTGCGGGGTCGGGTCGACGGGCGTGCCCACCGACAGGTCCGCGATCCCCTCACCCAGAGCCGGGTCGGACGACGAAAAGGCTCTCGCCCGCTCCTTGGCAGGAGCGAGCGAGTCCCAGGGGAAACTGGGGAGGGTCGAGATCACGCCTGCTCACTCATCGTGCTCCTGCGGAGGCAACGCGGCGACGATCGGGTGGTCCTTGTCGATCATGCCCATCTTGGCGGCACCACCGGGGCTGCCCAGGTCGTCGAAGAACTCGACGTTGGCCTTGTAGTAGTCGGCCCACTCCTCAGGAGTGTCGTCCTCGTAGTAGATGGCCTCGACGGGGCACACGGGCTCGCAGGCCCCGCAGTCGACGCACTCGTCGGGGTGGATGTACAGGCTGCGCTTGCCCTCGTAGATGCAGTCCACGGGGCATTCCTCGATGCAGGACTTGTCCTTGAGGTCCACACAGGGCAGCGCGATCACGTACGTCATGTACCCATACTATGTGCCCTTATGGGCGATCTGCTGGGGGGTATCACCACAGGGTCGAGGGCAGTCGTGCGCACCCGCATCGACCCGCCGCCGACCTGCGGGCCGCGACTGACCGACACCGTCGGCGAGGTCGTCATGCTGGACGAGGAGAGCGTGCGGATGAGCACGCGCACCGGTGAGGTCGTCCTGCGTCGCGACCTCGTCGTCGCCGCCCGCGCCATCCCACCGAAGCCGGTCCGTCGGGGCGCACCCCACCGCGCCATCGGCATCGAGGACCTCCACCTCGTGATGACCAAGGGACAGCCGGGCAGCACGCAGTCATGGCTCGGCCGAGCGGGTGACGGATGGCTGCTGCGGGCCGGCGGTGGCTGGACCGGTCGCGCCAACTCCGCACTCCCCGTGGGCGAGCCCGGCCTGCCGCTCCCGCAGGCGGTCGATGCCGTCGAGGCCTGGTACACCGAGCGCGACCTCACCCCGCTCGTCATGCTCCCCCGGCCCCGGGGGGCCGCCACCGCCGACGACCCGCTCGGTGCGCTGCTCCTCGAGCGCGGGTGGACGCAGGACCACCCGGCCGACGTCCTCACCGGCCGCACCGACATGCTCCTGACCGGGGCCACTGCCCCACCCGCGGGCCTGAGCCTGCACTCGAGCGATCACGTGGACGAGACCTGGCTCGCCGGCGGCCCACCGCGGCTGCGTGACCACCTCGACGTCGCCCGCGAGATCCTCGCACTCCCGCCGCGACAGATCTTCCTCACCGCGCAGGACAGCGAAGGGGGGACCGCCGGCGTCGTGCGCGTCGCCCTGAACGACGGCTGGGCCGGGATCTTCGGTCTGCACGTCGCACCGACACACCGACGCCGCGGCATCGGTCGCTGGCTCACCCACGCGGCCGCGAGCGCCGCCCGGGATGCCGGTGCGTCGCTGACCTACCTGCAGGTCGAACCGTCCAACGACGCCGCCCAGCAGCTCTACCGGAGCGCGGGCATGCAGCAGCACCACGACTACGTCTACCTGGCCCTGCGGACCTGAGGTGACGCGAGAGGGGTGGTGGTCCGGCTCAGGCCGCCGCCGGATCCCGGGGCAACCGTCGCAGCTGCGGTTCAGCCGGTGCAGACGATGTGGTCGGCCGCGTCGTACACGGTCGTGAACGAGGAGGACTTCACCGTGCTGCCGCCCTTGATGAAGCTGCGGGTGATGTCGACCGTGAAGCCGGGGTTGGGCGACTGCGGCACGCACTTCTTGCTGTCGTCGGTGATCCGCTCCGGCTCGACGACGTTGCGCCGCGGGCTCTTCGCCGCCCTGATCTCGTCGTACTTCTTGCGGCCGTCGAAGCTCACGGTGACCTCGTTGCCGTTGACCGCGGCGTTGATGAGGATGCCGGCGCCGGTGTCGTTGGTGAAGACGTTGTCGACGTTCGGCCAGGAGATCGTCGCCTCGCGTCCCTCGGGGTAGCGCGAGATGTAGAAGGAGTGCGGGTGGAACTCCTCGATCTTCGCCCCGGAGAAGAAAATCGCATTGAACAACGTCGTCGACAGCTGGGAGATGCCGCCGCCGTAGTCCTTGGCCAGCCGACCGTTGTAGATGACGCCGGCCTGCTTGTAGCCCTTTCCCGGTGTGCGCTGGCCCAGTTGCTCGTTGAGGGAGAAGGTCTCCCCCGGCGCCACGTACGCCCCGTTGAGGGTGCGTGCAGCCAGCCTGATGTTGGCCGTGCGCACCGGGTTGTCGGGCAGGTACGTGGTGAAGGTGGACAGCGGCTCCTTGGGGAGGCTGTCCTTGGCCTCCTGCGTGGTCAGCTCCGGCTGCGTCTTCGTCGTCGACGCCGTGACGACCCGCTCGTCACCGGACTTGCCCATCGCCTCGACCACCTTGGCTCCCACACCCTCGGTCGTCAGGCTCAGGCCGGTGCTCGAGGGAGCGACGTCGAAGCTCGACCCGGACCGCGTGACGACGGCGTCCTTGGCCGCCGGGAACTTCCCGGAGTCCTTCGCAGCTGTGGCGGTGGCCTCCGCGGCGATGCCCTCGTCCATCTTCGTGGCGAGCGCGCCCTCGTCGTTCGTCACGGAGACAGCCAGGGCCAACTGCTCGGGGGCGACGGTGAAGGAGATGTCCTCGCCGTCGGAAGCACCGGCCTGCACGGTCACGGGCGCCGCGATGAGCGGCTTGAGCTCATCCTTGATGAAGGTGTCGATGTCCTTCTGCTTCAGCTTCGGCTCGGGCCGGCTCGTCGGCGCCTCGAACTCGTGCTGGTCCGGCCAGCCGTCCGCGATGTCCCGGGTGAGCTCGTCGCGCTCCACGGTCAGGCCAGCCTTTGACGCCCTCGTCTTCACGGTGGCGCCGTCAAGCTTCACGGTGCCCTCGACGGGCTTGGCGTCCATGCCCTCGGTCTCCTTGTCGACGGCAGCGGCCAGCGCCTCCTCGTCGACGTCGACCTCGACGTCACGCTCGATGCCACCCGTGGCCTGCGCCCACAGGTTCACCGGGTTGAGGCTGAAGCCGGTCAGGCCGTCCAGGGAGGCCTCGTAGTCGTAGGACAGCCCGGCGTCGTCCGGGTCGATGGTCCGCTTCTCGTCGTCGACCGTGATGACGACCGGTTCGCTCGCCTCGTCCGTCAGGCCTTCGCGCAGGGCTGTGCGGGCCTCGGTCTTCGTCATGCCGCCGATGGTGACACCCTCGACCGTGGTGTCACCGGGCACGCGGTCCCCGAAGTAGAACGCCGCCGCGACATAGAGCGCCGCGAGGACGAGGATCACGAAGCCGACAGCAGCGTAGAGGCGGCCTCGGCCGTGCTCGCGCCCATCCATCCGGGACTCGTCGTGGGTCATGCGGTCACCTCGTGCTCGTGTAGCGGCTGCGGTAGTAGATCAGGGGGTCGTCGCGGCGGGCGTCGGCGCGACTGGCCACGACCTCGCCGACGACGAGCGTGTGGTCGCCCGCCTCGTGGGCGGCGTACGTCCGGCACTCGAGCGTGGCCAGCGAATCGTCCACGAGGGCCACCCCGAGCTCCCCCCGGTGGTGTGGGATCTGTGACAGCTGGCCGTACAGCGGCCGGCCACCGGTGCTGAGCCAGCTGGCTGCGGGTCGTCCGGACTCGGGCAGCAGGGAGATTCCCCACACGCCCGAGGAGTCCACCGCATCGAGCCACCCGGAGTCGTTGCGGACGGAGACCAGGACCAGCGGCGGCTCGAGCGAGACCGACGTGATCGAGTTGGCGGTCATCGCGTGGTCGTGTCCGTCCTCGAGCGTCGTGGCGATCGTGACCCCGGTGGCGAAGTGCCCCATCGCGAACCGCAGGCTCGTGTCCTCCAGGTGGCTGCTCATCGCTCCACCAACGCTCGACGCGGCTCGCTGCCGCACTCCAGCGGCTGGCCGGTGGCCGGATCCAGTCGGGCGTAGCCTTCTCGCCCCGACAGCAGGGCAGCGATGTCGTTGGACAGGGCGAAGGTCCGATCGGGTCCGAGCGTGACCTGCGTGCGGTGGTGGCGCAGCGCAGCGACCTGCTGGTCGACGGCGTCGGCGTCGACGACGGCGTGCGTCACGACCTCGTCGGCGACGACGGAAGGGGGAAACTCCCCCGCCGGCTGCTGCCAGCCCAGCTCGGTCAGACCGGGCATCGAGGCGAGGACCCGGCGATCCTCCTCCGCCCACGAGCGCGGGGTGAAGGTCCCGAAGAGGTGCGGTCGCCTCCCTTCGGGCAGTGCCGAGACGGCCCACCGGGTCACCTCGTGGGTGCGGATGTGGTCGGGGTGGGCGTAGCCGCCGTGGGCGTCATAGCTGACGACGACGTCGGGCTCGATCTCGGTGATCACCTCGGTCACGGCCTCGACCGCCACGTCGTCGTCGGCTCGGACCCAGGCGCGCGGGTGCTGCGCCCCGGCGGTGCCGGCCATGCCGGAGTCACGCCAGCGGGAGGCCCGACCACTGGCCAGGTCCTCGCCCAGCACGCGGTGGTGGGCGCCGATCGCGGCCATCGCCGCCCGCAGCTCGTCGCGGCGGTACTCACCGAGGGTGTCCTCGTGGTCGGCATCGAGGTGGGCCAGCTCGGGCGGGATGACCTCCCCCTGCTCACCCAGGGTGCAGGTGAGCACGTGCACCTCGTCACCGGCGGCGACGTGGTGGGCGATCGCCACTCCCGTGGCCAGGGACTCGTCGTCCGGGTGCGCGTGGACGAACAGCAGCCGGGCAGTCACTCGGCCACCCCGATGAGCCCCAGGTCGGGGATTCCTCCGTAGACGGGGTTCGCGACGAGCGAGGTGACCTCGGACCCCGCGACGTGGGTCAGTCGGCTCTGGCGCAGCGGCACGTAGGCCACGTCCTCGAGCAGCTTGGTGTCGATTGTCGCCCACTCCTTGGCACGGTCGACGTCGTCACGGGTACCGCTCGCGTCGTCCATGGCCTCGTTGATGTTCTTGTCGGCGTACTGACCGTAGTCGCGACCGACCGACTTCTTCGACAGGTTGACCCGGTCGTCGAAGAGCGGGGGCAGCACGGTCGACGCCGACGGGTAGTCCGGCCCCCAGTTGGTCCAGACGAGGTCGTGGTCCTCGACGAAGGAGCGCGAGGAGATCGTGGTGAAGTACTCCTCCTCGTCAACCGGCTCCAGCGTGACGTCGAAGCCGGCTTCCTTCCAGCCCGGCAGCAGCTCCTCGAGGGCTGCCTCCAGCCGATCGGAGTCCCGGTGGGCCAGGGTCAGCTCGATCGGGGGGTCGGCCTTCGACTTCTTGACCAGCTGCTTCGCCGCGTCCGCGCTGCCGTTCGGGCCGTGGTCCAGCACGGTCTCGTGGGCCGAAGGCAGTGCCGTGCCCAGCAGCGACCACGTCGCGGTACCCCCACCCATGCTCGCAGCGTAGGCCTCCCGGTCGGTCGCCGCAGCAAGGGCCCGGCGGACGTCGACCGACTTCAGGGCCTTGCTCCCGGCGTTGACGGCCAGGTAGTCGACGAGCTGCCCGTCGGTCTGCGCGGACTGGACCAGCGACCCCGCCTCGTCGATCGCGTCGCCGAGGGCCGGGGGCACCGGGTCGAGGGCGAGGGTGCGTCCGCCGTCGTCCCCGTCGATGATCGCGCTCAGCGCCTCCTTGGGCGCGATCCCCTCCTTGTGCACGATGGTGGCGGGGCCCGGCCGGCGAAGGGGGTCCGACTTCGGCTTCCACTCGCGATTGCGCACCCAGGTACCGCCCTTGGACGGGGTCCACCCGTCCTTGAGCTCGTACGGCCCGGAGGAGAACGCGCGGTAGTTCGCGTTCCTCTCCTCCAGATCCACCTTCACCGGGGCGAACTCCGGCAGGGAGACGATCTCGTCGAAGTTGCCCACCGACTGGGAGAGGTGGAAGACCACGGTCGAGGAGTCCGTGCACTCCACGGCCTCGTTGATGAGTTTCTGCGCTTTCTTTGCCTCCTTAGATCCTCCCTCCTCGCCCTGCGGCCCGGGGTAGGCGGAGGACCCGTCGGACTCCTTGGGGATGTCGAGATAGGTCAGGGCGTACCCGCTCGAGGCGATCTCGGGGTCGAAGGAACGGGCGACCCCGTGGCGCACGTCCTCGCAGGTGATCGACGAGCCGTCCTGCCAGGTGACCCCCGGGCGGAGCTCGAAGGTCCAGCGGGTGGCGCCCTTGTTCGACTCGCCGGTGCCCTTCGCCAGGTCGCCGACGATGGTGCGCTGCCCGGACAGCGCCGACTCCGGCTGGTAGGCGGTGAGCGTGCGCATCCACGTGCGGGAGGCGAAGCCGGCCGTGCGGCGGTCGGTGATCCGCTGCGGGTCCCACGCCTGGACCGGTCCTGCCGCCAGGACGGTGAGCCGGTCCTCAGGCCCGGTGACTCCCCCCGGGGCCGTGGGCGTGCTGGCCCCGCTGCCGACGCTGGTCTCGGCGAGGTCGTCCACGAGGTCGCTGGAGCAGCCCACCGCCCCCGCCAGCGCGAGGGTGGTCAGGACAGCGAGGGTGCCGCGCGTCGAGCGCCGCATCGGCGCGTACCTCCTCAGGCGTTGCGAGCCCGAGCCGCGCTGCGGGCCCGCAACGAGTGGTCGAGCTCGACCTTGCGGATGCGCACGGCGTCCGGCGTGACCTCGACGCACTCGTCCTCGCGGCAGAACTCCAGGGACTGCTCCAGGCTGAGGCGACGCGCCGGGACGACCTTCTCGAAGTTGTCCGCCGACGACGCACGCACGTTCGTCAGCTTCTTCTCCTTGGTGATGTTGACGTCCATGTCGTCGGCCCGGGAGTTCTCGCCGACGATCATGCCCTCGTAGACCTCGGTACCGGGCTCGATGAAGAGGGTGCCGCGCTCCTGCAGGTTGACCATCGCGTAGGAGGTCACCGGGCCGGACCGGTCGGCGACGAGGGAGCCGGAGATCCGCGTGGTGATCGTGCCGAACCACGGCTCGTAGCCCTCGAAGACGTGGTTGGCGATACCGGTGCCGCGCGTCTCGGTGAGGAACTCGGTGCGGAAGCCGATGAGCCCCCGCGAGGGCACGAGGAACTCCATCCGGATCCAGCCGGTGCCGTGGTTGGTCATCTGCTCCATGCGGCCCCTGCGGGCGGCGAGGATCTGGGTGATCGCGCCGAGGTACTCCTCGGGGGTGTCGATCGTCAGCCGCTCCGTCGGCTCGTGGAGCTTGCCGTCGACCTCGCGTGTGACCACCTGCGGCTTGCCGATGGTCAGCTCGAAGCCCTCCCGACGCATCTGCTCGACGAGGATCGCCAGCGCGAGCTCGCCGCGGCCCTGGACCTCCCACGTGTCGGGACGCTCGGTGGGCAGGACGCGCAGGGACACGTTGCCGATGAGCTCTTTGTCCAGGCGGTCCTTGACCATGCGGGCGGTGACCTTGGTGCCCTTGGTCTGTCCGCGACCGACGAGCGGGGAGGTGTTGGTGCCCAGGGTCATCGAGATCGCCGGCTCGTCGACGGTGATGACCGGCAGCGGGATCGGGTTCTCGGCGTCGGCGATGGTGTCGCCGATCATGATCTCGGGGATGCCGGCGATGGCGATGATGTCGCCGGGGCGGGCGGTGCCGGTCTCCATCGGCACCCGCTCCAGCCCCTCGGTGATGAGCAGCTCGGTGATCTTGACCTTCTGCTGGGTGCCGTCGTGGCGGCACCAGGTCACCTGCTGGCCCTTGCGCAACTCGCCGTTGAAGACGCGCAGCAGTGCGAGGCGACCGAGGAAGTTGCTCGAGTCGAGGTTGGTCACGTGCGCCTGCAGGGGCGCGTCGTCCTCGTAGGAGGGAGCCGGAATCGTCTCCATGATCGTGCGGAAGAGCGGCTCGAGGTCGCCGTTGTCCGGCAGGGTGCCGTCATCCGGGCGGTTGAGGCTCGACGCCCCGGCCTTGCCGGAGGTGTAGACGATCGGGAACTCGATCTGGTCCTCGTCGGCGTCCAGGTCCATGAAGAGCTCGTAGGCCTCGTCGACGACGTCGGCGATCCGGCTGTCGGGACGGTCGACCTTGTTGATCGCCAGGATGACCGGCAGCTTCGCCGCGAGCGCCTTGCGCAGCACGAAGCGGGTCTGCGGCAGCGGCCCCTCGGAGGCGTCGACGAGCAGCACGACACCGTCGACCATCGACAGGCCGCGCTCGACCTCACCACCGAAGTCGGCGTGGCCGGGGGTGTCGATGATGTTGATCGTCACGCCGTCGGGCGCGCCGTGGGCGGTCGCGGAGGGACCGTTGTAGTGGATCGCCGTGTTCTTGGCGAGAATGGTGATGCCCTTCTCCCGCTCGAGGTCACCGCTGTCCATGGCTCGCTCGTCGACGTGGTCGTGCTCGCCGAAGGCGCCCCCCTGCCAGAGCATCTTGTCGACGAGAGTGGTCTTGCCGTGGTCGACGTGGGCGACGATGGCGACATTACGGATGTCGCGGCGGGAAGTCAGGGGCATGATTGGGATTCTCTCAGGATGCGCACCCCAGCCCCAAATGGACGCCCTCCGCCAACCCGACGGCGTTGTGCGCAGCCGTGTCCCGAAATACCGCGTGACGGGTGCGCACAACGCCGTCAGGCCGGACGCAGGTGGGCCCGCCCCACCGCGGCGAGCACCTTGCGCAGGACGACGCCGGGGTCCGCGAGCTCCGTCCAGGTCAGGCGCACCACCTCGTAGCCCAGCCCACGCAGGCGATCCTCCCTCACCTTCTCCGCGCGCAGGTCACGGATGTCCTCGTACTTGCCCATCCCGTCGATCTCGATGACAACCAGCTCCTCCTGCAGGAGGAAGTCCACCCGTGCGACGAACCGGCCCTCTTCGTCGTGGATGACCACCTGCGGGACGGGCTGGGCCAGCCCCGCCACGTCGAAGACCCACCGCGCACGCGACTCCGCCGCTGACTCCATCCGGCCATCGGCGAGCGCAACCACCCGGCCCGGAGCCGTGGAGGAACGCGCAACGCCGAGCGTCGCCGACGCCGTCCGCAGGTCCTCCGGCGCGCACCTCCCCTCACGCAGGGCCGCGTCGGCGCTCACCAGTGCGGCTTCCCCGCCGGAGAGGGCCGCGACCTGGACGATGGCTGCCGCCGGCCGCACGAGCGAGATCCCCCGGTGGTCGGTGACGAAGGGGGCCGGGACCGGACGGTGGAAGCTGACCCGGTCGTCGTTGCGCCCCCGTCTGCCGTCCGTGGAGGTCAGGTGCACCCGGTCGTCCACCCCGTACAACGCGATCCCCCACACGGCGAGGGCGCTGTGGTGGGTGAGTGCCAGTGGGGCGTCGCGCGGGAAGCTCGCTGCGACGGCCCGGGCCCGCAGCGCGTGCCGCTCCCACGGCGCGGCCTTCCGCCACGTCGCCCCGTCGACGAGCGCGTTGCGGCGCACCCGCACGAGGTCACCGGCGCGCACGGCCCGGGTGATCTCCCTGGCGCGGATCCCCCGCAGATGCAGTGCCGATGCGGCGGCGACCCCACCGAAACCCGTCATCACCGTGGCGATCCGTTGGTCCATGGCCACATCCTCGCGCTCACGGCCGGTGCCGTCGTCGACTTCTCCACAGGCTCCCTTCGCCCTACGGCACTGTGCGCAGCCGTGTCCCGAAATACCGCGTGACGGGCGCGCGCAACGCCGTAGGGCGCCGTAGGGCTCAGAGGGCACGAAGGGGCCGCCGGGCGAGTCCCCGACGTCGGGCACCGTGCCCACGGCAGCGCGCCCTGACCCGTGACGGGTCAGGGCGCGCAGTTGTATGGCGCCGTGTCAGTGCCCGTCGCCGGCAGAGGACTCCACCGGGGACGTGCTGGCGTCCGACTCGTTGAGACCGGCAAACGGGCTGTTGTCCGGACGGTCGCTGACGTCGACGGTCTCGACGATTGCCCTCGGCTCGGCGAAGTGGCAGCGGGACTGGTGCTCGTCCACACCGTCCGGGCGCGGGATGAGCTCCGGTGGCGGCTCCACCTTGCAGATGTCCTGCGCCTTCCAGCACCGGGTGTGGAAACGGCACCCGGCCGGCGGGTTCGCCGGGGACGGTACGTCACCCTGCAGGACGATCTGGTCGCGTTTGCCCCGGAGCGTGGGGTCCGGCACGGGCACTGCGGACAGCAGGGCCTGCGTGTACGGGTGCGTCGGCCGGGAGTAGATGTCGTCCTCGTCCCCGATCTCGACCATCTTCCCGAGGTACATCACGGCGACCCGGTCGGAGATGTGCCGCACGACGGACAGGTCGTGGGCGATGAAGACGTAGGACAGGCCCAGCTCGTCCTGCAGCTTTTCCATGAGGTTGATCACCTGCGCCTGGACGGAGACGTCCAGGGCCGAGACCGGCTCGTCGCAGACCAGGACCTTGGGATTCAGCGCGATGCCGCGGGCGATGCCGATGCGCTGGCGCTGACCTCCGGAGAACTGGTGCGGGTAGCGGTTGATGTGCTCGGGGTTGAGGCCGACGAGCTCGAGGAGCTCCTGCACCCGTGCGCGCCGCTTGCCCTTGGCCACCACGTCGGTGTGGATCTCGAAGGGCTCCGCGATGATCTCACCCACGGTGCGACGCGGGTTGAGCGAGGTGTACGGGTCCTGGAATACGATCTGGATGTCACGGCGAAGGCGACGCATGGCGCCGCCGGACTGCTTGAACATGTCGATGCCGTCGAACTCGATCGAGCCCTCGGTCGGCTCCTCCAGCCGCATCAGCAGACGACCCAGGGTGGACTTGCCACAGCCGGACTCGCCCACCACGCCGAGGGTCTCGCCGCGGCGCAGCTCGAAGTCCACGCCGTCGACCGCCCGGACGTGGCCGACCGTGCGCCGCAGGACGCCGCCCTTGATCGGGTAGTGCTTCTTCAGGCCGGAGGCCTTGAGGATCACGTCGTGCTCAGTCATCAAGCACCTCCTTGCTGAAGTGGCACGCCGACTGCCGGTTCGGTCCGACATCGAGCAGCTCCGGCCGCTCGACGCGACAGATGTCCTGCGCCAGGTAGCAGCGCGGGTGGAAGGCGCAGCCCGGCGGGATCCGGGTGAGGTTGGGCGGCAGACCGCCGATCGCCGACAGCTTCTGCCCCTTCTGGTCCAGTCGCGGGATCGACTCGAGCAAACCCTTGGTGTACGGGTGGCCCGGCTTGGCGTAGATGTCCTCGACATCGGCGCGCTCGACGATCCGACCGGCGTACATCACCGCGATCCGGTCGGCGACATCGGCGACGACCCCGAGGTCGTGGGTGATGAGGATCATGCCCATGTTGTGCTCGTCCTGCAGGTTCTGGAGGAGCTCCATGATCTGCGCCTGGACGGTCACGTCGAGGGCGGTGGTCGGCTCGTCGGCGATGAGGACCTTCGGATTGAGCGCGATCGCCATGGCGATCATGATCCGCTGACGCATCCCGCCGGAGAACTGGTGCGGGTATGCCTTGACACGCTGCTTGGCACCGGGGATGTTCACCCGCTCCATCAGGCGCACGGCCTCGTCGTAGGCGTCCGAGCGGTTCATCCCCCGGTGCATCCGGAGCATCTCGCCGATCTGCCAGCCCACCGGGAAGACGGGGTTGAGCGCGCTGAGAGCGTCCTGGAAGATCATCGAGACATTCGGCCCACGCCCCTTGCGCCGCTCGTCGGCATCCATGGTCAGCAGGTCCTGGCCCTTGTAGAGGATGCGGCCGCTCGGGATGACTGCGGGTGGCATGTCGAGGATGCCCATGATCGCCTGGGCGGTCACGGACTTGCCGGAGCCGGACTCACCGAGGATCGCCAGCGTCTCTCCCTCGTCGAGGGAGAAGTTCACGCCGTTGATGGCCTGGGCCACGCCTTCGTCGGTGTGGAACTCGACGTGGAGGTCGTCGACCTCGAGCAGGTGCTCGCCGGTCGTCGGGGGGGTACTCATGTGGTCACTCACCTTGCTCTCAGTCGCTCTTCGGGTCGAAGGCGTCACGCACGGAGTCGCCGAGCATGATGAAGGCCAGGACCGCAAGGCTGAGGAAGAGGGCGGGGAAGAAGAGGATGTACGGGTCCGTGCGCAGCGCGATCTGCGCGTCGGTGATCATGATCCCCCAGGAGACGGTCGGCGGTCGCAACCCGATGCCCAGGTAGGACAGCGTCGCCTCGACGCTGATGTAGGCACCGAGGTTGATCGTGCTGACCGCGATGACCGGTGCCATCGCGTTCGGCAGGATGTGCCGTCGGGTGATCCGCATCGGGGAGGCCCCGAGCGCACGGGCCGCCTGGACGTAGTCGTTGGGTTTGACCTGCAGCACCGACGAGCGCATCAGACGCATGATGCTCGGCCAGCCGAAGATGACGAGCACGAGCACGACCTGGAAGATCACGCCGAAGTAGCCCTGGATCGGGATGCCGAAGAGGGTCTCCTCCTCGCGCAGGGCCGCGAGGAAGATGATGCCGGCGAGCAGGAGGGGGATGGCGAAGAAGATGTCGGCGACCCGACTGATCAACGTGTCATTCCCCCCGCCGAGGTAGCCGGCGAGCAGGCCCATGAGGCTGCCGAGGACGAGGGTGCCGGAGGCGGCGAAGACACCGACGAGGATCGAGGCCCGCGCGCCGTAGATTACCCGGCTGTAGATGTCGTAGCCCTGCCGGTCGGTGCCGAACCAGTGCTGCGCGCTCGGGTCCTGCATCGCCCGGCTCAGGACGCCGTAGTGCGGGTCCTGGTTGGTGAAGAGCGACGGCCATACCGCCATCACGATGAAGATGAGCACGAGAGTGCTCGAGACCCAGAAGAGCGGGTTGCGTTTGAGCGAGCGGAAGGCGTTCGCGGTCAGCGACCGGGCGACGACCCCGTCGTCGCCGGTCCGTGCCTGAGCGACGGTCACCGGGTCCGCGCCCGGCGTCTCCCTCTGGGGGGAGGGTGCCTGGGGGGTGTTGTCAGTCATGGCTGATCCTCGGGTCGAGTACGCCGTACAGCAGGTCCACGATGAGGTTGGCGACGAGGTAGATGATGACGAGCACGGTCACCGCACCGACGACAGCCAGGCCGTCGCGGTTGTGGATCCCCTCGAAGATGTAGCCGCCGACTCCGTGGATGTTGAAGATCCCTTCGGTCACGATGGCCCCTCCGAGGAGCCCGCCGAAGTCGTAACCCATGAAGGTGATGACCGGGATCAGTGAGTTGCGCAGCGTGTGCACGCCGATGATGCGGCTCTGCTTCAGGCCCTTGGCCTTCGCGGTGCGCACGTAGTCGGACTTGTAGTTCTCGCCGATGTTGGTGCGCATCAGTCGTGCGATGTAGGCCATCGACAGCGACCCGAGGACGACGGCGGGCAGCAGCAGGCTGTAGAAGGTGGCATCCGCCCCGACGAGCGGCGGCACGATCCCCAGGTTCAGCCCCAGGATGTACTGAAGGGTGAAGCCGGTGACGAAGACCGGTACGGAGATGACGAAGAGGGTGCTGACGAGGACGAGGTTGTCGAGGAACCCGCCCTTGCGCAGGCCCGCGAGTGCCCCAGCGAGGATGCCGATGACGCCCTCGATGACCAGGGCCATGCCCGCCAGCTTGGCGGTGACGGCGAAGCGGTCCTTCAGGTCCTCCGATACCGGGATTCCGTACTGGTTCTCACCGAGATCACCCTGGGCGACGTTGGCCATGTACTTGCCGTACTGGACCGGCAGGGGGTCGTTGAGGTTGTACTTCGCGTTGAACGCAGCCACGTACGCGGGTGGACAGGGCCGCTCGCCACACTTGCCGGCCGTGGGATCACCAGGCATGGCGAAGACCATGGCGTAGATCAGGAACGTGGCACCGATGACGACGGGGATCATCTGCAGGATTCGGCGGACGATGTATTTACCCACGTTCACCTCCTAGGGGTGTTGGTGGCGCTGTGGACGCCGACAGAAGGTAAGTCTTCCAGATGCTCGGAGGATGGGTCCGCTGAGCGGACGCACCCCGTGCGGGCACACCAACGGCCGGCCACCTGGTGGGGTGGCCGGCCGGTGGTGGACTAGCTCAGACCCAGGGTCTGGTCACTTGAGGGTGACGTCCGCGAGGACGGGGTTACCGAAGGGGTCGGCCTTGACGTCGTCGACGTCGTCGGACCAGCCCATCATCGACTTGCCGTACCACAGCGGGATGGCGACCATGTCGTCCGAGAGGACGCGCTCGGCCTCCTGGTAGAGCTTGTTCGCCTCGTCCGCGTCGTCCGCAGCAGCCGCCTGCTTCAGCAGCTTCTGGAACTCCGGGTTGTCGTACTGGTAGTAGTTCGACGCCGCGCCCTTGCTGAAGATCGGGGCGAGGTAGTTCTCGATCGACGGGTAGTCCATGACCCAGCCCATGCGCCACAGACCCTTGAGCTCGTTGTCGCCGAGGTCGGTCAGCATGGTCGCGAAGTCCACCGTGGGGGTGGCGACGCAGTCGATGCCGATGGCGTTCTTGACCGAGTTGCAGACCGCCTCGGTCCACTCCTTGTGGCCACCGTCACCGTTGTAGGTCAGCGCCAGCTTGCCCTCGTAGCCGCCGCCCTTCTCCAGCAGCTCCTTGGCCTTCTCCGGGTCGTAGCTGCAGTACTCGCCGCACTGCCCCTCCTTGAAGCCGTCGACGACGGGGGAGACCACGCCGGTGGAGGGCTCGTAGGCGCCGTTGAAGATCTGCTTGATGATCGTCTCGCGGTCGATGGCCATCGAGATCGCGCGACGCACGTTCACGTCCGAGAGCTTCTCGGAGACTTTCGGGTTGGTCCCGATCCACTGGGACGTGGAGTTCGGCTGCTCGAGGAAGTGGCCCTCGCCCAGGTCCGACTTGAACTTGTCGCCGATGAGCGCGTTGGCCGGGAGCGCGTCGATGATGTCGATCTGACCGCCGAGGAGCGCGGTGTAGGCCGCCTCCTGCTCCTTGAAGATCTTGAAGGTGATCTTGTCGACCTGGCCACCGAACTCACCGGAGTAGTCGTCGAACTTGCTCAGGTTGATGGCCTTGTTCTTCTCCCACGAGTCGAACTTGTACGGCCCGGCCGCGACCGGCTCCTGGCCGAAGGCCTCCGGGTCGTCGAAGAACACGTCCGGCTGCGGGGCGAAGGCGGAGTAGCCCAGGCGCAACGGCAGGTTGGAGACCTTCTCCGTGGTCTCGATGGTGAAGGTCTTGTCGTCGACGACCTTCAGGCCGGACATCTTCTTGGTGTCGGGTTCGCCGTCACCGGCGCAGGGGTCGTCGCCCTCACCGGAGCACTGGATCTCGTCGTAGCCCTTGATCGGCGCAAAGAAGTAGGAGCCCTGCTGGGCGTTCGGACCGTACGCGGTGTAGTTCCACGCCTTGACGAAGTTCTCGGCGGTGACGTCGGTCCCGTCCTGGAACTTGTAGTCCTTCAACTTCACCGTGAAGTTCTGGTTGTCGTCGGTCTCGATGGACTCGGCGATGTCCATCGAGGGTTCGGCGGTCTCCGAGTCGTAGTGGATGAGCTTGGCGGTGATGGTGTCGAGCACGTTGCCACCACAGGTCTCACCGGTGTTGCCCGCGACCAGCGGGTTCTCGGGGGTGCAACCGTTGACGACGATCTCGCCGCCGCTGCCACCGTCGCCGCCGCCACCACTGCTGTCGTCGCTGCTGCCGCCACACGCGGTCGCGAGAAGCGCGACCGCGGAGATGCTGGCAATAGCCATCGAGCGAGATTTCACTCGCATGGATGTCCTCCTACGTCATGCCGCCGAGTTGGCGGTCCGATCGGCGTCACCGTCTCCGGTGGCACCCCTGGGCGCAGCGCGGTCAGCGGCTGCTCGTGACATCAAAAACCACGAGATGGCCAAATTCCATGGACACGTGTGCGGTGAGACACAACTGTGACTCTTCGGAGACCACCCCGCCACCATCCGCAGGAGATGCAGGGTTAACCCTCACGGCCCGCTGACGACGTCCTCGAGGAGGAGCGGGACCCGGTCCGGCCCCGCCAGCGGCAGCCGCCAGTTCGGGTACTCCTCGTCGGTCCCCGGCTGGTTGATCGCCCGGACGTCGCCGACGAGGTCGGTCAACGCGTACCCGTGCAGCCGGGCCGGGGTCAGGGCGAGCCACGCGTGCATGGCGGCGACGACCGCGTCGACACAGGCGAAGGGGGACTCGAGCAGCCCGCGCTCGGTCAGGGCCTCGCGCATGGCCAGGATGTTCCCTTCCTCCGCCGCCGTCTCCTCCTCGACCGGCCGGGTCAGCAGGGAGAGTCGCTCGCGGATCGCCACGTGCTCCAGAGCGAGGTACCCGGCGCTCGGCGGGATGTCGTGGGTGGTCACGGTCGCCAGGCACAGCTCGCGATAGTCCTCCGGCGGCCGGGGCCGACCGTCGGCCCACTCGAACCACATGACGCTCGTCCCCAGGACTCCCCGCTCGACCAGGTGCTCGCGCACCCACGGCTCGACGACGCCCAGGTCCTCCCCGATGACGAGCGCCCCGGCGCGCGCGGCCTCGAGCGCCAGGATCCCGATGAGCGCCTCGTGGTCGTAGCGCACGTAGGCGCCCTCGCCCGGCTCGTGCCCCTCGGGCACCCACCACAGGCGGAACAGGCCGATGATGTGGTCCACGCGCAGTCCTCCGGCGTCCCGCAGGACGGCGCGCAGCATGTCGCGGAAGGGTGCGTACCCCACCTGCGCGAGTCGGTCCGGCCGCCACGGGGGCTGGGACCAGTTCTGGCCGAGCTGGTTGAACTGGTCCGGCGGTGCGCCGACGGCGATCCCGCGCGCGAGGACATCCTGCAGCGCCCACGAGTCGGCCCCCTCGGGGTGGATACCCACGGCCAGGTCGCCGACGAGGCCGATCCCCATGCCACCGGCGCGCAGCGCCTCCCGTGCGCCGGCCAACTGGTGGCGCACGAGCCACTGCAGCCAGATCGTGAAGGCGATCTCCTCCTCGTGGGCCCGCTGGTGAGCCTCGACGGCAGCGCTGCCGGGGTCGTGCAGCTCCGCCGGCCAGTCACTCTCCCACTGCGTGCCGTGGACGGCGGCGATGCTGCACCACGTCGCGAAGTCGAGCAGCGCCGACCCCTCCTCCTCGCGCAGCGCAGCGACGTGGGCGTCATGGTGCGGCCCGAGGTGCCGGAAGGCGATGCGCAGTGCCCGGCGCTTGACGTCCCAGACGGCGTCACGGTCGATGCTGTCGGTGTCGTTCAACGCCTGCCCACGAGCCGCGAGCTCGGCGATCTCCGCTCGGGCGGCGCCCGGCAGCGCGTCCGCGTCGGGCAGGTCGCGCAGGTCGATGTAGATCGGGTTGACGAAGCGCCGCGAGGTCGGCAGGTACGGCGACGGCTCCATCGGAGCGACCGGCTCGGCCGCGTGCAGCGGGTTGACGAGCACGAAGTCGTGCCCGTGCTCCCGCGCGGCCCACTCCCCCAGGGTGACGAGGTCGCCCAGATCACCGATGCCCTGACTGCCGCGGCTGCGCACCTGGTACAGCTGCGTCAGCAGCCCACCGCGCGGCTCCTCCTGCACGATCTGGGGCAACTCCAGCCGGGTCGGGACGGTGACGAGGACGCCTCGCTCGCTGCCGGGCAGCAGCGGTGCGGACTCCGGCTCGGCCACGAGCGCGTGCCAGCCCAGCGGCAGGTCCGCCGGCAACTCGAAGGCGGCCTCCCCGATCCACTGCCCGTCGATCTCCCGTGGCTCGACGGTGTGCTCGACCTGCTCCAGGAGGCGCCGGTCTCCCCCTTCGCACCGGACGGACAGGGTGACCGCGCTGCCGTGGTGGAGGTGGACGAGCACCCGGGTGGTCTCCCCTGCGCGCTGCACCACCGTCGGCGGCAGGGTCCGGCGCCACGGGAGCGTGCGAGCGCGCTCGAGGGAGGCGGCGAGGGCATTCTCGTCGTCGGTCTCCTCACCCATGGCGGACAGCACGGCGCGAAGGGAGGAGGCCGGCACCGCGCGCCGCTCCCCCTGCCAGTCCCACCACTGCGTGGAGACCCCACAGGCCTCGGCCAGCTCCTCCAGCAGGGTCCTCTCGTCGCTCACCCGGCCACCCTCCTGTAGCGCCGACGCCCGTGTCCACCTCGTCCACCGGCGCGCGGGTAGCGTGAGGACGGTGATGCAGATCCTCACACCGCGCGAGGTGCCCCTGGGCGGACCGCGCGCGATGTCCGTCCGCCGCACGATCCCCTCCCGCGCACGCTCCCTCGTGGGCGCGTGGTGCTTCCTCGACCACTACGGTCCCGACGACGTCTCGGCCACGGGCGGGATGGTCGTCCCCCGGCACCCGCACACCGCGCTGGCGACGGTCTCGTGGCTCTTCACCGGCGAGATCGAGCACCGTGACTCCACCGGTGTGCACGCGATCGTCCGCCCGGGCGAGCTGAACCTCATGACGGCCGGCCGGGGCGTGAGCCACTCCGAGTTCTCCACCCCGCAGACCTCGACCCTGCACGGCGTGCAGCTGTGGTTCGCCCTGCCCGAGCGGGACGTCGGCACCGACCCTTCCTTCGTCCACCACGTCCCCGAGCCGATGTACGTCCCCGGCGGGATCGCCAGGGTCTTCCTCGGCAGCTTGCTCGACGTCGAGTCACCGGTCGCGACACCGACCCCGCTGCTCGGGGCTGAGCTGCTCCTGGATGCCGACGCCGAGACCGTCCTGGACGTCCCGGAAGGCCACGAGCACGCCGTCCTCCTCGACGACGGCGACGTCACCGTCGACGGGCAGGCCCTCGAGTTGGCCGAAGTCGGCTACCTCGCCCCCGGACGCACCCGCATCACCCTGCGCTCGGCCACGGGTGCGCGTCTGCTCGTCATCGGCGGTGAGCCCCTCGGGGAGGAGATCGTCATGTGGTGGAACTTCGTCGGCCGCAGCCACGACGACATCGTCGCCGCCCGCCAGCGGTGGATGAGCGAGATCGGCGCGGAGCCGATGACCGGACCGGAGCGCTTCGGTCCCTTCCCCACGGGGCAGCCCGACCCCCTTCCCGCCCCCGCCCTGCCCGGCGGCCGGCTGCGACCGAGGGCCTGACATGCCGATCATCAAGCCGACGGTACGAACCGTCTTCGTCCACGGGCGTGGCCGCAGCGGGCCCGAGGCCTGGCCGCTGCAGGCCGCGGCACAGGACCCGGACCACGTCTTCCTCCGGCGCACCGGACGGGCCGACCAGCCCGAGCGCGACGCCGACCGGGTCATCGAGGCCCTCGGTGGCCGCGGCCACGTCATCGGGCACTCCTACGGCACCGTCACGGCCGTGCTGGCCGCGCAACGACGCCCGGACCAGCTGCGCAGCCTCGTGCTCATCGGGCCGGCATGCTTCGACCTCGCCCGCGGCGGCCGCCACGTCGAGCGGCACGTCAGGGCGCTGGCCCCCGTCTTCGCCATCGCCGACGACCCGGAGGTCACGGGAGAGCAGTTCCTCGAGCGCTTCGCCGCAGGCATGGGCGCACCGCCGCCGGACCTCGACCCCGCCACGAGCGAGGAGGTCGCCGCACGCATGCGCACGACTCCTGCCCCGTGGGAGATCCCCTTGCGCGCGGACACCCTGCGGCTGGTGCCCACGCTGGTGATCACCGGCGACCGCTGGCCGCTCTACACCGAGGTCGCCGAGGCGCTGGCGGAGAAGGGTGCCGAGCACCTCGTCCTGCGCAACACCGGGCATCGGCCCCAGGACACACAGGAGGGCGCGGAGGCGATCGCTCGCTTCCACGCCGAGCACTCGGCCTGACCTGACTCTCCGCGGCCTTCCTGGCCCTGCGCTTCTACGCGAGCGAGCGTTGGCGGCGGGCCTTGGCGCGAAGTCCGCACGACCGGGTGCATGCCTGGCCCGGGTACACGGTGCGGACTTCGGCCTGAGCCGGACCACCCCCAACGGTCGCTCGCGTGGGCAGGGGGAGCCCCTCCCTTCGTCCGCTCCCAGCAGCACTCTTCGGGCCGGATCACCCGGTCGTGGCCGGGAAACCTGAACCGGGCCGCGTTGTGTCCCGGCCAGCGCGCGGTCACCCGGTCAGCACACGACGTCCGGGCCCTCATCCGACAGCACGTCCCACGGATGTGGCAGGAGCACCTTTCGTGCGTTCCGCTCCGGGCGTCCTACTGCTGGTGCAGCACCGCGACGGGGACGGTGGCCCGGCCCAGCACACGCTGGGAGACCGAGCCGAGCAGCATCCCGCGGAAACCGCCGCGGCCACGCGATCCGACGACGAGCAGGTCGGCGCCCTGGGCGACCTCGACGAGGGTGTCGGCGGCACGGCCGTGGTGGACCTCGACGGTGACCTCGATGTCCGGGTGGGCAGCACGCATCTGCGCGACGGTGGCCTCGGCCATCTCGCGGTAGCGGGTGTCGACGCTCTCCCACTCGGGCGATCCCGGCTCGGTGACGACGACGCCACCCACCACCTCGACGTTCCACGAGGTGACGGTCGTGACCGACTTGCCCCGCAGGGCCGCGGCCTCGAGGGCGTGCTGGAAGGCCAGTCGGCTGTGCTGGCTGCCGTCGATGCCGACGACGACGCGGCCGTCACCGGTGATCTCGCTGTCCTCCGGGACGAGCACGACCGGGCAGGGCGAGTGGGCGACGACGCTCAGCGAGGTCGTGCCAAGGACGATCCGCTCGGCCTTGGTCTTGCGGGCGGAGCCGACGACGAGCAGGCGTGCCCCGTCGGAGGCGTTGAGCAGGCCGCCCGCCGGCGCCCCCGTCGGCAGGGCGGTCGTCACGGGCAGGTCAGGGTGGGTGCCGGCCACGCGCGCCTTCGCATCGGTGGCCACGCGCACGGACTCCTGCTCGACCTTGTCGACGATGTCGGGGCTGGTCAGCAGCTCGCCATAGGCGGACAGCGGGGTCCCGAGGTCGACGGCGTGGACGAGGTGGAGGGGCGCGCCCACCGACACGGCCTCGGCTGCGGCCCAGTCGAGGACGGCGGGGTCACGGTGGCTGCCGTCGATGGCGGCGACAACGGCCCCGGGTGGAGTCGGGGTGTCCTGCATGCTCGCGTCGGTGGTCATGCCTGCATGATCCCATCCCCGCGAGGTCACGACCAGTGGGTCAGGCCGTGTCGGTCGTGGGAGCCGTCGGGCCACACGGCACGGATGATGCCGGCCGCGGCAAGTGCCTTGCGGCACCCCGGACAGGGCGGGTCGGTGATGTAGGCCGTCGCACCCTTGGTGTCCCTCGTGGCGAAGAGGAGCGCGTTGACCTCGGCATGGATCGCGATGCAGAAGCCGGGCGTCCCGGGGCGGTCGTAGTCACCCAGGCCCGGGACGACGTCGTAGTCGAGCTGCCCACGCGGACAGGCACCCTCGAGACAGTCGGGCTCACCGGGTGCGGCGCCGTTGTACCCCGTGGCGATGATGCGGTGCTCGATCGTCAGGACCGCGCCGACCCGACGCCGGGTGCATTTGGCCCGCGCCGCGACGGCGTCGGCGATCCCCAGGAAATACTCGTCCCACGTCGGCACGCGGTGGTCCCTCTGATCGAGCATGTGCAGATCCTAGATGGGATCCTCCCCGGGCCGGTTGGGCGCCCGCCACGCGGGGGTGATAGACCCTTGATGATGAGCGCCCACCACGACACCCGACAGGGGCCTCCCTTCCCCGCAGTGCTCATCGTCATCGGCGTCGCGCTGATCTCGATCAACCTGCGCCCCGGCGCCACGTCGATCGGCCCTCTCCTCGAGGAGCTGAGCACCGCACTGTCGCTCGGCCCCACGGTCGCCGGCCTCCTCACCGCGATGCCCGGGTTCACCTTCGCCGCTGCCGGCGCGGTCGCCGTCAGCCTGGCCCACCGGGTCGGCCTGTCCAAGGGCATCACGATCGGTGTCGTCGCCCTGGTCCTCACCCTGCTGGCCCG
Source organism: Janibacter cremeus (assembly GCF_013409205.1). Lineage (NCBI taxonomy): Bacteria > Bacillati > Actinomycetota > Actinomycetes > Micrococcales > Intrasporangiaceae > Janibacter > Janibacter cremeus. Next base: position 1,018,139 of record NZ_JACCAE010000001.1, read on the forward strand.
GGTCCTGACCGACTCCTCGATGGTCTTCATCGGGCTCACCACGATCGGCCTGGCCGGCATGGGTCTGGGCAACGTCCTCGTCCCGGCATGGATCAAGGCGCACTCACGTGACGGCGGCGTGCGGCTGATGACCATCTACAGCATGGGCCTGACGATCGGTGGCGCGATGGGAGCGCTGGTCACGGCGCCTCTCGCGTCGATCGTCCCGGGGCAGTGGCGCGGCGCCCTCGCCGTCTGGGGCCTGGTCGCCCTGCTGGCCCTGCTGCCGTGGCTGGTCATCAGCGCCAAGGACCGCGTGCACCGGCGCACCGACAGCGTCGTGAACGGGCGGATGGCCCACTCCCCGACCGCGATCGCGCTCACCGCACTCTTCGGCATGCAGTCGATGAATGCCTACGTCCAGTTCGGCTGGTTGCCCCAGATCTACCGGGATGCCGGGTTGTCGGCGACGAGTGCCGGTGCGCTGACCGCCATCGTCACCGGTCTGGGTATCCTCGGCGGGCTGCTCATGCCGACCATCATCGACCGCGGCCGCCACCTGTCTGCGTGGATGGTCTCCTTCGGCGTCCTCGCCGCCGGAGGGTACCTCGGCCTGCTCGTCGCGCCGGCGACGTTGCCGTGGCTGTGGGCGGGGCTGCTCGGCATCTCCGGCTTCGCCTTCCCGACGGCGATCGCCCTGATCACTGCCCGCTCCCGGGATCCACGCGTCACTGCGCAGCTGTCCGGCTTCGTGCAGCCGGTGGGATACCTCCTGGCCGGCTTCGGCCCGCTCGCCGTCGGGGTGCTCCACGCCGCCACCGGAGGGTGGACCCTCGTGCTCGTCCTGCTCATGCTCAGCGGGCTGGGCATCACGCTGGCCGGTCTGCGCGTGGCCAAACCGGTCTTCGTCGACGACGAGATGGCGGCGAGGATCACCTGATTCACCCCACCCACGCGGCCAGACACGCGCGGGTGACGGTCCGGGGTCCGGTGCCGCCATGATCTCTCGGACCAGCGCCACGCCGGCGCTGTCGAGCACCGGAACATTCGCCCGGTGCCGGTGGAGCTGCCGTCAGCGGGTGAGCAGGTCCTGCAGGACGACCGCCTGGTTGTGCTCGCGGTCGGCCGCGCCGAAGAGCAGTGTCACCCGGCCGTGGTCGGCGACGATCTGCTGCAGCTGCTGCCACGCGTCGGTGCCCTTCAGCTCCTGCGCGTACTTCGTGGCGAACTCGTCGAAGCGCTCGGGGTCGTGACCGAACCACTTGCGCAGCTCGGTGGAGGGACCGACGTCCTTGAGCCAGTCATCCAGGGCGGCGGCCTCCTTGCTCACCCCGCGGGGCCAGATCCGGTCGACGAGCACCCGGTGGCCATCGCCGCTGGCCGGCTCGTCGCGGACCGAGCGGACATGCACCTGATCAGCAGTGGTCATGTCGCCGACCGTACGCCCGTCCCGGAGCGCCTGGCCACAACGGAGCGAACCATCTGGACCGTGGCAAAGAGCCAGGCCGCCGCTCCGACCCACAGCCACGCGGCGCCGATCGCCTCGACGATCGGGAGGGAGTCCGCACGACCGATGTACATGCCGGCCACGGCGTACATGCCCAGGGGGAAGACGATGCTCCACCACGTCGCCTCGTAGGTCACCGGGATCCGATGGATCAGGTGACGCCACACACCGACGGCGAAGAGCACCGGGATCAACCACGTGGCCCAGGCCCACCCGAGCACGGACAACCCGCCGATGAGCCCGGAGGTGGCGTCGATGATCGGTGTGGAGTCCATCTCGACGATCTTCGCTCCCGCGACGACGGTGATGGCCATGGCGCCCATCGAGACCCAGTAGGGCGGGTTGAGGTCGGCGGGAGCGAAGGGGTAGAGCAGGATCCGCAGGGCGACGAAGACGGCGCAGGCGGCGTACAGCACGATGCCGACTGACCAGGCGGCCACGGCGAGCACGGCGATCTCGTCCCGCCCGGTCGTCACGAGCGGTTCGATGCTGGCTGCTGCGGTGGCAACGGATTGGCTCGCGACGACCCAGATGAACCACGTGCCGTTGACGTGCTGGAGCACCGGACGCTCCTCGCGTCCGAGCGCGGCGGCCCAAGGGACGCCATAGCCGAGGAACAGCCCGACGACCACCGCGAAGGCGAGCATCGCGGCGCTGCCCTGCCAATAGCTGTCGGCCAGGCGCACGGCCAGCACGTCGGTCCCGGCGACGACGGTGAAGAAGCCGAAGGCCACGACGGGGTCGTGCAGGTCGGCCACCACCCGGTCGCGATGGAAGACGCACCGGAGCGTGAGGGCCACGAGCAGCAGTGCCCAGGCGACCAGGCCGATCCCCAGCAGGACGCGGGAGACGACGACGAAGCCCTGCTGGTTCATCCCGACCGAGACGATGCCGGTGGCCATGACGAAGGCGAACGACCCGGGGTGCAGGGTCGCGACCATCTCGCGGAGGCGGTCCATCACGCCCCGACGCCAGGCAGGTCGTACTCGCCCTCGGAGCACCCGGCCCCCAGGACGAGGGTCCGGGCGGTGGAGTCGGGCTCTGCGGGCGGCGGTGCGGCGTCCATGCCGCCCATGGTGCCAGCGGCGAGGGCGAGGACCCGTCCCCGTCGTCGTCCTCAGGTCGCGACCACCTGTGCCAGTCGGTCCACGGAGGCCTGCAGGCGCTCGCTGGTCGTCGCGCGGGCCCGCGGGAATCGACTCTCGTCCGTCAGGTCGGTCCAGTCGTAGGTGTGGGTGACCTCGGTGCGGTCGTCGTCGAGTGGCCGCACCTCCCAACGCCACAGGTGGCCGAAGGGCTGCGCACCGGACTCGGCGGGCCGCCAGGCGATGAGGCGTCCCTCCTCGAACTCGACGACGTGGTTGTGCCTCTCGTGGCCCCTCGTCGTGATGGTCACGAAGACGTCACCGACGGCGTGCACTCGCTGCCCGGACTCCGACTCCCGCAGGTTGTCGTTGCCGTCCCAGTCGGGCTGCTTCGCCGGGTCGGCGATCTGCTCGAAGACCACCTCCGCGGGGGCATCGATCACGGCTGTGGCGCTGACGACTGTGCTGACGACCATGACCCAACTCTGGCACCCATGGTGGCTCGTCGCACCTGGGGTCACCGATTGACGATGGCCAGCGCAGCTGCGACCACGAGTGCGGCGGTCAGGGCGAGGCCGTGGACGTCGCCGAGGACGAGCATGACGACGGCCAGTGCCGCGACCACCCCGAACGCGACGAGGCGGCGCGGCCCACGGTCCTTCGCGAGCGCCAGCGCGGTCACCGCGAGGAACATCGTCGCCATCGAGTTGCCGGCCCCGGTGTCGCCGAAGGTCAGCACGGTCAGGACGTTGCCCACGACCCCACCGACGAGGAAGAGGACGACCGCCACCCCGGTCCGGACCACCGGCTGCACGAGCAGGAGGGTGAAGGCCAACGTGACGAGGTTGAAGGCGGTGCCGTACCAGCCCCCGTCCTGCAGGACCATCGAGGTCACGAGGCGCCACCACTGGCCGGCGAGGATCGCCGCGCTCTCCCGTCGGCCGGACTCCAGCATCCCGGCAACGGCGAACTGCAGCAGCGAGGGGACCGCGACCACGCACCAGAGCGCGAGGATGCCCCGACGCGGTTGCTGCAGCCGCTCCTCGTCCCGCAACCCTGCCCACGTGGCCGCGAAGACGACCCAGGCGGACAGCTGGAGGAGCAGGCTCACCTGCCCACGCTACAACCGCTGCGATGTCGTCCGACGGGGCTCGGCCACGACCACGACTCCGGGCGAGTCCGAGTCCAACGAGGTCACCATCACCATCTCGGACTTCACCTACTCCGTCCCCGACTCGGTCCCCGCCGGTGCAGAGATCACCGTGACCAACTCCGACGAGGTCGGGCACACCGTCACCGCTGACTCCGGAGACACCTTCGACGTTGCCGTCGAGCCCGGCGCCACGGTGACCTTCACGGCACCGGAGTCCGCCGGCGAGTACGCCTTCCACTGCATCCCGCACCCGGCCATGACCTCGACGCTGGTCGTGGAATGAGCCGGGTCGGCGAGCTCACGCTCCGAGTCCTCGTGGTCGCAGCCCTGGCGGTGGACTGCGTCGTGCACGTGCAGCTGGCCGACGCGATGCAGCTGGCCGCGCCCGGGGGTATCGGCGGCGGTACCCTCTTCCGCGCGCAGGCGATCGCGGCCGGGCTGGCCGCGGTGATCCTGCTGGCCACCGGGCGCCGATTCGCCTACATCCTGGCCGCGGTGGTGGCACTGAGCGCGTTCGTCCCGGTGCTGCTGTACACCTACGTCGCGGTGCCCACACTCGGGCCGATCCCGTCGATGTACGACCCCACGTGGTCCGACAAGAAGCTCCTCAGCGCCCTCGCCGAGGGACTGGCCGTGCTGCTGGCCACCATCGGCAGCATCGCGACCCGCCGTCGTCCGGTCAGCCCGCGGAGTCGACCTCGATGACGAGCTTGCCCTGGGCACCGCCCTCGCGGCTCAGGGCGAAGGCCTCGGCGACCCGCTCCAGCGGGAAGGTGCGGTCGATGTCGACGGTCAGCCTCCCCTCGGCGACCTCGTCGAGGAGCCCGCCCAGCCGCTGGCCGTCCGGGCGCACCCAGACCCAGCGGCCGCCGTGCTCCTCGACGCCGGGGTCGGCGACGGAGGCCAGGCGGCCGCCATCGCGCAGGACCGCCAGCGAGACGTCGAGGACCCCACCGACGAGGTCGGCCACGGCGTCCACGCCGTCCGGCGCCACCTCGGCGAGCCGCTCGGCCAGCCCGTCCCCGTGCGCCACCGGGGTCACGCCGATGGCGGCGAGCTTGTCGTGGTTGGCCGGCGACGCCGTCCCGATCACCGTGGCGCCGGCGGCCACCGCGAGCTGGCAGGCGAGGTGACCGACGCCTCCGGAGGCGGCGTGGACCAGGAGGGTGTCCCCCTTCGTCACCGCGAGGGTCTCCAGGACACGAAGGGCGGTCAGCCCCGTCAGGGGGAGCGCCGCGGCCACGTCGTCGCCGACCCCGTCGGGCACGGCGGCGACGTCGTCGACACGGACGGTGACGTACTCGGCGAAGGTGCCGGCGGAGACGACCTGCTTGCGGGCGTACGCGGCGACGCGGTCACCGGGGACGAACTCCGGGGTGTCCGGCCCCACGGCGTCGACGACTCCGGCGACGTCCCAGCCGGGGACCACCGGGAAACGGGCGTCCATGAGCGGGTCGAGGCCGCCGGACATCACCTTCCAGTCGACGGGGTTCACCGACGCCCGGGTGACGCGGACACGCACCTCGGCCGGGCCGACCTTGGGGTCGGGGCGCTCGACCATCCGCAGCTCGTCGTCATCTCCATATCGGTCATAGGTCATTGCACGCATACCGGGGTCAACACTCCCGTCGCGCTCGTCCATTCCGTCAGGAGATCAGCGGCACGAACCGGTACCGGCCGTGCCGGGTCACCCGGCGACCGGCCGGCTGCGCGACCACCCGCAGCATCTCCCCCGCGACCGGGATGACCATGACCCCGTCGGGGGCGAGCTGGTCGAGCAGTGCCTCGGGCAGCTCGTCCGCCTCCGCAGAGACGAGGATGCGGGCGAAGGGGGCGTGGCCGGGGACACCGAGCACGTCCGGCTCGGCCCGGCGCACCTGCGCCCACGGACGGTCGAAGCCGGCGAGCGCGGTGCGGGAGGTCTGCACGAGTCGTGGGATGCGCTCGACGCCGATGACCTGCCCGTCGGGGCCGACGAGGTCGGCCAGCAGCGCGGTCGTCCAGCCGGATCCGCTGCCCACGTCGAGCACGAGCTGTCCGGGACGCACGTCGAGCAGACGCAGCATCGCGGCGACGGTGCTGGGCTGGGAGTTCGTCTGGTCGTCGCCGATGGCCACCGGCCCGTCCTGCGCCGCGCGGTGGCGCTGCTGCGTCGGCAGGAAGCCGGGGCGCGGGGTGCGGGCGAAGGCCTGGTCGACGCGGTCGCTCACCTCGTCCATGTCAGCCATCCTGCTCGCCTCGTCCCCGACCCGCAACGGCTATCCCTACTTATCAGTAACTTTTTGTGCGATCGTTCCGCCATGGACTCCGAGCTCATCACGGTCGGCCTGCCGGTCGCCCTGGCCATCATCATGTTCGGTCTGGGCCTGTCGCTGACCCCGGGCGACTTCGCGCGCATCGGTCGTCAGCCCAAGGCCGTCGTGCTGGCGCTCGCGGTGCAGGTGCTGGTCCTGCCGGTCGTGGCCTTCGCACTGGTGAAGGCGTTCGACCTCTCGCCGCTCCTCGCCGTCGGCGTCATGCTGCTCGCGGCGTCGCCGGGCGGGACCACGGCCAACCTCTTCAGTCACCTCTTCCGAGGCGACATCGCGTTGAACATCACGCTCACCGCCATCAACTCGGTGCTCGCCGCCCTGACGATCCCGCTCATCACGAACTTCGCGATCCGCCACTTCGGCGCCGAGGGCGAGCTCGGCCTGCAATTCGGCAAGGTCGCCGGTGTCGTCGCCCTGGTGCTCGTGCCCGTGGCGATCGGCATGGCCGTGCGCAGCCGCCGGACCGACCTCGCCGCGCGAGCCGACCGGCCCGTGCGGATCTTCTCCATCGTCGTCCTGGTCGCGATCATCATCGGCGCGGTGCTGCAGGAGCGGGAGAACATCCTCGACTACCTTTCCCAGGTCGGGCTCGTCACCGGCCTCTTCTGCGTGCTCAGCCTGACCATCGGCTACGGCTCGGCCGTGCTGCTGCGCCTGTCCCACGCACAGGCCGTTGCCGCCTCCATGGAGATCGGCATCCACAACACGACGATCGCGCTCACGATCGCGATCAGCATCCTGGGCAGCACGACCGTCGCCATGCCGAGCGCGGTCTACTCGCTGCTGATGTACCTGCTGGCCACGGCCTTCGGCTTCGCCATCACCCGCGGCAGGAAGGCCCCGGTCATGGCATCCGCGGAGGGGCCGGCCACGCGATGAGCTGACGCCGGTAGGGTCGCGACCATGTCGAGAGCCGGATCGGAGTGCACGTGAGGAAGTGGCTCCTGCTGGCCGCCGCGATCGTGTGCGAGGTGACGGCCTCCCTCTCGCTGAAGGCCGCCCTCGATCGGCCCGTGCTCTACCTCGTCGTCGCCGCGGGGTTCACCGCGGCCTTCGCCCTCCTGGCTGCCGTGCTGCGCCGCGGGATGGGCATCGGGGTGGCGTACGGGATCTGGTCGGCGACCGGCGTCGTGCTGACGACGACGCTGTCGTCGGTGATCTACGACGAGAGCCTCACCGGCCTGATGGGCATCGGCATCGCGCTGATCATCGCCGGCGTCCTGCTGGTCGAGCTCGGGTCGCACGAGATCGACGCCGTACCGGAGACGACCTCGTGACCGCGTGGCTCCTGCTGGCGGTGGCAGTCGTCGCCGAGGTCGCCGGGACCCTCTCCCTCCGCCTCGCCGCTACCGGCGCGACGCTCTGGTACGCAGCCGTGGCCGCCGGCTACCTGGTCGCCTTCACCGGGCTCGCCACGACCCTGGCCCACGGTATGCCGCTGGGCGTCGCCTACGGGATCTGGGCCGCCGCGGGCGTCGCCCTCACCGCGATCGGCTCGCAGGTGTTCTTCGGCGAGCCACTCACCCGGGTCATGCTCCTGGGGATCGCGCTGATCATGACCGGCGTCCTCCTCGTCGAGCTCGGGTCGGTGCACTGACGGGCGGCCAGGACTCCTGCGCGCACCCGTGTACGTCCGCGCCCTCCTCCACTAGCGTGATGGCTCCCGGCGCCCTCGCCGGGTCGACCAGGAGGTACTCATGGCGAACAGGACGTACAACATCACCGAGATCGTCGGCACGTCGCCCGACGGCGTCGAGGCGGCGGTCAACAACGCCATCGGCGAGGCGTCGCGGACGTTGCGCAACCTCGACTGGTTCGAGGTCGAGTCGATCCGCGGGCACGTCGACGGTGACGCCGTCGCGGACTGGCAGGTGACGATCAAGCTCGGTTTCCGCCACGACGGCTGACCGACCCGGACACGGATCGAGGGTCGGGCTCCGTCGTGGAGTCCGACCCTCGCAGTGAGCCCGGTCAGGCCGGGTTGATGATGCGGCCCCAGGTCGACTTGTTGCCCCAGATGTTCTGCCGCAGCCCCTCCAGCTGGAGGATCTGGCTGTGGTCGACGAAGAGGTTGACCTCGTTGCCGTAGTTCTTGACGTACCACTCGAAGACCGGGCCGTCCGCGGCCTCGAACATCACGTTCTCGATGCCCAGGCCGTTCATGATCGACGCGGCGGCGCCGGTGTTCCAGCTGCCCACGTTCTCCGTGATGCCCTCGGACTCGATCATGATGATCTCGGCGCCGGCCTCCAGAGCCTTCCTGCCCCGGTCGATCAGGTCACCGATGTCCTTGGCGCCCTCGGCGGCCAGCTCCGCCTCGCTCGAGTCGCCGCCGGAGCCGATCTGGATGCCCAGCTCGGGCTTGGCCTTCAGGCCCGCCTTGGTGACCTTCTCCACCAGGCGCTGCAGGCCGGAGGTCGGCAGCATGATGAACCCGGTCGAGATCTCGATGACGTCGAAGCCGACGTCCTTGGCCTCCTTGAGGTACTGGTCGACCGCGTCGTCGCCATAGCGCAGCACGGTCTCGATCCAGCCTCCCGAGGAGACGTAGGCGTCGTGCTCGTGGGCGATGTCGCTGAAGGCGCGCACCTGCTCCGGCGGGACGAGGGCGAAGGAACCCCCGGCCCACTTGATGCCGTCGACCCACTGGCCGGCGACGTCCATGACGTCCTGCATGTGACGGGTGCCGAAGGTGGAGTAGTACGGCGCCCGGATCTCGGTGATGCCGTGGGTGCGGGGCTTGGTCGGTCGCGCCGCCCGGGGCACGAAGTTGAATGCGGTGTCGAAGGGAATCTGGTTGGTCATGGCTCTTTCTCCTTCTCGTGCGTGGTTGGTCAGGCGGCGGTGTCGCTCGCGTGCACACGGGTGGTACGCACCCGGGCCAGGGCCGCGGTCAGGTCCGCGACGGCGTGGGACTCCAGTACGTGGACGACGCCGGCGATCTCGTCGCGCAGGTCGGCAGCGGCGAAGGGGGCAGCCAGCAGGTCGAACTTTCGCCGGGCGCCGTCCCAGTCGAGCGGGTCGGAGTGGAATCCCTCGTAGGAGCTCCGCGAGGCGTGGAAGCTGGTGCCGTCGGTCAGGGTGACGCTCAGGTCGGCGGGCATCTCGTCCGGGAACCGGGCCGAGAAGCCCTCGTCCGGAGTGACCTCGACCTTGGTCATCAGCTGCTGGACGTCCTCGGCGGTGATCCGGCTGGGCTCGTACTGGCCCGGGTTCAGCTCGCCGTCGAGGAGGACGACCGCGAGCATCCACGGCAGGGAGTGGTCAGCCTCCTCCTTGGTGCGGACGGTGCGCTTGTCACCCTCCTCCCCGCCGCCGATGATCGAGTGGGCCACGTCGAAGGTGGTCAGACGCACCGACTCGATCGCATCGGCGTCGAAGCCGCTCTGAGAGCGGATCTCCTGGGCCGCGTCGAGCGCGGACTGGGAGTGGATCTCGGCGTTGTGCCGCTTGATGATCGAGCGGAGCACGGCCTCGAGGTCCTCGGTGGACCAATCGATCGTGAAGTCACCGGCGATGGACTGCTTGAAACCCTTGTTGCCCTCGAAGACCTCCTCGGGACCGGTGATGCCGCGACCGGCGAGGAGCGCGGCGAAGGTGCCCTCCTTGGCGACCTGGGGGTAGGCCAGACCCTTCCAGTGGCTGAGGGTGCCGGTACGCGTGACGCGCAGGGCGTTGTTGGCCGTCCCCGAGATCGCGACCGCGTGTGCGATCTGCTCCGCGGGCAGGCCGAGTGCCTTGGCCGCCGATGCGGCTGCGGCGTACGCGCCCTGGGTCGTGTGGTCGAAGCCGGCCCGGCGGACCGGCGCCTCGTCGGACAAGCGCGACTGCACCTGGTAGGCCACCGCGAGCGCGGTGAGCATGTCCTTGCCGGTGCCACCGACGGATTCGCTGGCGGCGAGGACTGCGCCGAGGTTGTCGGAGGGGTGACCCGTCTCCCCCTTCGCCAGGTAGGAGTCCATGAAGTCGAGGTAGCGGGACAAGGCGCTGGTGAAGAAGGCGGCGCGGTCGGGCGCGGTGCGGCCACCCCCGATCATCGTCGCCGAGGGGACCCCGCCGAGGTCGTCCAGCAGGCCGCGCACGGCGCGGATCGGCTCGGCGTCGAGTGCACCGATGGCAACCCCGAGGGTGTCGAGCACGCGGATCTTCAGCTGCTCGAGCGCCTCGGGGCTGATGTCCTCGAAAGCCGCCCGGTCGACGAACTCGGCGAGCTGTTGGACCTCGGTGCGCCGGGTGGAGGTGGTGGTGGAGGTGGTCATGGGATCGTCCTTTCCTGTGCGGTCCGTGACTAACCAATGCTTCAAGTAAGGCTTCCCTTACCTGCCTCCGACTTTACGCCGATTTATCTTGATGTCAAGAGACTTCAGGGCAACTCAGCAGAGCAACCCCTCCCCCTTCGCCCCGGCCCCTGATCAGGATCGGCGGGAGGTCTCCCTGATGAAGAAGGAGCCGATGATCCCGACGACGCCGAGGAACCCCGCGACGACGAAGGAGACGTTCGCGCCGTGGATGAGGCCTGCCTTCCCGTAGATCTCGGGGTCGCGGGCGGCCGTGGCCATGACGGTGACGAGGACGGCTGTCCCGACGGCGGCCGCGATCTGGCGCAAGGTGTTGTTCAGCGCGGTGCCGTGCGGGATGAGCCTGGACGGCAGCTGGTTCAGCGCGGCCGTGGTCACCGGCATGATGATCATCGCGGTGCCGAACATGCGCACGGAGTTGACGATCGCGATGTAGGCGAAGGACGTGTCGACGCTCAGGCGCGCGAACATGAAGGTCGTCGCAGTCACGAGCGCGAAGCCGGGGACGGCCAGCCACCGCGCGCCGAACCGGTCGAAGATCCGGCCGGTGATCGGAGACATCAGGCCCATGACCGCGGCCCCCGGCAGCAGCGCCAGACCGGACTCCATCGCCGTGTAGTCGCTCATGTTCTGCATGTAGAGGGGCAGGATCAGCATCCCACCGATCATCACCATGAAGACGCACATGCCCAGCGCGGTGTTGAGCGTGAACATCGGGTAACGCAGGACGCGGAACTCCAGGATGGGCTCCGGCAGCCGTAGCTGCCGGTGGATGAAGACCACGAGCGTGGCGATGCCGACGAGCAGCGGAAGGTAGACCTGCGGGCTGGTCCAGCTGGAGTTCCCGGCCCCGCCGAGGCCGAAGAGCAGCCCGCCGAAACCGACCGAGGAGAGGACGATCGAGGCGACGTCGAGCCGTGGATGGGTCTGCTCGGTGACGTTGCGCAGGATGAAGTAGGCGACCACCACGTCGACGACCGCGAAGGGCAGCATCATCCAGAACAGGATGTGCCACTCGAAGTGGTCGACGATCCACCCCGACAGGCTCGGCCCGATCGCCGGCGCGAAGGCGATGACCAGACCGAAGGTGCCCATCGCCTGCCCACGCTTGCCCAGCGGGAAGATGGCGAAGAGGATCGTCTGCATCAGCGGGATGATGATGCCCGCGCCGCTGGCCTGGATGATCCGCCCGAGGACGAGCACGGGGAAGGTGGGTGCCATCGCGCAGACGAGAGTCCCCGCGATGAACAGCCCCATGGCCGTGAGGAAGAGGGCACGCGTAGTGAACTTGTTGATCAGGAACGCCGTGACCGGGATCATGATGCCGTTGACGAGCATGAAGATCGTCGTCAGCCACTGGGCCGTGCTGGCCGTGATCCCGAAGTCCGCCATGAAGGCCGGCAGCGCCGTGTTCAGCAGCGTCTGGTTGAGGATCATCACGAATGCGCCGGACACGAGCACGGCGAGCACGACGTTGCGGTTGACCGGCAGCGCAGGGGTGACCTCCTCCGCGCTGCTGTCAGCGACGGGGGCGGGGCGGGTGGCGTCCTTCGTCAAGCGGGGGTTCTCCTTCAGCGCCTGGGCGCGTTGGTCGCCTCGGTGAGGACGCCCTGCTGGAGCAGGTCGAAGCCCGAGGCGATCAGGTCGGTGAGCGGGTGGGAGTCATCGGCGACCCAGCGACGGATGGCGACGCGCACGATCCCCAGGGCGATGGCGGCGAGCGTGGCAGGACGCAGGTCTCCGGGGTCGACGTCCATGCGCTCGGCGATGCCTTCGGCGAAGGCGCGCTCGACGGTCGAGAACTGCGCGAGCTGCCGTGCGAGCAGGCCGACGTCGGCCTGGATGAGGCGCTGGCGCTGGAGCGCCTGACCACGACTGGCCTCCATCCCGGCGACAAGGGGACTGTCGATGATGGCGGCGCGCAGGGAGTCGATCGGCGCCTCGCCGTGGGGCCGGGCGACGAGCGCCGCGCGCAGTTGCGGCGCTGCGCCGACCCCATCGGTGACGAGCGCATCCTCCTTGCACGAGAAGTAGTTGAAGAAGGTCCGCGGTGCGATGTCGGCGACCTCGCTGATCCGCGCGACGGTCAACCCGTCGAGCCCCACCTCGAGGGCGATCTCGAGCGCGGCACCTCGGATGGCGCGGCGGGTCTCGGCCTTCTTGCGCTCGCGCCGTCCGAGTGGAGCGATGGTGTCTTCAGCAGTGGGCACGAGCAAACACAGTACGCGCATGTTTGCACAGTGTGCAAACATGCGCGTACTGTGCTGGCGCACAATGGGCGGCGATGTCTGCATCTGATCTCTGGTACGTCAGCTACGGCTCCAACATGTCCCGCCAGCGCCTCGGCTGCTACCTCGAAGGAGGTCGACCGCCCGGCGCAACGGTCACCTGCGTGGGTGCCCGGGACGCCACGATGCCGGCGGCGGACCTGCCGGTCACGCTTCCCGGCAGCCTGTACTTCGCGGGCGAGTCGCCCACCTGGGGTGGCGGCGTCGCCTTCTACGACCACGACGCGCCCCGCGGGACGCCGGCGCGGGCCTACCGGATCACCGTCGGCCAGTTCGTCGACATCGCGAATCAGGAGATGCACCGGGACCCGGGCCCGCACGACCCGCTCGAGGAGGTGCTCCTCGCCGGCCTGCCCGACGCGCGCCACCGCGCAGGCCCGGGCCACTACGAGACGCTCATCGAGGTGGGCCGCCACGAAGGCCTGCCGATGCTCACCTTCACCGCTCCCCACGCAGCCGACGCGGTGGTGCACACGCGACCCCGCCCGGCCTACCTCGCCATGCTCGCGGAGGGACTGGGGGAGGCACACGGCTGGAGCGAGGCTCGGATCGCGGACTACTTCGCCTCCGTGGGCGCGGGCGAAGGGGGCGGGGACACACCCCCTTCGCCCTCCCGGGGGAGATGAGGTCAGCTCTGGCCGGACAGCTGCGTGCGCAGGGCGTCCGCGTCCGGGCCGTGCACACCGAAACCGAGCGAGGTGATCCGCTTGCCCGTGGGCACGTGGCGCAGCGTCTTGCCCTCGAGCGCAAGGTCCGCCGGCGAGGTGACCGGGAAGCGCTTGAGCGTCATGCCGAGCGGGTTGCGCACCTGCACCTCGTCCGGCTCGACCTTGATCAGGGGGTTGATGAACGTGAGCACGCCCAGCAGTGCCAGCACGGCCCCCGCAACGACCGAGATCCACTGCTGATCGAGCAGGGAGATGATCAGGAGCAGGGCACCGATCACCATGAGGGCGATGGCGAGGAATCGGTTGGACGCGATGGTCATTGGCTGCATGGCCGGGAGTCTATGTGCCATCCCCTCCCCCGGATCTCCACGCCCGCTACGGTGCCACAGTGAGCATCCAACGACAGCCCGCGACGACGCAGGTGAGCCACGAGCGCGCCGAGGGAGACCGCGTCCGACGACGGGTGGAGCTGCTCGTCGACATCACCTCCCGGGTCGGTGAGTACCGCGACGGCCTGACACCCGCAGCCGCGCGCCTGACCGACCACGAGGCGGCGATCATCGAGGGCCTCGAGCGACACGGGCTGGACGTGCTGCAGCTGAGGGAGGTCCTCTGGGGCGGGCACGTCCTCATCGACGACCCCGATCTCTACGAGCAGTGGCGTTTCCCCACGTCGCGCGAGCGCCTCTCGAGTCACCACAAGAACGTGGACAAGCGGCAGTTCCCCGATCTCGGGCTCAAGGGTCCGCTCGTGCGGGAGAAGCTGCACGGCCGCACGAAGACGGGGACGTGGCTGCAGTTCGAGAAGACCCCGGCGGCGATGGGGCACGGCTTCCGACTCCCGACGTGGAACGACGTGCTCCACCTGTGCGACTACGTCGTGTACCGCATCACCAAGAGCAACGTCGGGCCGTGGGGACTGTCCCGGCAGACCGAGCGACGACCGATGTACCTCTCCCCGGCCATCGCCTCGTCGGTCCCGGTGCCACCGGCGGCCCTCGACGAGCTGACCGCCGCACTGGAGCGGGTCGAGGACGCGGACGACACCACGTCCGCCTCACCCGATCTCGCGCGGCACTTCCCGCCGCCGAACCGGAGCAGTACGGCAGCAGAGCTGGTCCTCGACCCCGGGACCCGCAACGGACGCGGCATGTTCGGTGCCGCCGACATCCACGTCCACCAGGGGCAGGTCCACGACGCCCGACGAGCGCTCGACGAGGCCCGCGCAGCCGAGCCACCCCGGTGGACCCTGCCGCCCACCGCACCCACAGGAGGACGCATGACCAACGCCCCGACGAGCGCCGACATCCCGGCCGAGACCTTGGCGAACCTGGTGGACCTCGTCGAGACGGGCCCGGTCCTGCTCGGGGCATACACTCTGGCGGAGATCGACGCCGTCGGGGCGATCGAGCACCTCTTCGAGGAGAAGCCCGCCCCCGCGCTCATCGCCGAGGCCGTGCGTTCCCTCGCCGCCCGCAACCTCATCTCCACCGACCGGGGTTGTGACGAGTTGAAGGTGCGGGGCGACCTCGGCATCGCCACCGCGGTCCAGCACCGCTCCCGGGTGGCCATCGATGCCCGCGTCACCGGCACGGAGCCGGACCAGCCGTGGCGATTCATCCTCATGCCGCAGCCGGAAGGGATCACTCTCGAGGTGCTCATCGATGCCCTCGGCATCCACTCCTACTCCCTGCGTGACCACCAGCAGGCGATCGAACGACTGTGGGAGCGCCTGCCTTCGGGTGGTCGCGGGCCCGCGGACGCCGATGCGGATGCTCTCCTCGAGCGCAGCCCACACACCGCCCTGGTCACGGTCAACCGGTGGGACGAGTCCGGTGCGCACACGAGCACGGACCTCGTCCTGGCCCAGGAGGGCGGTGACTGCCACGCCTTCGTCCGCAGCGAGCAGTCCCCGGACACCCTGGTCGCCACGGGCAAGGATGACGACGAGTGGCGTGCGCTGGTCCTCGGCGCCACGTCCTGAGAGGAGCCCCATGACCAGTCATTCCGCCCAGCCGCCCACGCCGGCCGTCGCCGCCGAGGAGGACGTCAACCGGTACGACCCCCACCACCGACAGTGGCTCGCGTCCGCCATCCGGAAGGTGCGCAGCGACGCCAACCGCTCGGCCGACACCCATCTGGTCAAGGTGCCGCTACCGGTGCACTGGGGCGTGGACCTGTACCTGAAGGACGAGTCAGTGCACCCGACCGGTTCGCTGAAGCACCGGCTGGCTCGTTCCCTCTTCCTGCACGCCCTCTGCAATGGCTGGATCCACCCGGACAGACCCGTCATCGAGGCGTCCAGCGGATCGACCGCGGTGTCCGAGGCCTACTTCGCCTCGCTGATCGGCGTCCCCTTCTGCGCGGTCATGGCCCGCTCGACGAGCCGGCAGAAGGTCGACCTCATCGAGTTCCACGGCGGCTCCTGCCACTTCGTCGACAACGCCGACGAGGTCTACGCGGTCGCCGCCCAGCTCGCCGAGGAGCGCGGTGGGCACTACATGGACCAGTTCACCTACGCCGAGCGGGCCACCGACTGGCGCGGCAACAACAACATCGCCGAGTCGATCTTCGACCAGATGGCCATGGAGGAGCACCCCGAGCCCGCCTGGGTCGTCGCGACCGCCGGCACCGGCGGTACGTCCGCGACCCTGGCCCGGTATGTCCGCTACACCGGTCGGTCGACGGGCATCTGCGTCGCTGACCCGGAGAACTCCGCCTTCTTCCCCGGGTGGCGCGACCACGACCCCTTCGTCACGACGCAGATCGGCTCACGCATCGAGGGCATCGGACGGCAGCGGGTCGAGTCGAGCTTCATCGCCTCGAGCATCGACCGGATGGTGCGTGTGCCCGATGCGGCTGCCGTCGCCTCGATCCTGCTGCTGGAGGAGTTGATCGGGGCCCGGGCGGGCGCCTCGACGGGGACAAGCATGTGGGCCTCGCTGCGGATCGTGTCCGAGATGGTCGAGGCAGGCACGAAGGGGAGCATCGTCTCCCTGATCTGCGACCCGGGCGAGCGCTACCTCGACAAGTACTACTCGCAGGAGTGGCTCGAGGAGAACGACATCGACATCGAGCCCTACCAGCGGCGACTGGAGGACTTCATGCGTACCGGCGTCCTGCCCTGAAGGGTCAACCAGCCGGCCACCGAGCGCCTGACCTCAGTTCGATCGCACGACCCGGGGCCCCACGACGCGAGCTCCCAGACTGACCACCCGTGACCGCAGACCCCGGTCCGCGGTCACGACCACCACGCCTTCGCCCTGTGCAGTGGACTGCTCAGCGACCTCCACGATGCAGTCGTCCCCGATGCCGGGAGCATCGACCACTCGCACCGCCTCGGAGGACTCGACGCCTCGGGCACGCCCCTCGACGACGAGCACCACCAGCGGGGTCTCATCCAGGTCCAGAGCACGGCGGAGGTCGTCCGGCGAGATGGAGTCACGCAGCCGTCTCGTCGCTGCGACCCGGTCCCGCCACCAGCCATCCGGGACGCTGCCGACGCAGTTGGCTGCGTCCACCACCACGGTCACGCGCACGGATCCAGACATCGCTACCCCTTCGTCGGGTCACTGGTCCGGCGGGCTCACCGCGAGGCCCGCCAAGGAGTGCCCAGCACCCGCATAGATGTTCAGCACAGCATGCACGCCGTGGGCAGCCAAGTGCTCGACCTGGTCCGGATGTTGCGCCACCGCGACGACTCGGCCATCGAAACCCGCATCGTGGAGCCGCTCGAGGGCGAAGGTGTTCGAGTCGTGGAAGGCCATCGCCAGCACGACGGTGGTGACAAATCCACCCGAGACCAGTCGGGTCCAGAACTCCAGGTCGGTCGCGTCCCCCTCCAGCACGTTGAGCCCGTGATCCTCCAGTCGGGTGATCACCGCGTGGTCGTTGTCGATGCCCAGAACCGACAGCTGCCTCTCGTGGGCCAGTCGCTCGTACGCGGCCCGGCCCACGCGGCCCATGCCGAGGACGACCACATCGGACCCGCTGGTGTCGATCGGACGGTCGGACGGTCGCAGCTTCGCCGTGTCCTGGTCAGGGAGCCTGGCACTGAGCGCAGAGGTGAGCCGAAGTCCGTGAGCGTTGGCCAACGAGGACCCGACCATGCTCACGGCGACGGCAATCGCCACGACCGTCAGCCAGCGCTCGGGCAGCAACGCACCGGTCACGCCGACCGCAGTGACGATGATGGAGAACTCGGAGAAGTTGCTGAGCACCAGCCCGGTTCGGATCGTGGTGCGGTTGCGCATCCCGAAGGTCCGACCGAGGAACACGTACCCGATGAAGGTCAGCGGCAGCAGGACGAGGCACAACAGCACGGCCAGTCCGGCATCCGCCCAGGTCGGCGCCGAGCCCATGCCGATGGTGAGGAAGAACCCGATCAGGAACAGTTCCTTGAGACTGAACAGCGTCTTCGACATCTCGATCGCGCGAGGATGGCTCGCGAACAACAGCCCCATCACCAGGGCGCCGAGATCACCCGTGATACCCACGGCCTCGAAAGCAAAGTACCCGGGGCCGAGCGCCATGGCGACGCCGAAGAGCACCAGGAGCTCGTCGTGCCCGACAAGGTCCAGGACCCGTCGCAGCAGCCATGCGGCGGGCAGGAGGAGTACCAGGCCGAAGGCCCACGGGCTCAGCGGCTCATCGCTGGTCGCCGAGATGAACGCGACCGCCAGCAGGTCCTGGATCACCAGGATCGCGATCGCGGTCTGCCCGTAGAACGAGCCATCATCGGAACGTTCCTCCAACACCTTCACGCACAGCACGGTGGATGAGAACGAGAGCGCGAACCCGATGAGCACCACGGTGTGCCAGCCGTCCAGCACGGTGAGCCCCAGTGCGCCCGCCAGCCCGAGCGTGCCGGCACCGACGAGAACGCTCAACACCATGTGGACCACAGCGGTCCCATAGGCCTCGGGACGCAGCAGGGACCGGACGTTGAACTTCAGACCGATGGTGAACAGCAGGAGCGTGACGCCGATACCGGCCAACTGCTCCAACCCGGGGAAGGGCGCGATCTCCATGGCACCGAGCACGAAACCCGCGGCCAGGAAGCCGACCAGCGCCGGAACACGCAGAACGTGAGCGACCGTGCCGAACGCCGTGGCAGCGATCAGCGTCAGGGCGATGTCGTTCACAGCGGCTCTCCTTCGTTCCCGAGCGGACTCTAGCGGCAGCTGTTGGGCACGTGCTTGCCGTCACCACGAGAGCACGGCGCACGCCTCTCGCGCGATCCGCGCGAGTGCGCCGCTGGCTACGAATGGTGCCCGTCGCTAGCGTGCAGGAGCACGACCCTTCCAACCTACGGAGTCCGCCATGGAACTACTGATCACCCTTGCCGTCATCGCCATCGTCGTGGTGGCGGTGGTGACCCTCGTCTTCGGAGGCCTGCGAACCAGCATCTTCTTCACGGTGAAGACGCAGGAGAACGTCATCGTGGAGCGGTTCGGCAAGTTCAAGAAGGTGGCCAAGCCGGGGCTGAACATCAAGACGCCCTTCGTCGAGACGACAACGAAACCGATCTCGCTGCGCGTGCGACAGCTCGAGGTCAACATCGAGACCAAGACCCAGGACAACGTCTTCGTCACCATCCCGGTGGCCGTGCAGTACGTCATCGGCGAGGAGAACGTCGTCGATGCCTACTACAAGCTGGACAACCCGGAGGAGCAGATCCGCTCCTACGTCTTCGACACCGTCCGGTCATCGCTGTCGACGATGACCCTGGACACCTCCTTCGAGTCCAAGGACGACATCGCCTCGGCTGTGGAGTACCGGCTGTCGGAATCCATGGCGCGCTACGGCTTCCAGATCGTCAACACGCTGGTGACCGACATCTCGCCCGACCAGAAGGTGCGGGACTCCATGAACTCCATCAACGCCGCCCAGCGGGACCGCGTCGCCGCCCAGTCGCTGGCCGAGGCGGACAAGATCAAGCGGGTGACCCAGGCCGAGGCCGAGGCCGACTCCCGCCGGTTGCAGGGTGAGGGCGTCGCCGCGCAGCGCAAGGCGATCGCCACCGGCATCGCCGAGCAGTACGAGATGCTCAAGCAGGCCGGCATCGAGGACACCGCCCAGCAGCTGTTGCTGATGACCCAGTACTTCGACACCTTGGGGGACGTCGCCCGCAACGGCCGGTCGAACGTCCTCTTCCTGCCGTCGAACCCGGGATCCCTGGGAGATCTCTTCCAGGAGGTTCGCAACTCACTGCTGTCGGCCCAGGAGGCAGACCGGGCCGCCAACTCTGTCGACACCGGCTTCGGGCCCGGCTCCCCCCAGGAGTAACCGCCGCGGGCCGGGGCCCGGACCGCGGCGTCGGCGTGAAGTCACACCTGGCGGCGCCGCCATGTGTGCGCCCCCGGCCAGCAAGGCGTCGATCTGCGGTACTGCTCGTGGGACGATCCTCGCGGAACCGCGAACGGGACGTCGTGGGGGTGGGGTTGCTGACCGACCCCGGTCATCGCTGGGTGCGACTGGGGTGTCCGAACATCTGGTGTGCGACGTTGATCAGTTGCATCACATCGGCCTGCCGCATCCCCTCCACACCCGGAACGTAGATCCAACGGTGCCCACGATTCCAGGCCGGACCCGTGGACGGCGAGATGCGCCTGCGCAGATGCGCCGACGTGCGCTCGTTCACGTTGACGAGCCCTGACGGAGTCAGCGGCATCACGGCCCGTAACGTCCACCCACTGCTGTACTCCGCGCGCACCATCATGTTTCTCGCCGGCCCGAAGTCCCGCCACGGGATCGGTCCGACACCCCTGAGCGTCAGACCGGATGCCTCGAGCACCACCGGGGAGTGCTCCACGCCCACGTGCCGGCTCAGGCTGCGGCGCCACCACAGAACGAGTGCCACCAGGCCCGCCAGCATCGCGGCCACCATGGCCATGCCCACCACGGTGGCCGCAGTGATCCGAGAGGAGCCATTGACGGCCGCCACGATGACGGTGACCAACCCAGCACAACCGGCCACGCCGATCATGATCAGGAGCACCAGAGTGAGGCCGCGCGTCCAACGCGACCACAACGCAGGGCGTCCCGGCAGCCGCACACGGCCGGTGTCGCGGAGTTCACGCATGGCCGACTGGCGTGTCACGGTCGCCTGCATGTGGCCGACCCTATCTGTGGCTCCGTCGTGCCCCACCATTTGACCGAGGTCACGGATGCAGTCAGGCCTTCGGCATGCCTTCATGACGTGGCGGCGAGGACGGTGGCCAGCTCCTGCTCTTGCCCTCCTCGGGCCCGGACCCTAAGCGTTCGCCCATCTCGTCATCGCGTTCTCAGCGAAACGGCAGCAGCTCCTGTGGGAGGGATCCGGTGGCGAGGAGGGTGTTCAGGGCGTCGACGAACTCGTGGCCCTCGTCCGAGTTCTTCGGGCTGAGCTTCAGGGACGAGCCATCGTGCATCTTGATCCGCACCACATCGCGGAAGAACCTCTTCTCGTACACCGCTTCGCGCACGTCCGATGGGGCCCGGTCCTTCGTTCGCTGCCCCGGGGCCCTGCCCCACATGACCCGCCGGTCCGTGACTGCGAGGTACGCGGTGCTGACCTCGACCGGGTCGATGAGCACCAGGAATGTGTGCTCCCCGGGATACAGCCAGCCGAGTGCGGGCCCCGAATGGACCTCCTCGCAGTTCCACAGATGACGGGAGGCCAGGATGGCTCGGTCCCATGCTGCGCGCATCCGGTTCTCGACGGAGTCCGGAGAGTAGGTCCCCCGTGCATGCCGCGCCGCAACCACGTCTGCGGGTGGCATCGGTGCGGGGACCCGTCCGGTCGTGGCGAGGGCCTGGAGCGCGTGTGCGAAGCGGATCCCGTCCTCGACCGTGCACGGCTCGATCGACAGGTCCCAGGCGGAGCGCACATCGATCTCGACTTTGTAGTACAGGCCGGGGCGATAGGACGCTCCCCGCACGTCGCCGGTCGGGACCGCGCGCTTCCGCTTGATGTCCTTCGGCGCATACCCCACGGCGTTCCACCGACCGAGGATCACCTCGTCGCGCGTGACGAGGACGATCCGCGGCTTGTCGTCCGGGATGCCGGGCAGCGCGAGGAGCACCTCCTCGTCCGGGTCGAGGAGCTGGTCGGCGATGTCCTCGGGCATCATCAGGCGACGGCGGATCGTCGTGCCGGACAGCGCTCTGGCAAGGCTCGCGCGGGCTCGGCTCGTTCCGTGAGACATGCCGACACCCTAGACAAGGACAGGTGGCCACATCGCCCGCCGCACTCCCGCGCAGCTGGCAACCTCGGTCGTGGCCGGCTACACGTTGAAGCGGAAGTCCACGACGTCGCCGTCGGCCATGACGTAGTCCTTGCCCTCCATACGCACCCGTCCGGCCTCCTTGGCCTTGGCCATCGAACCGTGGGTGTCGAGGTCCTCGAAGGAGACGATCTCGGCCTTGATGAAGCCGCGCTCGAAATCGGTGTGGATGACCCCCGCCGCTCGGGGCGCCTTGTCCCCGCGGTGGATCGTCCACGCGCGCGACTCCTTGGGCCCGGCGGTGAGGTAGGTCTGCAGCCCGAGGGTGTTGAAGCCCTTGCGGGCCAGCTGGTCCAGGCCCGGCTCGTCGATGCCGACGGCCTCGAGGAGCTCGCGGGCGTCCTCGTCGTCGAGCTCGGCGACCTCGGACTCGAGCTTGGCGTTGAGGAAGATCGCCTCGGCCGGCTCGACGAGGGCCTGCATCCGGTCCTGGAAGTCGGTGTCGGTCAGCTGGTCCTCGTCGACGTTGAAGACGTAGAGGAAAGGCTTGGTCGTCAGCAGCCCGAGCTGACGGGCGATCTCCATGTCGACCCCGGCTGCTTCCCCCTTCGCGAAGAGGGTGTCGCCCGCCTCGAGCACTGCCTGCGCGGCCAGGGCGGTGTCGAGGACTGCCTTGTCGGTCTTCTTGCCCTTGATCTCCTTCTCCAGACGCGGGACCGCGCTCTCGAGGGTCTGCAGATCGGCGAGGACGAGCTCGGTGTCGATCGTCTCCATGTCCGAGGCCGGATCGATGGTCCCGTCGACGTGGGTGACGTCGTCATCGACGAAGGCACGCACCACCTGGCAGATCGCGTCCGACTCACGGATGTTGGCGAGGAACTTGTTGCCCAGCCCCTCCCCTTCGCTCGCGCCGCGCACGATGCCGGCGATGTCGACGAAGGAGACCGTCGCGGGGAGGATCTTCTCGCTGGAGAAGATCTCGGCGAGCCGCTTCAGCCGATCATCCGGCAGCGGGACGACGCCGACATTCGGCTCGATGGTCGCGAAGGGGTAGTTCGCGGCGAGGACGCTGTTCTTCGTCAGAGCGTTGAACATCGTCGACTTGCCGACGTTGGGGAGACCGACGATTCCGATGGAGAGTGCCACGGGGACGAGAGTCTACCGGTGCGAAGGGGGCGACTCACCCCGGCCGGTTCCCGCGGCCACCCAGCGGCGCAGGACGAGGCGCACGATCCACCAGCTGGCAGCGAAGAGAAGAAGGAGCCCGAGCAGCCCCGGCCAGGACCCTCCAGAGGTCGCGACGACCGGGACGAGCAGCAGGCAGACGAGCACGGGCACGGCCGCGACGAGCAGGATCATGTCCTTGACCGTCTCGCGCCCCCACAGGCTGAACAGCGACGGGGGTGGTCGTCGGGGTGGCCGCGGATCGGGCAGCCCGTCGCTCACATGCCGTCCCGGCGGGCGGAATTTTCCAGGAAGGCAGTGTCCTCACGCCCGTCGAGGGCCACCCCGGCGAGCATCTCGGCGGTGTATCCCGCGGTGTGCTCGGCGATCGTCGCCTGGTCCGCCCAGTGCACTGCCGTGATCTCACGAGGCTGCAGCACCGCCCGCTCGAGGGTGTCCTCCGGGACGTGGCCGAGGTCGAAGAGGCACAGCAGCGCGTCGTCCCACCCTCGGTAGGGCGGCAGCCAGTTGACCGCGAGCAGGCCCTGCACGCGCAGATCGAGGCCGAGCTCCTCGTGGACCTCGCGCTCGACGCAGTCAGCGGGCGACTCGTCGGGATCGACGATCCCGCCGGGCAGGTCCCAGTCCGTCTTGTAGGTCAGCTCGCACAGGGCGATCCGGTCCCCGTCGGTGCGCAGGATGCCCTGGGCGATGAGGCGCTTCTTGGGCATCCGGGCGTTGAGGACCTTGATGAAGGCCAGCCGCCCCTTCTCGGTGCCGAGGTCGGTGCGCTTGCTGGCCTCCTTGACCTCGTCCTCGGTGGGCTCCTCTGACGACATGGTCACGAGGCTACCCGCGGGCCGCGCCCCCGCGCTGTCAGTGGTCGCTGGTTGGGTGACCACATGGACATCACGAGCCTGATCACCGGACTGCTGGTGGGCACCCTCCTCGGTGGCCTGCTCGCGTGGCTGGCGGCGCGCGCCCGGGTCGTGGGGCTGGGCGCCGAGCGCGACGGCCTGCGCGAGCGGATGACAGACATGGAGGCGAGTCTCGGTGCGGACACCGAGACCGCGGCCGCGCTGGCCCCGATGGGCGAGGCGCTCCGGCGGGTCACGCGCAAGGTCGAGCAGCTCGAGCGGGACCGGGTGGACCAGTTCGCGACCGTGCGCGACGCGTTGGGCCGGGTGGAGCAGACCACGACGCGGGTCGGCCACGAGGCCGCGTCCTTGGCGTCCTCCCTGCGCGTCTCGTCGGTGCGTGGCGCGTGGGGCGAGGTACAGCTGCGGCGGGTCCTGGAGGTGTCCGGGCTGATGGCGCGGTGCGACTTCGAGGAGCAGGCGAAGGGGACGACCCCCTCCGGTCTGGACGTGCGCCCCGACGTCGTGGTCCACCTGCCAGGCGAGAAGAATCTCGTCGTCGACGCGAAGGCGCCGATGAGCCAGTGGCTGCAGGCCCAGGCGGAGGACATCGACCCTGACGAGCGGTCCCGCCTCATGGAGGGTCACGCCGCTGCCCTGCGCGGCCACGTCGCCACCCTGGCGAGCAAGGCCTACTGGACGGCCTTCGACCCCTCCCCCGAGATGGTCGTGTGCTTCGTCCCCTCCGATGCCACCCTCGCGGCTGCGCTCGCACAGGCTCCCGGGCTGCACGAGGAGGCGATGGCGAGCAAGGTCGTCCTGGCGTCCCCGAGCACACTGCTCGCCCTGCTGCGCACCGTCGCCTTCACCTGGCAGCAGGACGCCGTCACCCGGGATGCCCGCGAGCTGCTCACGGTCGGCCGCGAGCTGTACGCCCGCCTGGGGATCCTCGGCGAGCACGCCACGCGCATGGGGCGCTCACTGCAGCGGTCCGTCGAGGACTACAACCGACTCGTCGGATCGCTCGAGTCGCGTGTCCTCGTCAGCGCCCGGCGGATGGGGGAGATCGGGGTCACGACCGACGAGATCGACGAGGTACCGGCGGTCACCACCACGCCCCGCCCACTCACCGCACCCGAGCTCATCGATGCGGTCACCGCAGCGGACGCCCGACCCGACCTGGACCTCGAGGGGGTGGCGCACCCCGACCGTCACCGCAAGGATGGGGTGACCAGCCGACGCGAGGAGTCGTCATGACCAACACCCACGGGAGCCCGCCCGACTGGGAACCACCCTTGACTGGCACCGACGCCGAGCAGGTCGTCGCGGCTCTCGACCGCCAGCGCTCGACCTTCCGGTGGAAGGCCGAGGGCCTCGACGCCGACGGCCTCACCCAGCGGATCGGCGCGTCGTCCCTCACGCTGGCCGGCCTGCTCAACCACCTCGCCTTCGTCGAGGACCTCTACTCCGGCCACGAGCTCTCGGGCACCGACGTGGACGCTCGGTGGCACAGCCTCCAGCAGGAGGGCGGATGGACAGCGCACTTCAGCCCCGACGCCACGCCGGAGGAGCTCTACGCCCTCTACGACGGTGCAGTGGCCCGCTCACGCGAGCGCATCGCCGCAGCTCTCGTGCAGGGTGACCTCGAGCAGCC
The DNA here is from genome assembly GCF_013409205.1 of Janibacter cremeus. Taxonomy (NCBI): domain Bacteria; kingdom Bacillati; phylum Actinomycetota; class Actinomycetes; order Micrococcales; family Intrasporangiaceae; genus Janibacter; species Janibacter cremeus. The sequence goes on from NZ_JACCAE010000001.1 coordinate 1,043,311, forward strand.
GACGCACATGGGCATCCCCGACGTGGGCCAGGCCAACCTGCGCCGGCTGCTCCTCGACCTCCTCGAGGAGTACGGCCGCCACACGGGGCACGCCGACCTCCTGCGTGAGGCCGTCGACGGCCGGGTCGGGGAGGATCCTGACGAGGGCTGGGTGCCTCCGTGGTACTGAGCCCATTCTTCCAGGACCGGGGTGCTCGCGCACTGGCAAACTCACCTCATGACAACTGAGCAGGGTTCGCCCGCGGACTGGTACTTCGAGGACTTCGAGGTCGGTCAGGTCTTCCGTACGCAGGGGCGCACGATCACCGAGGCGGACATCGTCTCCTTCGCCGGATGGAGCTGGGACACCAACCCGGTGCACACCGATGCCCAGTTGGCTGGCACAGGGCGCTTCGGCCAGCCGATCGCCCATGGCGTGCTCGGGCTGTCGGTCGCCATGGGTCTGGCCTCGCGCCTGGGCATCTTCGAGCGCTGCTCGATCGCGCTGCTGGGCATCGAGGGCTGGCATTTCACCCACCCGGTCGTCGCCGGGGACACCGTCAGCTGCGCGGTCCACATCACCGGCGTGCGTGCGACGAGCAACGGTCGTGCCGGGATCCTCGACCGGCAGTTCGTCCTGACCAACCAGGACGGCACCGTCGTGCAGCAGGGCGCCATCGGGCTGATGGTCTCGCGGCGACCCGCTGCCTGACTTCCGGGACACCCCTTCGCGGTTGCTCAGTCCCCTGCGACCTCCAGGGCCCGCGCGATCGGTACACCGGCGCGGTAGGCCAGGTGCAGGTGGTTCGGGGCCTGGAGGACGGCCAGGTCGGCACGCGCGCCGATCTCGATGCGGCCGATGTCCTCGCGACGCAGGGCACGCGCACCACCGCGGGTCGCGGCGACGACTGCCTCGCTGGGTGTCATCCCCATCTCCCGTACGGCGAGGGCGATCATGAAGGGCATCGAGCTGCTGAAGCAGGTGCCCGGGTTGCAGTCGCTGGCGATGGCGACCGATACCCCGGCGTCCAGGAGGGCCCGCGCGTCGGGGTAGGGCGACTTCGTCGAGAACTCCACACCGGGCAGCAGGGTGGCGGTGGTCGTCGCGGCGCTGTCCACGAGCGCGTCGACGTCGGCGTCCGACAGGTACGTGCAGTGGTCGACACTCGCCGCACCCATCTCGCAGGCGAGCCGGACCCCGGGACCGTGGTCGATCTGGTTGCCGTGCACCCGCAGCTCCAGTCCGGCGTCGCGACCGGCGGCCAGGACCCGACGCGACTCCTCACCGGTGAAGGCATGGGGTGAGGCCGGCTCGCAGAACACGTCGATCCAGCGCGCGTGCGGTGCGCACGCCTGCAGCATCTCGCCGACGACGAGGTCGACGTAGCCGTCACGGTCCTCGCGCATCTCGGGCGGGACGAAGTGGGCTCCCAGGTAGGTCACCTCGTCGGTGACCTCGGCGGCCAACTGCAGGGCGCGGACCTCGTGCTCGACGGCGAGTCCGTAGCCGGACTTCACCTCGACCGTCGTCGTCCCCTGGGCGCGCATCTCGGCGACCCGCGCCTGCAGTGCTGCTCGAAGCCGCTCGTCGCCGGCCGCCCGGGTAGCCGCGACGGTCACGCCGATCCCGCCACCGTCGTAGCGCTGCCCCGCCATCCGTGCGGCGAACTCCGCGGAGCGGTCCCCGTCGAAGACGAGGTGCGCATGGCTGTCGACGAACCCGGGGAGCACGCACCGCCCCCCGACGTCGAGGACCTCGTCCGCGGCCGGCGCCGAGGACGCCGGACCGACCCAGACGATGGTGCCCGGACCCGGCCCGGTCCCCTCGACGACGACGGCCTGGCCGGACCGGGCGCCGATGCCCCCTTCGCCCGTGCCGTCGCAGGTGACGAGCTCGCCGATGTCGGTGATGAGGGTGCTGGTCATGGGGTCGATCCTCCCGTGTCGTTCGTTGCCTGCCCGCTCCACGGTGCCAGTCCGCGCTGCAGCAGGGCAGCCACGTCGCCCAGGCGGTGCATCCCTTCGGCGACGACGTGCTCGCCCGCGACGACGACGTCGGTGACGTCCGTGGCCGAGGCGGTCAGGGGCACCTGCTCCGGTGCCGAGCCGATGGTCCGCACGCTGTCGGTGCGCACGGCGACGAAGTCCGCGAGCGCCCCCTGCGCGATCCGTCCGCCGTCCCAGCCGAGGCAGGCGTACCCCTCGTACGTGGCCGACGCGAGCAGCTCTGCAGGAGTGAAGCGCCCACGCTCGAGGCTGCGCAGGCGCTCGTGGCCTTCGAGCCCCTGCAGCTCGGCGAAGGGGTCGATGGTCACGTGCTGGTCGGTTCCCAGGCAGAGTCGTGCCCCGACGTCGAGCAGCTCGCGCGCCGGCCCGATCCCATCACCCAGGTCGCGCTCGGTCATCGGGCAGAAGGCCGCGAAGGCCCGCGCCCGCCCCAGACCGGCGATGTCCTCCTCGGACAGGTGCGTCGCGTGCACGGCGGTGAAGCGTGAGTCGACCAGCCCGGCTCGTGACAGCAGTTGCACGGGCGTGCACCCGTGCACCGCCTGCGTGGCCTCGACCTCGCCGACCTGCTCGGACACGTGCGCGTGCAGCACGTCGATGCCGTGGGCGTCCAGGGCCTGGCGCACAGCGGCCAGGTCGTCGGCGGGCACGGCCCGCACCGAGTGCACCGCTGCGCCAACGCGCGCGGTCCCGGTCTCGACGCGATCAGCGAAAGCCCTTGCGGCCCAGGCCTGCACGCTCCCGTCGCCGTATCGCTGCTGCAGGGCGTCCAGCGATCGGTAGCCGTGCGCGTCGAGTCCTCCGGTGAGGTAGATGGTGTCGAGCAACGTCAGCCGGATTCCCGCCTCGGCCGCGGCGGTGACGACGGCCTCACGCATGGCATCGTGTTCGTAGGGCGTCCCGCCCGGCGCGTGGTGGACGTAGTGGAACTCCCCGACGACGGTGAACCCGGCGAGCACCATCTCCGCGAAGACCGCCCTCGCCAGGTCGAGGTAGCGCTCCGGTGTCAGCGTCGCGGCGACCTCGTACATCCGCTCGCGCCAGGTCCAAAAGCTGCCGCCATCGCCATGGGTGCGTCCACGCAGCGCCCGATGGAAGGCATGGCTGTGCGCATTGGCCAGCCCGGGCAGGAGCAGCCCCGGCAGGCGCACATCCGTCTGCGCGGGCTCGATGTCCGGCTCGACGGCGTGGATCCGGCCTGCCTTCGTGGTGATCCGCACCTGCGCGCGGATGCCCTCCGGCAGCATGGCGAAGGGGGCGTGCCAGCTGGTCGTCCCAGCTGCGGTCACCGCGCTCATGGCTCCACCGCGACCAGGTCCTCGAGCACGCACGTGAGCGCATCGACGCCGGTGTGGCAGTCGGCCTCCTCGGCGAACTCCTGCGGGCTGTGCGAGATCCCGGTCGGGTTGCGCACGAAGAGCATCGCTGAGGGCACGCCCGCTGCGGCGAGCACGCCCGCGTCGTGGCCGGCGCCCGTCGACAGCAGCGGCACGTCCTGCCCACCGCGCACGGCGGCGTGGACCCGCGAGGTGAGATCGGCGGTGAAGGGGGTGTCGTCCGTCCAGGACTGCTCGGCGACCTGACCGCCCAGGTCGGCCACGCGCGAGGAGACCTCGGTGACCGTCGCCCGGACCGCGGAGGTGTCCGCGCCGCGCGCGTCGAGCCACAGCCGTACGTGGCTGGCGATGGCGTTGATGCCGTTCGGGGTGGCCTCGAGCCGTCCGACGGTGGCGACGCACCCGTAGCGCTCCGCCGCGGCCCGCACCGCGAGGGTCACCTCGGCCGCGAGCAGCATCGCGTCGCTGCGGTCGGCGATCGCGGTCGTGCCCGCGTGGTTGGCCGTGCCGGGCAGGTCGATGCGCCACCGGCCGTGCGGGTGGATCGAGGCGCCCACGGCGACGGCACCGCCCCAGGCATCGACACCCGCTGACGCCTCGTCCAGTCGCAGCCGGGCCAGACGACCTGGGTCACCGAGCGCCTGTCCCTGCTCGACGTGCAGCTCGACGAAGGCACCGATCCGGCGCAGCATGTCCTCGTCCGCGCCGTACTCACCCGGGTCGCGCCCGCTCGCGCGCAGGGCGTCGGCCATGGACACCCCGTCGACGTCGGTCAGGCCAAGAGCCCGCTCGGCAGTCATGGCACCGCTGAGGACGCGCGACCCGGCGCAGGCGACGCCGAACCGTGCCCCCTCCTCGTCGACGAAGTTGGCGACCGCCAACGGACGGGCCGGTCTCACCCCCTTCGCGCGCAGGGCGTCCACGGCAGCGAAGCCGGAGACGACACCCAACGGGCCGTCGAAGGCACCGCCGTCGGGCACCGAGTCCAGGTGGCTGCCGGTGACGACGCCACCCTGCCCGGTCGCGGTGACGTGCGCGTCCACGTCACCCCACCAGGCGAACTGGTTGCCCACGCGGTCCTCGAGGACGTCGAGTCCACGGGCGTGCGCCTGAGCGACGAACCACTCCCGCAGCGTGGCGTCCTCGCGGGTCCAGGCGTACCGGCGGTACCCACCGGTCCGGCCGTCACGACCGACGGGATCCAGGTCGGCCCACATCGAGGCGAAGGGGGATCCCGCCATGGTCAGGCCCCGCCCCCGTCGCGGATGGTCGGTTTCATCGGCACACGCACACCACGCTCCTGCGCGACGTCCGCGGCCCGCGAGTATCCGGCGTCGACGTGCCGCAGCACGCCCATGCCGGGGTCGTTGGTCAGCAGGCGCTCGAGCTTCTGCGCCGCGAGGTCGGTGCCGTCGGCGAGACCGACCTGGCCGGCGTGGATGGAGCGGCCCATGCCGACGCCGCCACCGTGGTGCAGCGACACCCAGGTCGCGCCCGAGGAGGTCGCGGTCAGCGCGTTGAGCAGTGGCCAGTCGGCGACGGCGTCGGTGCCGTCGAGCATGCCCTCGGTCTCCCGGTAGGGCGAGGCGACGGAGCCGGAGTCGAGGTGGTCGCGACCGATGACGATCGGCGCCGTGACCTTGCCATCACGCACGAGCTCGTTGAAGAGCATCCCGGCCCGGTGCCGCTCGCCGTAGCCGAGCCAGCAGATGCGCGCGGGCAACCCCTCGAACTCCACGTGCTCGGCCGCGGCGTCCAGCCACGAGTGCAGGTGCGTGTTGTCGGGGAAGAGCTCCTTGAGCGCCTCGTCGGTGACCCTGATGTCCTCCGGGTCGCCGGACAGCGCCACCCAGCGGAAGGGGCCCATACCTTCGCAGAAGAGCGGGCGGATGTACGCCGGGACGAAGCCGGGGAACTCGAAGGCCCGGGTGTAGCCCGCATGCCGGGCCTCGTCGCGGATGCTGTTGCCGTAGTCGAAGACCTCGGCGCCCTCATCCTGGAACTCGACCATCGCGCTCACCTGGGCGGCCATCGCCTCGCGGGCCTTCTTGGTGAAGCCGTCCTCGTCCGCCTCGGCCTCGCGCTTCCAGTCCTCGAGAGCGATCTCGGCGGGCAGGTAGCTCAGCGGGTCGTGCGCGCTCGTCTGGTCGGTGACGACGTCGATCTCGACCTCACCGGCGCGGTGACGCCGCAGGATCTCGGGGAAGACCTCGGCGGCATTGCCGACGAGACCGACGGACAGGGCGCGCTCCTCCCCCTTCGCCGCCACGACCTGGGCCAGGGCGTCGTCGAGGTCCGTGGTCACCTCGTCGAGGTAGCGCTTGGACTGTCGACGCTCCAGACGGGTCTCGTCGACGTCGACGACGATGCAGGCACCGCCGTTGAGGGTGACGGCGAGCGGCTGCGCGCCGCCCATGCCACCGCAGCCACCGGTGAGGGTGATGGTGCCGGCGAGCGTGCCGCCGAACCGCTTGCGGGCGACCGCGGCGAAGGTCTCGTAGGTGCCCTGGAGGATGCCCTGGGTCGCGATGTAGATCCACGACCCAGCCGTCATCTGGCCATACATCATCAGGCCCTCGGCCTCGAGCTTGCGGAAGTGCGGCCAGTTGGCCCAGTCACCGACGAGATTGGAGTTGGCGATGAGCACGCGCGGAGCCCACTCGTGGGTGCGCAGGACACCGACCGGCTTGCCCGACTGCACCAGGAGGGTCTCGTCGGACTCGAGGTCCGTGAGCACCTTCACGATCGCGTCGAAGGCCTCCCAGGACCGGGCCGCGCGACCGGTGCCGCCGTAGACGACGAGGTCGTCGGGGCGCTCGGCCACCTCGGGGTCGAGGTTGTTCTGCAGCATGCGCAGCGGGGCCTCGGTCTGCCAGCTCTTGGCGGTGATCTCGGTGCCGCGCGGGGCGCGGACCAGGCGGGCTCCGTCCATGGGGCTCACTCCTTCGTGATGGTTGGTGAGGTCAGTGCCGAGTTAGTTCAAGGAACCGGTCGCCGACTCGGCGGCGGCGACGACGGTGCGGTCCACGATGGCGCCGTGGACGGCCGCCAGCTCGGGCGCCAGGACGCGGTCCGGACCGGGGGCGACGTCCCCGCGCTCGGCAAGAGCCGCGATGACGGCCCCCGTGGCCGGAGCAGGGCGAAGGGGGGCCCGCAGCGCGATCCCCCGTGCTGCGGTGTAGAGCTCGATCCCGACGACCCGGGAGAGCGCGTCGACGCTGCGGCGCAGTTTGCGGCCGGCGCCCCAACCCATCGACACGTGGTCCTCCTGCATCGCACTGCTGGGGATGGAGTCGACGCTCGCCGGGGCGGCCAGGCGCTTCATCTCGCTGACCATGCCGGCGGCGGTGTACTGGGCGATCATCAGCCCGGAGTCGACGCCCGGGTCGTGCGCCAGGAAGGGCGGAAGGCCGTGGTTGCGGGCCGGGTCGAGGAATCGGTCGGTGCGCCGCTCGCTCATGCTCGCGACGTCGGCGGCGACGATCGCGAGGAAGTCCAGGACGTAGGCGAGCGGAGCGCCGTGGAAGTTGCCGTTGGACTCCACCCGACCATCGAGGGTGACGACCGGGTTGTCGATGGCAGCAGCGAGCTCCTGCGCGGCGACGGTCGCGGCGTACTCGACGGTGTCCCGGGCACCGCCGTGCACCTGCGGGGAGCAGCGAAGGGAGTACGCGTCCTGGACGCGGGTGCAGGCCTGCGGATCGCGGTGGCTCTCCCGGATCGGGCTGTCGGCGAGGACCTTGCGCATGTTCTCCGCAGCACGGGCTTGGCCGGGGTGCGGGCGCAAGGCCTGCAGGTCCGCGGCGAAGACGTCATCGGTGCCGAGCAGGCCCTCGATGCTCATCGCGGCGGAGATGTCGGCGGTGGTCAGCAGCGTGCGCAGGTCGTCGATGGCCAGGCACAGCATCCCGAGCATGCCGTCGGTGCCGTTGATCAGGGCCAGGCCCTCCTTCTCGAGGAGCTCGACCGGCGCGAGGCCAGCGCTCGAGAGTGCCTGCGCGGCGTCGACCACGTCACCGCCGGCGACGCGGACGCTGCCCTCACCCATCAGGACGAGCGCGCAGTGGCTCAGCGGCGACAGGTCACCCGAGCACCCCAGGGAGCCGAACTCGTGGACGACGGGGTTGATCCGCTCGGTCAGCAGGGCGAGGTAGAGGCGCAGGGTGTCCTCGCGGATGCCGGTGCGGCCGGTGGCCAGGGTCTGGATGCGCAGCAGCATCAGCGCGCGCACGACCTCCTCCTCGACCTCGGGCCCGCTGCCCGCGGCGTGGCTGCGCACGAGCGAGCGCTGCAGCTGCGCGCGCTTCTCGTGCGGAATGTGCTTGGTCGCCAGCGCACCGAACCCGGTGGACACGCCGTAGTGCGCCACGGTGTCCTCGGCCAGACCCTCGACGATCGCCCGCGCGGCCCGGACCCGCTCCCAGGCGGCATCGCTGATGGCCACCGGCGCCCGGTGGCGGGCAACCGCCACGACCTCCTCGACGGTCAAGGGCCGGTCGCCGATGGTCACGGTGCTCTGGTTCTGCGTCGTCATGTCCCCATGCAACCCGCTGAGCAGGCCGTGCGGGACCACACCGGAGACGTTAGTGTCTGGAATGCGAGACAATGCTCCCTTGGTCGCCGCGGGTGAAGGAAGGGGATGGCCCTTGGCGCACAGTCCGCACGACCGGGTGCACCGCTCGCCCAGGTGCACGGTGCGGACTGTGGCCTGAGTCGGGCCAAACCCCTCCCTTCGCCCGCTTCACGGCACCGCACCCGAACGCCCGAACGCAACGAAGGAGGACCGTTCATGGCCAACGCAACGGCGGCGGGTCACGCCCTTCGTGCCCTGACGCACCTGGCCAGTCGCGCCGAGCCGGTCCCTGCAGCGCACCTGGCGCGGGCGCTCGGGCTGCCGCGCAGCTCGACGTACCACCTGCTCACGGTGCTCGTGGAGCACGGCTACGTCGTGCACTACGCGGAGGACCGTGCCTACGGCCTGGGGTCGGCGGTGCACGAGCTCGGTGCCGGGTACCAACGGCAGGACCCGCTGCAGCGGCTCGCCCGACCGCACGTCGAGCGCCTCGTCGACACCACGACGCACAACGCCCACCTGGCAGTGCTCACCGGCCGTGACGTGCTGTACGTCATCGAGGAGCGCGCCGCCGGCCGCCCGTCGCTGGTGACCGACGTCGGGGTGCGCCTGCCGGCCACGCTCACCGCGAGCGGTCTGGCCGTGCTGGCCGCCCTTCCCCGACGCCAGGTGACGGCGCTCTACCCCTCGGCCGCGGTGATGGTCGATGGCGGACCGGAGACCCCCTCGGCGCTGCGGCGTGAGCTCGTCACGACGCGGGCGCGCGGGTACGCACTCGAGGTGGGCAGCATTCAGCCGGAGCTGTCGTCGGTGGCCTCCGCCGTACGCGACCGCGATCGTCACCCCGTCGCCGCGGTCGCGATCACGTTCCGCAACGAGGAGATCGATCAGGTGGCCCAGGCCGAACTCGCCTCGGCCACCCAGAGGGTGGCCGAGGCGATCGGCTCGAGGCTGTGACCCGGGGGCGTCAGCCCTTGATCTCCGGGAACATGTCGTCGCGCCACTCGCGACCGTCCCCGTACACCTCCACGTCGTCGGCGCCGGTGGCCAGGCCCTCCTCGCGATGCCGCAGCTCGACCCGCCGGATCTTGCCGGAGATCGTCTTGGGCAGCTCAGCGAACTCCAGACGGCGCACCCGCTGCCACGGAGCGAGGTGCTCGCGGGCGTGGGCGAGGATCGCCCTGGCGCTCTCCTCGTCGGGCTCGTGGCCGGGGGCCAGCATGATGTAGGCCTTCGGCACGGCCAGGCGCACCTCGTCCGGGGCCGGCACGACCGCGGCCTCGGCGACGGCAGGGTGCTCGATGAGCACCGACTCCACCTCGAAGGGCGAGACCTTGTAGTCGCTGGCCTTGAAGACGTCGTCGGTCCGCCCGATGTAGGTGATGTAGCCGTCCTCGTCACGGGAGGCGACGTCGCCGGTGTGGTAGAAACCGCCCTTCGTCGCCTCGGCGTTGCGCTCCTCGTCCCCGAGGTAGCCCTTCATGAGGGAGACGGGCCGCCGAGCGAGGTCGATGCAGATCTCGCCCTCGCCGACGCCATCGACCACCGCGTCCGACATCGGGTCGACCAGCACGATCGGGTAGCCCGGCAACGGCTGGCCCATCGACCCGGGGACGACCTTGGTGCCGGGGACGTTGCCGACGGCCGCCGTCATCTCGGTCTGCCCGTACCCGTCGCGCAGTGGCAGGCCCCAGTGCCTGTCCACCTGGGAGATCACCTCGGGGTTGAGTGGCTCACCGGCCCCGATGACCTCGCGCAGCGCCTTCGGACGACCCGCGGAGAGGTCGGCGTTGATGAGCATGCGCCACACGGTGGGCGGGGCGCAGAACGTCGTGACCTCACGCTCGACGAGCTGCTGCAGCAACGCCGACGCGTCGAAGCGGGCGTAGTTGTAGACGAAGATCGTCGCCTCGGCGATCCACGGCGCGAAGAAGTTGGACCACGCGTGCTTGGCCCAACCCGGGCTGGAGATGTTCAGGTGCACGTCCCCGGGCTGCAGACCGAGCCAGTAGGCCGTCGTCAGGTGCCCCACCGGGTAGGAGGCCTGGGTGTGCTCGACCAGCTTGGGCCGGGAGGTGGTCCCCGAGGTGAAGTAGTAGAGCAGCGGGTCACCCGGGGTGGTGCCCGGGTGCTCGGCGGGCGGGGCGTCGCTCTCCTGCGCGGAGCGGATGTCGGACCAGCCTTCGGCATCTCCGACGCTGATCCGGCCGTACTCTCCGGGGACGTCCGCGAAGGTGGCGGCATCGCCCGCGTTGGCGATGACGAAGGTCGCACCGCCGCGGGTGATCCGGTCGGTCAGATCGGCCGGCCCGGCTGCGGTGGTCGTCGGCATGACGATGGCCCCGAGCTTCATCAGACCGAGCATGGTCTCCCAGAGCTCGAGCTGGTTGCCGAGCATCACGATCACCGGGTCGCCCTTCGTCACCCCCTGCCCGGCGAGCCAAGCGGCGACCCGGTCGGAGCGGACGGCCATCTCGTCGAAGGTGACCTCGACGGACGAGCCGTCCTCCTCGACGAGGACCAGAGCCGGGCGACGGCTGCCCCGGGCGACGGCGTCGAACCAGTCGACGGCCCAGTTGAACTGCTCCCCCACGTCGGGGAAGACGAACTGCTCCCGCGCCTCACCTGCCCGACCACGCAGGTCGAGCAGGTGGTCACGGGCCTGACGGTAACGATCGGTTGCGAGGCTCATGGACCCAACATCTCACGGACGTGAGCGAGGGCACATCCCCTAGTGCAACTGCCCGGCGTCCTCGGTCGATGCCGCGTCGTGCTTCATCTTGTCGTCCATGCCGGCCGACTTGAGGTCCTTGCGCAGCTCCTTCGGCAACGAGAAGATCAGCGACTCCTCGGCCGCCCTCACCGCAGTGACGTCGGCGTACCCGCGCTCGGCGAGGTAGTCCAGGACACCGCGCACGAGGATCTCGGGGACCGAGGCGCCGGAGGTGACACCGACGGTACGTACTCCCTCGAGCCATGCCTCGTCGATCTCGTCCGCGTAGTCGACGAGGTGCCCGTCCTGGGCCCCGTGGTCGATGGCGACCTCGACGAGGCGCACGGAGTTGGAGGAGTTGCGCGAGCCGACGACGAGCATGAGGTCGCAGTCCGGGGACATCTGCTTCACCGCCAACTGGCGGTTCTGGGTGGCGTAGCAGATGTCGTCGCTCGGCGGGTCCTGCAGCGCGGGGAACTTCTCCCGCAACCGGCGGACGGTCTCCATCGTCTCGTCGACCGAGAGCGTCGTCTGGGAGAGCCAGACGACCTTGTCCGGGTTGCGGACCTCGACATTGGCCACGTCGTCGGGGCTCTCGACGAGGGTGATGTTCTCGGGGGCCTCACCGGAGGTCCCGATGACCTCCTCGTGGCCCTCGTGGCCGATGAGCAGGATGTCGTAGTCGCCATCGGCGAAGCGGACCGCCTCGCGGTGCACCTTGGTCACCAGCGGGCAGGTCGCGTCGATGGTCTTCAGGCTCAGGGCCTTGGCCTCGTCGTGGACGACGGGCGCGACGCCGTGGGCAGAGAAGACGACGGTGGCGCCCTCGGGGACCTCGTCGGTCTCCTCGACGAATACGGCGCCACGCTTCTCCAGCGTGGTCACGACGTGCTTGTTGTGGACGATCTCCTTGCGCACGTAGACCGGCGGGCCGTAGAGCTCGAGAGCTCGCTCCACGGAGACGACGGCGCGGTCGACTCCGGCGCAGTACCCGCGGGGGGCGGCCAGCAGCACTCGCTTGGTGCTCTGCCCGGCGTCGGAGGCGGCGGACGTGGATGCACTGGTGGTCATGTCAGCCATGGTAGGCGAGAGCCCTGAACACCCCCTGATGGTGGGCTCCTCCCCCGCACCGCCGTCGGGGTGACCTGTTTGACTGTCCCGGACAGTGTCAGGGACAGGAGGGCGATCATGAGCACACCGCTGCCTGAGAAGGCCGCCGACACCACTGCCCAGGCCCCGTGGCCTGTGCGTGTGCTCAGCATGAAGATCGCCGAGTACATCGACCGGATGTCGACGACCTGGGTCGAGGGGCAGGTGGTCCAGCTGCGGGTGCGCCCCGGAGCCCGCACCGCCTTCCTCACCCTGCGCGACCCCGACGTCGACATGTCCCTCTCCTGCTCGGTGCGGGTCACCGCCCTGGACGCCATGCCCACCCCGCTGGCCGAGGGCGCCCGGGTCGTGGTCCAGGCGAAGCCGAACTACTGGACGCAACGCGGCTCACTGACCATGGACGTGCGCCAGCTGCGCCCCGTCGGAGTCGGCGAGCTGCTCGCCCGGATCGAGTACCTCAAGCAGAACCTGCGCTCGGAAGGCCTCTTCGACGCCTCCCGCAAGCGCCCCCTGCCCTTCCTGCCACGACGCGTCGGTCTCGTCTGCGGACGGGCCAGCGCCGCGGAGCGTGACGTCATCGAGAACGCCCATCGCCGGTGGCCCGGGCTGCCCTTCGCCATCCGGCAGGTCCCGGTCCAGGGTCCTCAGTCCGTGGCGGAGGTGAGCGCCGCCATCACGGAGCTCGATGCCATCGATGACGTCGACGTCATCATCGTCACGCGGGGCGGCGGCTCCGTCGAGGACCTGCTGCCCTTCAGCAACGAGGCGATGGTCCGCGCGGTCGCCGGCGCTCGGACCCCGGTCGTCAGTGCCATCGGCCACGACGTCGACACCCCGCTGCTCGACCTGGTGGCCGACGTGCGCGCCTCGACGCCGACGGACGCCGCCAAGCTGGTCTGCCCCGATGCCGCTGCCGAGCGCGCCGGCATCGCGGACGCCCGGTCCCGCGCGCGGGGGAGTCTCGCGGGCTTCGTCCAACATGAGCGCAACCGCCTCGCGGAGCTGACCTCCCGGCCCGTGCTCGCGGACCGCACCGCCTTCGTGCGGGCCCAGCGCGAGGTCATCGAGTCCCTCCACCGGCGTGCCCACGGCCGGGTGGAGGGACAACTCCACCGCGAGCGTGACCGCGTCACCCACCTGGGCGCACAGGTCCGGGTCCTCTCTCCTGCCTCCACGCTCGAGCGCGGGTACGCGATCGTCCAACGGCCCGAGGGTGAGGTCGTCGCGTCTCGCGGGCCCCTCGTCGTCGACGACCTGCTGCGCGTGACGGTGGCCGACGGAGACTTCGCGGTGCGGGTCACCGACTCGTGACGGCCGCCGCGCCTAGAGTGGGCGCCATGGCCGCAGAGCAGGAGCAGACCGACGTCGCCGACCTCACCTACGAGGAGGCGCGCCAGGAACTCATCGACCTCGTCGCCCGGCTCGAAGGGGGCCAGGCCGGCCTCGAGGAGTCGATGCGACTGTGGCAGCGGGGCGAGTCGCTCGCCGCGCACTGCGAGGCCTGGCTCGACAAGGCCGAGGCGAGTCTCTCGCCAGAGGGAGCATCCGACACCGAGCAGTGACCGGTCGCCTGCACCGCGTCGCCGTGCGCATCTCCGTCGCCGAGGGCACCACCCCACCGTCGAGTAGTGCCGTCACCGCTGCGTGGACCGCTGAGCAAGACAAACCCCGACTTCGCATGAGTTCAAGACTCTTGCGAAGAGGGGGATTTCCGGGCTACCCGAGAATCAGGTGGCGGGTGAGGTGCTGGCCTTGGTCACCTTCGCGGGGACGAGGTGCTCGGCGAACTCCTCGAGCTGCGACCAGCTGCCGGACCCGGTCACGACCGTCGTCAGACCGTCGGGTGACTTCGGCTCGAGCACGAGGCTGCGCTGGGCCGAGCCGTCGGCGGTGCGCTTGCCCCACTCCCGGCCGTCGTCAGTCGTCAGCTGGCCAGCGGCCCCGCCGTCGTGGGTCTGGGCCGCGAGCCACTCCTCACCGGGGTCGGCAGCCTGCTTGACCGAGACGAACGCGTCGTCGGGAGTGGTGTACCCGGCGTTCCAGGTCATGGCGCCCGACGCGCCCGCGTACCGCACGGTGCTGGGGGCCCAGCCGTCCGGAAGGCCCTTGGGGTAGGCGAAAGGGTGACCCGACTGCTGGGCATGGTGCTGGGCCGTCCCGACGACGTCGACGGTGTCGGGTGCCTCGCCGTTGGTGCGGCCCGAGATGAAGTACAGCGCGAACGCGATCGCGATGATGACGGCCATCGACCGGATCATGTTCGCCGCGGTGCCCTTGGCGTAGTGGCTCGCCCCACGTGCCGGGACGCCCTGCTGCGCAGCCATCTCGGCCGGCGTCGGCTCGACGGGTCGCTGCGACTGGTGGGCGGACTCGGCGTGCTCGCCGGGCGTGGAACTCATGGATGACATGGTCGCACGCCCCTCTCGGAGCGACAGATAGGCTCGTTCGCGACGAGGACCACGCCGGAGGAGAACCATGGACCAGACCAGCACGCCCGCCGCCCCCAGCACCGGAGTCATGCACCCCGATCGCAACCTGGCGATGGAGCTGGTCCGGGTCACCGAGGCCGCCGCCCTCGCCGGAGGGCGATGGGTGGGCCGCGGCGACAAGAACCGCGCCGATGGCGCCGCCGTCGATGCCATGCGTTCGATGATCTCCGGCGTGCGCATGTCCGGCGTCGTCGTCATCGGCGAGGGCGAGAAGGACGAGGCCCCGATGCTCTACAACGGCGAGAACGTCGGCGACGGCCAGGGCGCCGCCTGCGACGTCGCCGTCGACCCGATCGACGGGACCACCCTCACGGCCAAGGGGATGACCAACGCCGTCTCCGTGATGGCCGTCGCCGACCGCGGCACGATGTACGACCCCAGCGCCGTGTTCTACATGGACAAGTTGGTCACCGGCCCCGCCGCGGCCGACACCGTCGACATCCGTCTGCCCGTCGCCGAGAACATCCGGCGGATCGCCAAGGCGAAGTCGACCCAGCCAGCGGACGTCACCGTCGTCATGCTCGACCGTCCGCGACACTCCGAGCTCGCCGAGCAGGTGCGTGCCGCCGGTGCCCGCATCCGCTTCATCTCCGACGGTGACGTTGCCGGCGCCATCATGGCCGCCCGCCCCGAGACGGGCATCGACATGCTGCTCGGTGTCGGTGGCACCCCCGAGGGGATCATCACCGCGTGCGCGATCAAGTGCCTCGGGGGCGTCATCCAGGGTCGCCTGTGGCCGAGCGACGACGACGAGCGCCAGCACGCCATCGACTCCGGCCACGATCTGGAGCAGGTCCTCACGACAGACGACCTCGTGCAGACCGACAACTGCTTCTTCGTCGCGACCGGCATCACGGATGGCGAGCTGCTGCGTGGCGTCCGGTACCGCCCCGGTGGCGCCACGACCGAGTCCCTCGTCATGCGCAGCAAGTCCGGCACCACCAGGATCGTCGAGGCGCACCACAACCTGACCAAGGTCCAGCGACTCTCCCCGCAGCTGTCCGCCTGACCATGCCCGGACGTCGCGGAGCCACAGGACCGACGCTGGTCATCGGCGAGGCGCTCATCGACGTCTTCCGTGGCCCGGACGGCGCGAGCGCCGAGCACGTGGGTGGCAGCCCCCTCAACGTGGCCGTCGGCCTCGCCCGGCTGGACCATGCCGTCTCCCTGGCCACGCACATCGGTCGTGACCGGCACGGCGCAGCGATCGGGGCGCGCCTCTCCGATACCGGAGTGACCCTGGTCCCCGACAGCGACCGCGCCGAGGACACCCCGGTCGCGACCGCCACCCTCGACGAGCACGGTCAGGCCGAGTACGAGTTCGAGGTCACCTGGCGGGTGCCCGAGCTGCCCGAGCGGACGGGCCACCTGCACGCCGGGTCCTACGGTGCGCTGATGCGCCCGGGCGGGCTCGACGTGCTCGCGGCGATGGGTGGTGGGCGTCAGTTCGGCACGGTCTCCTACGACCCCAACATCCGCGCCTCGCTGGTGCCCGACCACGACCGGGCCCTTGACGAGGTCGAGCGACGCGTCCTGGTCAGCGACGTGGTCAAGGCCAGCGACGCGGACCTCGAGTGGCTCGCCGGGCGGCCGCTCGACGAGGACGATCTCGCCGAGTGGTTGCGTGCCTGGCGCGACCTGGGGCCGCCACTGGTCGTCTGCACCCGGGGCGAGAGCGGCGCCGTGGCCGTGCTGCCCTCCGGTCGTCTGGTCTCCCTGCCCGGCACCGACGTCGAGGTGGCCGACACGGTCGGCGCCGGGGACGCCTTCATGTCCGGCCTGCTGTCCGGCCTGCTCGATGCCGGCCTGCTCGGCGGCCCGGGAGCCCGCTCTCGGCTGCGGAAGGCCCGGAGCAGCACTCTCGTGCCTGCCATCCAGCGCGGCATCGACGCCTCTGCAGTGACGGTCACGCGGGTCGGCGCCCAACCGCCGACCCGGGTCGAGCTGGGTATCGGCCCCGCTCGCTGACCTGCTCCCGCAGCACTCTCCCTTCGCCACGGCCCGGGCTCGTGCGATCCGCCTAGGGCGTGTCTGCTATCTCGCTGCCCGGTGGGTCAGGATGACCATGGCCAGGAGTACGCCGCCGAGGTAGGTCACGGCGTACTTGTCGTACCGGGTGGCCAGTCCGCGCCACTGCTTGGCCCGGCTGAAGGATCGCTCGACGGTGTTGCGCTGCTTGTACGCTCCGGCGTCGAAGCCTGGCGGTCGTCCGCCTTTGCTGCCCTTGTTCTTGCGCTGAGTGATCTGGTCGCGCCGTTGAGGGATGGTGTGCTTGATCCGCTTGTCTCGCAGGTAGGCCCGGGTGCTCGGGTGTGAGTACGCCTTGTCCGCCAGCAGCCGGAAGTCCATCCCGTGCCCGGCTTCGGCCAGGGCGTCGATCAGCGGCGTGAGCATCGGGTTGTCCCCAGCCTGTCCCGCGCTCAGCAGCGCCATCACCGGAGTGCATGTCAGGTCCGACAGCGCGTGGATCTTCGTGGTCAACCCGCCACGAGAACGACCCAGCGCATGGTCAGGCGGCTCCCCGGGCACGATCCGAGAATTCGTGTAACTCGAATGACCCCCCTGTGTCCTCCTGCGCGTCCGTGACGACCGAGTCATGGCGGGCGCCGGCCGCGTGCTGGTGGGCTCGCACGCTGGTGGAGTCGATCGAGAGAATCGCTTCCAGGTCCTCGTGGCCGAGCCCCGCGTGTTCGTGGACCGCAGCGACCATCGCCTCATACGTCCCATCGATCGACCACAACCGATGCCGTTGCCACACAGACTGATACGGCCCGAACTCTGCCGGCAGATCGCGCCACGGCGACCCGGTACGGAAACGCCAGATGATGCCTTCCAGCGTCGTGCGGTGGTCATTCCACGGACGTCCCCGCCTGCCCACATTCGTCGGCAGAACCGGCTCCACCACATCCCACAACTCGTTGCTGATCACGCCATCACGAACCATGAGATCCACGCTGACGCACCCGAACGCCGATCTTTGGCAGACACGCCCTAGGCGGTTGCCTCCGCCTCGCGCTCACGGGCGCGACGCAGCGCCCGCTGGCGGTCTTCCTCGGACTGGCGGGCGATCTCCGCGGCGGCCTCGTCGTCACGGGTGAGGCAGTCCCCCGACTCCGGATCGAAGACGTGCATCAGCGACGGGTTGAAGACGAAGTGCCCGACGTCGCCCTCACGCACCCGCGAGCGCGGGTCGAGGTTGACGACCATCTGGGTGCGCATGCCCTCACCGTCGAGGTCCTTGTCGAGCTCGTCGAGCTTGGCCTTGACGTTGCCCTCGACGTCGAAGGGGACGTAAGCGTACTGCTCGTTGCCCAACCACTCGGTCTGGTCGATCACCGCGTCGAAGCGCACGCCGTCGGCCGTGGCGTCACCGAGATCGGCGTCCTTGATGTGCTCCGGCCGGATGCCGACGATGAGCAGGTCCTGATCGGTGAGTCGTTCCTTGGCCATCGCCGGCAACGGCGCGGTGCAGAAGGGCAGCACGAGCTCGTCGCCGCGCACCTCCGCCGGCATGAAGTTCATCGGCGGCGTGCCGATGAAGCCGGCGACGAAGAGGTTGAGCGGCTGGTCGTAGAGCTCGCGAGGACTCGCGACCTGCTGCAGCACGCCCTTCTTCAGCACCGAGACCCGATCACCCAGGGTCAGCGCCTCCGTCTGGTCGTGGGTGACGTAGATCGTCGTCGTCCCCAGTCGTCGCTGCATCCGGGCGATCTCAGTGCGCATCTGGCCGCGCAGCTTCGCATCGAGGTTGGACAGCGGCTCGTCGAAGAGGAAGGCGTCCGCGTCGCGCACGATCGCGCGCCCCATCGCCACGCGCTGGCGCTGGCCACCGGAGAGGTTGCTCGGCTTGCGCTGAAGGTGCTCGTCGAGCTCGAGCAGGGCGCTGGCGTTGTTGACCTTCTCCTTGATCTCGCTCTCGGGGTGCTTGCCCTTGGCCAGGCGAAGGGGGAAGGCGATGTTCTCGAAGACGGTCAGGTGTGGGTACAACGCATAGTTCTGGAAGACCATCGACAGGTTGCGGTCCTTCGGCGAGAGGTCGTTGACCCGCTTGCCGTCGATGTGCAGGTCACCGCTGGTGATGTCCTCGAGCCCCACGACCATCCGCAGCAGGGTCGACTTCCCGGAGCCGGACGGTCCGACGAAGATCATGAACTCGCCGTCCTTGATGTCCAGGCTCACGTCGTTGATCGCGGGGAAGCCGTCGCCGTACTTCTTCACGAGGTTGTTCAAGGTGATCTCAGCCATGGGGTTCTCCTGTTTCGAAAAGGCGGGGGTCAGCCCTTGACGGCGCCCGAGGTCAGGCCGGCGACGATGCGGCGCTGGAAGACCAGGACGAGGATGACGACGGGGATGGTCACGACGACCGCGGCCGCCATGATCGCGCCCGTCGGCTGCTCGAACTGACTCGCCCCGGTGAAGAAGGCGAGCGCGGCAGGGACGGTGCGCGCCCGGTCCGAGGTGAGCGAGATCGCGAAGACGAAGTCGTTCCACGCGATGAAGAAGGTGATGATCGCCGTGGTGAAGACCCCCGGGGCGGCCAGCGGGATGATGACCTTGCGGAAGGCCTGCCAACTCGACGCGCCATCGACCTGTGCGGCCTGCTCCATCTCCCACGGGATCTGCTGGAAGAAGGCCGACATCGTCCAGATGGACAGCGGAAGGGTCAGCGCGAGATACGGGATGACCAGGCCCGGGATCGTGTCGAAGAGCCCGGTCTTGCTCCAGATCTCGAACAACGGCGTGACCATGGCGACCACCGGGAAGAAGCTGACCGCGAGCGCGGTCACCAGGATCATCTTCTTGCCCTTGAACTCCAGCCGGGAGATCGCATAGGCGCAGAACATCGCGAGGACGACCGAGATGAGGGTCGCGAGCAGGCAGACGATGAGCGAGTTGCGCAACGCCGGCATGAACAGGTCGCTCGCGCCGCCGCTGAAGATCAGCTTGTAGTTCTCCAGCGTCGGGTCCTTGGGCCAGAAGTTGCCCAGGACGCTCGCGTCAGGGTCAGCGAGCATATCGGCGCTCTTCAGCGACAGCGAGAGCATCCACAGCAGCGGGACCGCGGTCCAGAGCATGATCGGGATGGCCAGAACGCTCCAGATGCCGGTTCCCTTGGCCGACTGCTTCATGTCAGCCCCTCCCTTCCGCGAGGTCGACCTTGAAGGCCTTGACGAAGACCGCCGCGATGACCAGCACGCAGAGGAAGAGAATCACCGACAGGGCCGATCCCAACCCGATCTCCGTGCGGTCGATCGTCTGGCGGTAGATGAGCATCGACAGCGAGCTCGTGTCGTTGGCTCCACCGGTCATGATGAAGATGTTGTCGAAGATGCGGAACGCGTCGAGGGTGCGGAAGAGCAGCGCGACCATGACGGCCGCCTTCATGCTCGGCAGGATGACCTTGATCAGGGTCTGCAACCACGATGCTCCGTCGACCTTGGCCGCTTCCTCCATCGAGGTGTCGACCTGCGCCAGGCCCGCCAGGAGGAGCAGCGACATGAAGGGCGTCGTCTTCCAGATCTCCGAGAGGGAGATGACGAAGAGCGATGACCAGAAACCACCGAACCAGTTGTAGCTCGCGTCGATCCCCGGCATCCACTGGATCCATTGGTTGACGAAGCCGGTTCCGGTGCTGAAGGCGTACAGCCAGGTGAAGCCGGAGACCACCGTGATGATCGAGTACGGGATGAGCACCAGCGTGCGCAGGGTGCGCCGCGGCATGACGATGCGGTGCATCGTCAGGGCGATGATGAATCCCAGCACGAGCTCGACCACGACCGTGATCACCGTGACGAGGATGGTCATCCACATCGCCGACCAGAAGACCTGGTCGGTGAGGGAGACGAGGTAGTTGTTCAGGCCGACGAAGTGACGGTTGTCCGGGTCGGTGAGCCGGTAGGCGAAGAAGCTGTTCCAGACGGCCTGGAGGATCGGGTACCCGGTGACCAGCACCATCACGACGAAGGCCGGCATCGCCAGCTTCCAGCCCAGACGCTGCTCGCTGCGGGAGCGGTCGGACAGGCGAGCCTTCGCCCCCTTCGCCCGCTCCTGGGTGGGTGTCGAGGCACTCACAGCAACGCATCTCCCTTCAGCACGGCCTGCAGGAGCGATTCGGCCCGCTGCGGCGTTGTGTCGGGGTCGACCGACCCGGGTGGGCTGTAGACACGCTGGATCCCCGAGGAGACGTCACCGTAGTACTGGGTGAGCGGACGTGGGCCCGAGTCGGCCAGCGAGTTGCGGATCTGGTCGGCCATCGGGAACTGCTCGCGGATCTCCGAGTCGTCGTACACCTCGGTCCGGGCCGCTGGGTTGCCGGTGCCGAGCATGTAGGTCTTCTGACTCTCCGCCGAGGTGAGGCACGCGACCGCGTCCCACGCGGCGTCCTTGTCGTCCGAGGCGGCGTTGACGCCCATCTCGATGCCGCCGAGCGGGGGCTTGGACTCCTCGCCCTGAACCGTCTGCGGGTAGCGGGTCCAGGCCAAGTCGTCGATCCAGTCGACCTCGGCACCCTTCAGCGCGGCGTAGACGTAGGGCCAGTTGAGCATGAAGCCGGCCTGCTCGTTCTGGAACATGTCCAGCGAGGTCGTCTCGTCGGTGGAGCCGAGCGCCGGGCCCCCGACCTTGGCATCCGCCAGCTTCTGGATGACGGCGGCCGCCTCCTTGCCACCCTCCGTGTCGAGCCCGAACTCCAACTCCTCCCCCGGGGCTCCGGGGTTCTGCACGATGTGCTCGCCGGCCCCCTCGACCAAGGCGTTGATCCAGACCATGTAGCCCTCGTAGCGAGAGGCCTGCACGCCGATCTGCGAGTCGGTCTTCTTGGCGGCCTCGATCAGCTGGTCCCAGGTGACCGGCTTGCTCATGTCCAGCCCGGCCTCCTTGGCGACGGACTTGCGGTACCAGAGCAACTGCGTGTTCGCCCAGAAGGGCGCCGCGTACATCGTGTCCTTCCAGTTCGCGTTGGTGACCGCCGGGGGGACCACGCCCTCGGTGAACTCAGACTTCAAGTCCGTCGGCACCTCGGCCAGGAACCCGGCCTCGGCGAACTCCGCGACGAAGACGGGGTCGATCGACATGATGTCGACGCCCTCGTCGCTCGAGGCGAGCCGGCGCAACAGCTGCTGGCGCTGGTCGCTGGCGCTGTTGGGAAGCTGCTGGAAGTCGATCGTGTAGGCACCGTCGGCCTTGTCGGTGCATTCCTTGGCCAGCTGGACCTGCCCACCGCCCTCGGGGTCGGAACCGCCACCGTCGGGGTTGATCCACCAGGTCACCTGCGTGTTGCCGCTGGCGCTGCTGCCCCCGCCGCAGGCCGAGACCCCGAGTGCCACAGCGGTGGCGACGGCGGCCGCGAAGGCGACCCGGCGTCCTCGTCGTGTCTCCACGTCGCTCCCTTCGTCCGCGGACGCGACGAGTCGCTGAACGTCGCCTCCCACAAGACTGTCTACACCGCCGGAGTGGTCCATGACACACCAACAGCCTCACGATTTCGTGTCGGGACGATTCCGTGACGGGCTCCGCACGACGTCAGGGCGAGTTCTGGGTGACGAAGCGCTCACGAACGCCCCGGCGACGGTCATCGGGTCGGGACTACTGTGCAAGGACAACGTCGAAAGGAATCTGATGCCCGCAACCGCCTCCGCACCTGAGGACTTCGCCGACCTGCTGTCGGCCAACCAGACCTTCTCCGAGCACTTCGAGCTCAGCGGCTTCGATGGCATCGCGCACGCCGGTGTCGCCATCGTCACGTGCATGGACAGCCGGATCGACCCGCTGGGCATGCTCGGCCTCAAGCCCGGGGACGCCAAGATCTTCCGCAATCCCGGTGGACGCGTCACCTCCGCCGCGCTCGAGGCCCTCGTCCTGGGCGTCCACCTGCTGAAGGTCGAGCGGATCCTCATCATCCCGCACACCCGGTGCGCCATGGGCAGCGCCACCGAGGACGAGTTCCGGGCCAAGGTCGGCGCCTCCGCCGGCCAGGACGCCTCGTGGCAGGGATTCCACGTCGTGCACGACCAGGTCGACGCGCTGCGTCAGGATGTCGCCGGGGTCCGGACCCACCCGCTCATCGGCGAGCGCGCGAAGGTCGGGGGCTTCGTCTACGACGTCGACACCGGCCTGCTCAACCAGAAGTTCTGAGCCACCGACCCTCGTGATGGGGGTCACACGACCCCTGCCACCATGGGTCCATGACCACAGTCACGACCCCCACCCCGACATCCGACGGCATCGCCGAGCCGTGGGCGAGCGAGCAGACGATCACCTGCCGCGACGAGCGCACCGGCCTGCGGGCGATCATCGCCATCGACGACACGACGCTGGGCCCCGGCTTCGGTGGAGTGCGCTACCGCGCCTACCCCTCCACCACCGCCGCTGCGCGGGAGGCACAGCGCCTCGCGGCCGCGATGACTCTCAAGCACGCTCTGGCCGAGCTGCCCTACGGCGGCGGGAAGTCGGTCGTCATGCTCGACGGCGAGGCTCCCGCCCCCGGGTCGCCGCAGCGCCGCGCCCTCTTCGCCCGCTTCGGCGAGATGATCGCCCGTACAGCGGGGACGTACATCCCGGGCGTCGACATGGGCACCCTCCTGGAGGACATGCAGGCCATCCGCGACGAGGGTGGTGCCCGCGCCTTCTGCGACGAGGTCAGCCCCTCCCCCTTCACCGCCCGGGGCGTCCACGCCGCCATGCGGGCTGCAGCCGTCCACCACCACGGCGAAGGGGGTCTGGCCGGGGCGCAGGTCGTCGTCCAGGGCGTCGGCAGCGTCGGCGCCGAGGTCGCGCGCCTGGCCCACGCGGACGGGGCCCGGGTGACCGTCGCCGACGTCGACACCGCCCGCGCAGAGGCGCTGGCCGACGAGCTGGGCGGCGCCGCGATCGACCCGGAGCAGGCCCCGTTCCACCCCGCCGACGTCTTCTCACCGTGTGCCGTCGCCCGCGTGGTCACCCGCGACAACGTCGCCCGCATCCCCGCCAGGATCATCGCCGGAGCAGCCAACGACACCCTCGACGAGCCGGGATGTGCGCAGGCCCTGCGCGAGGCCGGCGTCACCTTCGTCCCCGACTTCGTCGCCAACGCCGGCGGGGTCGTCCAGGTCCACGGCGGCGTCTCCGGCTGGAGCGAGGGAGAGACCCTGGCTGCGGTCGACCGGATCGGCGAGCGCGTCGGCGAGCTCCTCGCCACGGCGCAGACGCAGGAGATCACGCCGCTGGCCGCGGCCCTCCAACGGGCATCCGCTGCCCTGGGTCGGCAGGTCGTCGCATGAGCGCCGCAGACGCGGTCCGTCGCTACTACGAGCGCGTCGACGCCGGAGACGTCGATGGGGTGCTCGACTGCTTCACCGACGACGCGGTCTACCACCGGCCCGGCTACGCCCCGATGGTCGGGCGTGACTCACTCGCCGCCTTCTACGGGGGCGAGCGCGTCATCGCCGATGGTCAGCACATCCTGGATGCCCTGCTCGTCGACGGCGACCAGGTCGCGGTCCGGGGCCGCTTCGAGGGCACGCTCAAGGACGGCAGTGCGGCGCGCGTCGGCTTCTGCGACTTCTTCGTCCTCGACGAGCACGACCGAGCACTCACCCGGCACTCCTACTTCGACGTCCCGGCAGTCTGATCCGGCGGGCCACCGCCGGCGGACGCGGCCCCGCCGGTCCCGTCACAGGGCCAGGCGCTCCCGGACGACGAGGGACAGACGATCGGCCGTGGTCCGGGCGCGCTCCTCGGTCGCTGCCTCGACCATGACCCGCACGACCGGCTCGGTGCCGGACTTGCGCAGCAGGACCCGCCCTTCCTCACCGAGGGAGGAGGTCTCGTCGGCGACGGCCGACCGCACACCCGCGTCACCGTCGACGCGGTCCTTGTCGACGTCCTTGACGTTGATCAGGACCTGTGGCATCCGGGTCATCGCGGCCGCGAGTTGCCTCAGCGACTGACCGGTCTCGGCGACCCTCGCCGCGAGCATCAGACCGGTCAGGACACCGTCGCCCGTGGTCGCGTGCTCGAGCATGATGACGTGGCCGGACTGCTCCCCACCGAGGGAGTAGCCGCCCCGACGCATCTCCTCGAGGACGTAGCGGTCGCCCACCCCGGCCTGCTTGACGTCGATGCCGGCGGCCTCCATGGCGCGGATGAGTCCGAGATTGCTCATGACGGTCGCAACGAGGGTGTCCCCGGCGAGCTCGCCCTGCTCCTTCAGCGCGAGCGCGAGGATCGCCATGATCTGGTCCCCGTCGATCGGCTCGCCGCTCGCATCGACGGCGAGGCACCGGTCCGCGTCGCCGTCGTGGGCGATGCCCAGGTGGGCTCCGTGCTCCACGACGGCGGCCTGCAACTCCTCGAGGTGGGTCGAGCCGCAGCCGTCGTTGATGTTCAACCCGTCGGGACGGGAACCGATGGCGTGCACCTGCGCACCAGCCAGGCGGAAGACCTCCGGCGAGACCTCGCTGGCGGCGCCGTGAGCGGCGTCGATGACGACCGTGAGGCCCTTCAGGTCCGGCTCGACGGCGTCGAGAAGGTGGCGCACGTACCGGGCCCCGGCGTCCTCCATGAAGGTCACCCGACCCACGTCGATGCCGGTCGGGTGGTCCGGCTCCTCGTCCATGGCCCTCTGGATGTCGTCCTCGACAGCGTCGGGGAGCTTGTGTCCGCCGACTGCGAAGAACTTGATGCCGTTGTCCGGCATGGCGTTGTGGGAAGCGGAGAGCATGACCCCGAAGTCGGCGTGGATCTCGGCGGTGAGGAAGGCCAGCGCGGGAGTCGGCACGACGCCGGCATCGAAGACGTCGATGCCGCTGCTGGCCAGACCGGCCACGACCGCCGCGGAGAGGAACTCCCCCGAGGCCCGCGGGTCCCGTCCGACGACGGCGACGGGGCGCCTGCCTTCCGTACCCTCGGGGTCCCGCAGGACACGCGCGGCCGCCTGGGCGAGTCGGAGGGCGAAGTCCGCGGTGATGATCTCGCCGTTGGCGAGTCCGCGCACACCGTCGGTGCCGAAGAGTCGGGGCATGGTCGGGCTACCTTCCGTGGGAAAAAGATCCTGGATCAGGGTCTGCGGGCAGGCTCGTCACGATACCCGGCCGGCGGGCCGGACCGCGGTAGGTCGAACCGGACCAGGCCCAGGAACGGCCGTCACCCCAGGGCCGGGTCGTGGCGTGCGGGCCGGGCAGTGGCGTGAGGGCCGGGTTGTGGCGTGGTCATGCTCAGGTTTCCCGGCCATACCCGCACTTCCCGGTCGTGTCGGGGTGTGCGTGTCCTCACGTGACCACCGTCGGCAGACGAGCACGACGAAGGGCGGCCCCCACCAGGTGGGAACCGCCCTTCGCGTGCAGAGCTGCAGATCAGCGCTTGCTGTACTGCGGCGCCTTGCGGGCCTTCTTCAGACCGGCCTTCTTGCGCTCCGGGACGCGCGCGTCCCGGGTGAGGTAGCCGGCCTTCTTCAGGGTCGCGCGGTTCAGCTCGGGGTCGACCCCGTTGAGCGAGCGGGCGACGCCGAGACGGACGGCACCGGCCTGGCCGGAGGGGCCACCGCCGTGGACGCGCACGAGCACGTCGTAGGCGCCGTCGAGCTCGAGCGCGGTCAGCGGCTCGTTGACGATCTGCTGGTGGACCTTGTTCGGGAAGTACTCCTCGAGCGAACGCCCGTTGACCTTCCACTCGCCGGTGCCCGGAACGATCCGAACGCGGGCGATGGCCTGCTTGCGGCGGCCGGTCCCGGCGCCGGGTGCGGACGCGGTCGGGCGGGCCACGGGCTCGCCGGCGGCGACCGGACCGTCGGACTCGGAGGTGTAGGAGCTCAGCTCGGGCTCGTCGCCCTCGAGGACCTCGGTTGGGTTGTCGGTGGTGTCAGCCACGATAAATGCCTCTGATTCCTTCTCGGCAGCGCTTACTGCGCGACCTGCGAGATCGTGTAGGGGGTCGGCTGCTGGGCGGCGTGCGGGTGCTCGGCACCGGCGTACACCTTGAGCTTGCCCAGCTGCTCACGGCCGAGGCTGTTGCGCGGGAGCATGCCGCGGACGGCCTTCTCGACCGCGCGGGTCGGGTGCTTCTCGAGCAGCTCGGTGTAGTTCATCGAGGACAGACCGCCCGGGTGGCCCGAGTGGCGGTAGGCGCGCTTCTGCTCGGCCTTCGCGCCGGTCAGCGCGATCTTGTCCGCGTTGATGATGATGACGAAGTCGCCCATGTCCATGTGCGGGGCAAAGGTCGGCTTGTGCTTGCCGCGCAGCAGCGTGGCGGTCTGGCTCGCGAGGCGGCCGAGCACGACGTCGGTGGCGTCGATGATGTGCCACTGACGGGTGATCTCACCACCCTTGGGGGTGTACGTGCGCATGAGTGATGCCTTCTGCTCTCGTTGGTGCTCCGGCCCCCGTCGTCGGACGAAGGGGGTGACACCGCCGGCCACGTGGTGGCGGGGCGTCGCTGCACACCATTCTACGGACCGGTGAAGTCTCCGAAGAAATCGGGCAAGGAGCGACGAAACCCTTGATTTCATGGGCTTGTCGACGCGGTCAGCACTGGCCCGACGACGCCACCCACGGCGTTTGCACAATACTTGTGCAATCATCGGGGCCATGGCTGATCGCGATGGACCGGGCACCCGGGTCACCTCGACGCCGGCCGCGTGGCGGCTGCTGGCCCACCCCCTTCGCTCCCGGATCCTCGCCCACCTGCGCCTGCACGGTGGGGCGACCGCCGCCGACCTCGCCCGCTCCCTGGGCAGCAACACCGGCGCGACGAGCTACCACTCCCGGGTGCTGGCGGACGCAGGCCTGCTCGTCGACACCGGTCTGGGCGACGGCCGCTCGCGCGTGTGGGCCGCGGCGGCGGACGAGGAGGACGTCGACACCTCGGTCGCGGTGAGCTCGATCTCCGATGCCGACGAGCTCGCCGATGCCCTGTGGCTCGCCCACGACCACGTCGACCACCACGCCCACCGGCTCCACGGATGGATCGACGCGCAGGTCTCGTGGCCGATGGTCTGGCAGGAGGAGTGCGGCCTGGACGAGCGCGAGGTGCTCGTCGACGAGACCCAGCTGGCGGCCCTGCGCGCGGAGCTCGGCGCGGTGCTGGACCGCTACCGGCGGCGCGGCGCCGGCACACCCGGCGCGCGGCGGGTCACGGCGGTGGTCGGCCTGACCCCGCTCCCCCGCCGGGCCCGACCGCCCGGGAACTAGGCTGACCACCGTGAGTCCCCGACGCGAACGCCGTGAGCTCCCCCTGGCCCTGGGCATCGTCGTCCGGCTCCTCATCGCCTTCGCGGTCCTTGCCGTCGTCACCCACACCCTGGCGCGCCCCTTCGTCATCCCGTCCGGGTCGATGGAACCGACGGTCATGACCGGCGACCGGGTGGTGGCCCAGATCGTCGGGGTCGACGGCGACGACCTGGAGCGCGGTGAGGTCATCGCCTTCGCCCACGGGCAGACGTGGCAGGCAGAGCGCATCCACGAGCCGGACGCGCTCAAGGATGCCGTGCGCACCGTCGGCGACGTCCTCGGCATCGGGCCGAGCCACCACGCGCACACCGTCAAGCGGATCATCGGCCTGCCCGGCGAGAGAGTCTCCTGCTGCGACGAGCAGGGCCGGCTGCTCGTGGACGGCCAGCCCCTGGACGAACCGTACGTCGAGCACGAGATCCCCTTCGTGCAGGGCGAGCGGGACTGCACCGACGACGGGCCGCTCTCGGCCCGCTGCCTGCCCGAGATCACCGTCCCCGAGGGCTCCTACCTCGTCATGGGCGACAACCGGTCCAACAGCGCGGACTCCGTCGCCGCGTGCCGCGGGCGCACCGGTGAGCAGGAGTGCACCGCCCGCTTCGTGCGCGGGGACCAGGTGGTCGGCACGCTGTGGACGCGGTGGTGGCCGTTGCCTCCGGGCGACGCGCTGCGCGACTGAGCGCTCACTCCTCCCGGCGCGCCCTCGTCCGGCTCGCGCGCTCGGCGAGTTGCTCCGCCGCCGGGTAGGTCACCTCGACGAGCGTGAGCCCGTGGGCGGGCATGACCTTCACCCGTGGGTCGCGCACGCCGTCGGTGAGCACCTGCTCGGGCCACTGCGGCCCCCGGTCCCCTGCGCCGACCGGCACGAGAGCGCCGATGAGCGCCCGCACCATCGAGTGACAGAAGGCGTCGGCGAGGATGCTCGCCTCCAGCAGACCGTCCTCGCGACGCTGCCAGTCGTAGCGGACCAGCGTGCGGGTGGTCGTCGCGCCCTCGCGCTTCTTGCAGAACGCCGCGAAGTTGCGCAGACCGAGCAGGCGGGCCGTGGCGGCATTCATCGCGTCGACGTCCAGCGGCGTGCGCAGGGCGACCACCTCACGTCGGCGAAGGGGGTCCAGCCGCGCCGGGTCGTCGGCCAGGACGTATCGGTAGCGCCGGCTCGTCGCGGAGAAACGCGCGTCGAAGCCCTCGGGCGCCTCGGCGATGGAGCGCACGACGACGTCGTCGGGCAGGACGCCGCGCAGCCGGGTGAGCAGGGTGGCCAGCATCGGCCGGTCGGAGTTGCCACGCACCCGCGCCAGATCGCCCGGGTCCACGTCGAGGTGGACAACCTGCCCCAGGGCGTGCACCCCCGCGTCCGTGCGGCCGGCGACGGTGACCTTGATCGGTTCGGGCAGGCGCAGGATCCGCGTGATGGCACCGGTCAGCTCACCCTCGACCGTGCGCAGTCCCGGCTGCGCCGCCCAGCCGTGGAAGTCGCTGCCGTCGTAGGCGAGATCGAGTCGCAGCCGCATGGGGATCAGCGTAGGCGAGGCCGGGTTGCCCCAGGACGGCCGGGAAGACCGACGCCGGCCAGGACGTGGTGCGGTCATTCGACGGCAAGCCGGTCACCACGCGGCTTTCCGGTCATGACGAAGGGCGGTGCTCACCTCGTCGGTGAGCACCGCCCTTCGTCGTGCGCGGGTGAGGTCCCGTCAGGCCTTGTCCTCGGACTCCGCCTCGGTGGGCTCCTCCGCCGGGTCCTCGGCGGGAGCCGGCGCGCTCTCCTCGGCCGGAGCCTCGGCAGCGGCCTCATCCTTGGCGGAGCGCTTGGTGGCGCCCTCCGCCTCGGCGACGACGGCACGCTTCGGCTTGGCGTTGACCGGCTCGCGGACGAGCTCGATGACGCACATCGGAGCGTTGTCGCCCTTGCGCGGGGCGATCTTGGTGATGCGGGTGTATCCGCCGGGCCGGTCGGCCACGTCGGGCGCGATCTCGACGAAGAGGCGGTGGACGACGCCCTTGTCCTTGACGACGGTCATCACCTTGCGGCGCGCGGCGAGGTCGCCACGCTTGGCGAAGGTGACCAAGCGCTCGGCGAGCGGACGCAGCCGCTTGGCCTTCGCCTGGGTCGTCGTGATCTGGTCGAACTCGAAGAGCGACGTGGCCAGGTTCGCCAGGATGAGGCGCTCGTGGGCCGGGCCGCCCCCGATACGGGGACCCTTGGTCGGGGTGGGCATGGTGTTCTCCTTGGAGGTCTGACCTCACCGCGTACGGCGGTCAGGTCACGAATAACGGTGGGTCAGAGCTGCTCGTCCTCGGCGAACGAGGCGTCCTCGTCACCGGACTCGTCGTACTCGTCGTTGTAGCCGGGGACGGCGGTCGGGTCGAACCCGGGAGGGCTGTCCTTGAGGGTCAGCGCCATCTCGTGCAGCTTCGCCTTGACCTCGTCGATCGACTTCGCACCGAAGTTGCGGATGTCGAGCAGGTCCGCCTCGCTGCGCCCGACGAGCTCACCCACCGTGTGGATGCCCTCGCGCTTGAGGCAGTTGTAGGAGCGGACGGTCAGGTCCAGGTCCTCGATCGGCAGCGCCATGTCTGCGGCGATCGCGGCGTCGGTCGGCGACGGACCCATGTCGATGCCCTCGGCCTCGACGTTGAGCTCACGGGCCAGGCCGAAGAGCTCGACGAGGGTCTTGCCGGCGGAGGCCAGCGCATCCCGGGGTGCCATCGAGTGCTTCGTCTCGACGTCCACGACCAGCTTGTCGAAGTCGGTGCGCTGCTCGACACGGGTCGCCTCGACCTTGTAGGTCACGGCGAGCACCGGCGAGTAGATGGAGTCGACCGGGATGCGACCGATCTCCTGGTCACCGGACTTGTTCTGCTGGGCGGAGACGTACCCGCGACCGCGCTCGACGGTCAGCTCCATCTCGAAGGAGCCCTTGTCGTTGAGCGTGGCGATGTGCAGGTCCGGGTTGTGGACCTCGACACCGGCCGGCGGGTTGATGTCGGCAGCGGTGACCGCGCCGGCGCCCGACTTGCGCAGGTACATCACGACCGGCTCGTCGTTCTCGCTGGAGACGACGAGGGACTTGATGTTGAGGATGACCTCCGTGACGTCCTCCTTGACCCCGGGGATCGTGGAGAACTCGTGGAGCACGCCGTCGATCCGGATCGAGGTCAGCGAGGCACCCGGGATGCTCGAGAGCAGGGTGCGACGCAGGGAGTTGCCGATGGTGTAGCCGAAGCCGGGCTCGAGGGGCTCGATGACGAACCGCGAACGGTTGTCGGCGAGGACCTCTTCGCTGAGGTTCGGGCGCTGTGCGATGAGCACGGTGTTCTTCCTTCCCACGGGCGACCGCTATATGACGCCTCGTGAAAGCGCCGGTCATGATCCGGCAGCACGTCGCGCATCTGTCCACGCGACGTGCTCTCCCCGCCATCCCGCGTGGCCACGATGAAGACGTGGCCACGCGGGCATTCAGGGGGGCGTCCGGGGGGACGCAGTCCCCCTGGACGATTTAGTTCTTGGAGTAGAGCTCGACGATCAGCTGCTCGGTGAGCGGGATGTCGATCTGCTCGCGGGTCGGCTTCTGGTGCACGAGCACCTTGAGGCTGCCCGGGACGACGTGCAGCCACGCCGGGACGGGGCGCTCACCGAAGGTCTCGCGTGCGAGCTGGATCGGGAAGGCCTCGACCGACTGCGCGCGGACCGTGATGATGTCGTACTGCTCGACACGCTGGCTGGGCACGTTGGTGCGCTTGCCGTTGACCTCGAAGTGGCCGTGCGTGACCAGCTGACGGGCCTGACGACGCGTGCGGGCGAGTCCGGCGCGGTAGATGACATTGTCCAGACGGGTCTCGAGGATCTGCAGCAGGTTGTGACCGGTCTGTCCGGGGCGGTTGGCCGCCTCCTTGTAGTACCGGAGGAACTGCTTCTCCATGACGCCGTAGGTGAAGCGTGCCTTCTGCTTCTCCTGCAGCTGGGTCAGGTACTCCTTCTCCTGGATCCGCCGACGGCCGTGCTGGCCGGGCGGGAAGGGACGGAGCTCGAAGTTCTTGTCGCCGCCGACGAGGTCGAGCTTGAGCCGACGGGACTTCTTGGTGATGGGGCCGGTGTAACGAGCCATGTGTTATCTAGTCTCCCGTATCTCTGCTGCTCAGACGCGACGGCGCTTGGGCGGGCGCACACCGTTGTGCGGGCTGGGCGTGACGTCCTGGATCGCGCCGACCTCGAGGCCGGTGGCGGTCAGGGAACGGATGGCGGTCTCACGACCGGAACCCGGGCCCTTGACGAAGACGTCGACCTTCTTCATGCCGTGCTCCATGGCGCGGCGGGCAGCGGCCTCGGCCGCCATCTGGGCGGCGTACGGGGTCGACTTGCGCGAGCCCTTGAAGCCGACCTGGCCGGCGGAGGCCCAGGAGATCACGGCACCGGTGGGATCGGTGATCGAGATGATGGTGTTGTTGAACGTGCTCTTGATGTGGGCCTGGCCCACGGACACATTCTTCTTGACCTTGCGACGCACCTTGGTGGCGCGGGTCTTGGGGGGCATGTTTCTCCTACGAAGTACTTCGGTGTGTGGTGCTCACCGGCTCAAGGGCGTGACACGCCCTGAGCGAGCGGGTGAGGGATCAGGCCTTCTTCTTGCCTGCGACGGTGCGCTTGGGGCCCTTGCGGGTACGCGCGTTGGTCTTGGTGCGCTGACCGCGCACCGGGAGGCCACGGCGGTGGCGCAGGCCCGCGTAGGTGCCGATCTCGACCTTGCGGCGGATGTCGGCAGCGACCTCGCGGCGGAGGTCTCCCTCGAGCTGGACGTTCTCCTCGAACCAGTCACGCAGGGCGACGAGCTGGTCGTCACCGAGGTCCTTCACGCGAGTGGCCGGGTCGATCTCGGTTGCCGCGACTGCCTTCTGCGCAGTCGTGCGGCCCACACCGAAGATGTAGGTCAGGGCGACCTCGACGCGCTTCTCGCGCGGGAGGTCAACTCCAACAAGACGTGCCATGTGATGGCTTCCTTATCTTCTGTTCGGAGGTCTGGTACACCACCAGTCCGGCGGGTCGTCCCACGTATGGTCGCGGGCCGCTCGGTCCCCGGCCTCCGAGCCGGGGGTGACATCCTGCCCGCGGTGCGGGCAGGGGCCGGGTGGTGCGTGCTTCTTCTTGGCGTTGCTCGAGGATCTGGGCAAGTACCCGGCTCCCCGCCTCACCGGTCCTGGTGGACCGCGATCAGCCCTGGCGCTGCTTGTGGCGCAGGTTGTCGCAGATCACCATGACCCGGCCGTTGCGGCGGATCACCTTGCACTTGTCACAGATCTTCTTGACGCTCGGCTGAACCTTCATTGCCGTCTCGCATCTGTCTCGATCTGTCCCGCCCCCGGTGCGTGGCGACGGGTCGTGCTCGTGGTGCCTCTCTCGTCGGCCACCGGCATGCGTGGCCGCCTCGATCAGCGGTAGCGGAAGACGATACGGCCGCGGGTCAGGTCGTACGGGCTGAGCTCCACCACGACCTTGTCCTCGGGGAGGATCCGGATGTAGTGCTGCCGCATCTTGCCCGAGATGTGGGCGAGAACCTTGTGACCGTTCGTCAGCTCGACCCGAAAGTTCGCGTTCGGGAGCGCTTCGACGATCGTGCCCTCGACCTCGATGACACCGTCCTTCTTGGCCATACCCTCTCAATCCGTCTGTGGTCGTCCCCCGGATGGGGTCGACCCTCGTCCGGTCACACCCGGTCCGCCTCCCCGCACAGCGGGACGGCAGGACAGACGTGACCGACAGTCAAGAGTACGGCACGGGCGTCTCCGTAGGGAAATCGTCAGCGTCTCGGCACGCCACGCGCATCACATCAGGACTAGGGTCACCCAACACCAGACACACCTTCGTCCTGGGGGTGACGTGCCACTGCGAACGGAAGGCAGAGCGATGGATGCCCTTGCTCGTAAACTGGGGCTACGCACCCAGCCGACCATCTTCTTCACCTCCGCCGGGTTGATGGTCCTCTTCCTCATCGTGCTGCTGCTCTTCCCGGATCAGCTCAACAGCAGCTTCGGCGCTGGCCGGGAGTGGATCGTCACGAACCTGGGCTGGTACTTCATCTTCGGCGTCACCGCGTGGGTGATCATCCTGCTGGGCGTGGCCATCAGCCCCTACGGCCAGGTCCGGCTCGGCCGCAAGGACGAGCCACCGCAGTACAGCTTCCCCTCGTGGTTCGCGATGCTCTTCGCCGGTGGCATCGGCACCATCCTGATGTTCTGGGGCGTGGCCGAGCCGGTCTCGCACTACTCGAACCCCCCGAAGGCCGGCGTGGAGCCGTACAGCGTGGCGGCCGCACAGGACGGGATGAACTTCGCGCTGTACCACCTGAGCCTGCACACCTGGGCCATCTTCTGCCTGCCCGGCCTCGCCTTCGCGTACTTCATCCACCGGTACGAGCTGCCGGTGCGCGTCAGCTCCGTGTTCTACCCCTTCCTCAAGGACGGCATCTACGGGCCGATCGGGCGGGCCATCGACATCCTCGCCATCCTCGGCACCCTCTTCGGCGTCGCCGTGTCCATCGGTCTGGGCACCTCGCAGATCGGCGCCGGTCTGGGTGAGCTCTTCGGATGGGCCAACGACACGACGCTGCAGGTCATCATCGTCATCGTCCTCACCTCGGTGGCCGTCACCTCGATCGTCCGCGGCCTGGACAAGGGCGTGAAGTTCCTGTCCAACATCAACATCGTCATGGCGATCGGCCTGATGATCTTCGTCTTCCTCACCGGCGGGATGGCGCTCTTCCTGCTCCGCGAGCTCTTCGAGACCACGGGCAACTTCGTCTCGTCGCTGCCCGAGCTGATGCTCTGGAACGACGCCCTGGCCAACGTCACCAAGGACGAGGGCTGGGGCTGGCAGGGCGGCTGGACCGTCTTCTACTGGGCCTGGACGGTCAGCTGGGCACCGTTCATGGGCATCTTCCTCGCCCGCATCTCCAAGGGACGCACGGTCCGTGAGTTCGTCCTCGGCGTCCTCTTCGCACCGACGATCTTCACCATCATCTGGTTCGTCGTCTTCGGGTGGTCCGCGATGCGGATCGACGGCATGGACGGCTCGGAGGGGCCGATTGCCTCGGCTGTCGCGGAGTCGATCCCGCTGTCGATGTTCGCCTTCTTCGAAAACTACCCGCTGACGACCTTCATCCAGGGCTTCGCTGTGGTCATCGTCGCGATCTTCTTCGCGACGAGCTCCGACTCCGCGTCCCTGGTCGTCGACATGCTGTGCACCGGCGACGGCGACGCCGGCCCGACCCGTCAGCGCGTCTTCTGGGGCGTCAGCGAGGGGCTCCTGGCCGCGCTGCTCATCGTGCTGGCCGGCGACGAGGGCCTCAACGCCCTGCAACAGGTCATCACGGTCATCGGGCTACCGATGTTCACCCTGATGTTCCTCGCCGGAATCAGTTTCCTCATCGCCCTGCGCAAGGAGAACCTGGAGTACGTCACGAGGGTTCGCGGTGTCCCCGACGAAGCCGTCTCCGCAGGCAAGGAGGCGCTCGATCGCGGTGAGATCACCGGGGAGCTGCCGGTGACGGAGAAGGACGAGAAGGTCAAGTCCGGCTGAGCGCCGCTGAGAAGCACCGTCGCCGAGGGCGGGCACCCACGGGGTGCCCGCCCTCGGGAACGTACGATCGCCCCATGACCGGCATCCGCTTCGCCCTCGTCGGGGACCCGGACTGGGCCGGCGCCGTGAATGCCCGGCGTGCCCTGCTCGCCCTGGCTCCACAGGCCCAGATCCACCACCTGCCCACGGGTGGCGTCCCGACCCAGGACCTCGACGGCGTCTGGCTCCTGCCGCCGCCCGTGGGCAGCGATCCGACGAGCCACGACCTGACGATCAGCTGGGCCCTCCATCTGGGCATCCCCCTCGTCGGGCCCCTCGGGAGAGGCGAGGGGGGCGCCCCCCTCGTCCGGGCCGTCCCGGGCAGCAGCCTCGCCGCCCGGCTCGGCACCCTTCCGCTCGAGCTGCCCGCGCAGGCGAGCGGCGCCCGTGACGGAGCCGAGTACCTCGCCCCGGCCGGGACGATCTGGTTCGCCCAGGCCCACCGCGACGGCGTACCCGCTGTCGTGTCCGCGGGCGGCGCCCCCTTCGCCACGCTCGTCGACCACCCGCTGGCCACGGATGCCGGGGTCCACCCGCTCCTGCCGGCGTTTGCGTCCGCCGCCCGGGAGCACGCGGCCGGCCGGCAAGACACCCCGTGGACGAGCGGTCCGCCCGTGCGGCACCGTTCCTCCTTCGCCGCGCTGCCCGACGACGAGTCACGCAGCTACGTCCACCAGATGCGCACGCGGGGCTACCGCTGGTGGCGGCCGTTGCTCGCCATGGCCCTGGGCATCGGTGTCTTCATCTTCGAGATGCTCGTGCTCACCATCGCGTGGATGGTGCTCGACCCCGCGATGCGCGACCCGAACCTGACTGTGTCGGAGATCGACCTCACCGCGCCCGTGACGATGCTCGTGGGCAACCTCATGCTGATCGCCCTCATCCCCGCCGCCCTCGTCGCGACCCGCCTGGGGCACTGGCGACCGATGGGCAAGCTGCTGTCGGTGACCGGCCGGATCCGGTGGCGGTGGATGGGACGGGCCAGCCTGGTCACCGGGGTCATCTGGGGGGCCTACATCGTCCTCGGGTGGCTCCTGGAGGGAGGAGAGGTCGGCGACCGCCCCGAGCACTGGCCGTGGCTGATCGTCATCACCGTGCTGACCACGCCGCTGCAGGCCGCGGCCGAGGAGATCGCCTTCCGCGGCGGGCTGCTGCAGGGGGTCGGCGCCTGGATCAAGCGTCCCGTCGTCGCGCTGGTCGTCGGCACGGTCCTGTCCACAGTGTTCTTCTCCCTGGCCCACGGCTCCCTGGACCCGTGGGTGCTGATGCAGCTGGGATCCATGGCCGTGGCCACCTGCTACCTGACCTGGCGCACCGGCGGGCTGGAGGCGGCGATCGTGCTGCACACGGTCAACAACGTCGTGATCATCCTCCTGCTGACCCTCGTCGGCGGGCTCCAGGGCGCCTACATCACCGAGTCATCGACCGGTGACGCCGCCGCGGGCGGCATCGGCGGTCTCGCCACGCTGCTGATGATGGTGATCCTGCTGTGGCAGGCCCGCCGCGCCGGGATCGCGCCGAAGAAGATCGGCGCCCCGGCCACGGGCTGAGGAGTCAGTCGCGCTCGGCGAGCTCGGCCGAGAAGGCCGCGATGATCCGCTCGGCGCCGTCGACGGCGCTGATCTGGCCGGAGCGCACGCCGGGGGTGATCTCGGTGAGCAGCTCCCGCACCCGGGGCGAGTGCCGGACCGTATCCCGCAGCTCGGCGTCGACCATGGCCCACATCCACTCGCGCTGCTGCTCGGCGCGCCGACCCTGCAGCGAGCCCTGCTCCTCCAGCCAGGCGCGGTGCTCCAGGACGGCGTCCCACACGTCGTCGAGTCCGTCACCGGTGTATGCGCTGCAGGTGAGGACCGGTGGGCGGCGGGCGTGCGGGTCCGGGTTCATCAGGCGCATCGCGCCGGACAGCTCACGTGCAGCAACACGGGCGTCCCCGGCGTGCTCACCATCGGCCTTGTTGACCGCGATGACGTCGGCCATCTCCAGGATGCCGCGCTTGATGCCCTGGAGCTGGTCCCCACCGCGGGCCAGCGCCAGCATCAGGAAGGTGTCGACCATCTCTGCCACGGCCACCTCGGACTGGCCGACACCGACCGTCTCGACGAGCACGACGTCGTGACCCGCTGCCTCGAGGACGAGCATCGACTCGCGCGTCGCGCGGGCCACTCCCCCGAGGTGCGCCCCCGATGGTGAGGGCCGCACGAAGGCGTCCTCGCTGGCGGTCAGCTGGGCCATCCGTGTGCGGTCACCGAGCACGGAGCCCCCGGTGCGGGCGCTGCTCGGGTCGACGGCGACGACCGCGACGCGGTGCCCGTTCTCGATCAGTCGTGTGCCGAGCGCGTCGATGAAGGTCGACTTGCCGGCTCCGGGGATGCCGGAGACCCCGACCCGCAGCCCGCGGCCGGTGTCGGGCGCGAGCTCCGCGAGCAGCGCCTTCGAGCGTTCCCTGTGGTCCGGACGTGAGGACTCGACGAGGGTGATCGCCCGGGCGATGTGTGCCCGGGAACGATCACGCACTCCCGCCGCGAGGTCGGCGACCGGCTCAACCATGGGCGGCGGCAGCTCGCTCCCGCAGCTGGTCGACCAGGCTGCCGGCTGCATTGGCGATGACCGTGCCCGGCGGGTAGATGTCGTCGGCGCCGGCGGCCCGCAGCTCGTCGAAGTCCTGCTTCGGGATGACCCCGCCGACGACGATCATCAGGTCCTGGCGACCCAGCTCGTCCAGCTCGGCCCGCAGCGCCGGCACGAGGCTCAGGTGACCCGCGGCGAGCGAGGACACCCCGACGACGTGCACGTCCCCCTCGACGGCCTGACGCGCCACCTCGGCGGGGGTCTGGAAGAGCGGGCCCACGTCGACGTCGAATCCGAGGTCGGCGAAGGCGGTCGCGATGACCTTCTGGCCGCGGTCGTGGCCGTCCTGGCCCATCTTGGCCACGAGGATGCGCGGACGACGCCCCTCTGCCTGCTCGAAGTCCTCGACCTTTCCCTGGACCTCCTCGACGGCTCCGCCCGCCCCTGCCTCGTCCCGGTACACACCCGAGATCGTACGGATCTGCGCGGTGTAGCGCCCGTAGACCTCTTCCAGCGCGGAGGAGATCTCCCCGACGGTGGCCTTGGCGCGCGCGGCGTCGATGGCCAGTGCGAGCAGGTTGGTCTCCATGGTGCCGCCGTCGGCCTTCGCGCCACGGGTGAGCGCAGCCAGCGCGGCCTGCGTCTGCTCCTCGTCGCGCTCGGCCTTCAGCTGCTCGATCCCGGCGATCTGGGACTTGCGGACCGCGGCGTTGTCGACCTTGAGGATCTCGATGTCCTCGTCCTCGTCCACCGGATACGTGTTGATCCCGATCAGCGGCTGCTGGCCGGAGTCGATCCGCGCCTGGGTGCGGGCCGCCGCCTCCTCAATACGCATCTTGGGGATGCCGGCCTCGATGGCCTTGGCCATGCCGCCGGCCTTCTCCACCTCCTCGATGTGCGCGAGTGCGCGCTGGGCCAGGTCGTGGGTCAGGCGCTCGACGTAGGCGCTGCCGCCCCACGGGTCGACGACCCGTGTCGTTCCCGACTCCTGCTGGAGCACCAGCTGCGTGTTGCGGGCAATGCGCGCCGAGAAGTCCGTCGGAAGCGCGATCGCCTCGTCCAGTGCATTGGTGTGCAGGCTCTGCGTGTGCCCCTGGGTCGCAGCCATAGCCTCGACGCAGGTGCGAGCCACGTTGTTGTAGACATCCTGGGCAGTCAGGCTCCAGCCGGAGGTCTGGCTGTGCGTGCGCAGGGAGAGCGACTTCGGGTTCTCGGGGCCGAAGTTCTCCTTGACCAGACGCGCCCACAGCAGGCGGGCCGCACGCAGCTTGGCGATCTCCATGTAGAAGTTCATGCCGATGGCCCAGAAGAAGGACAGTCGCGGCGCGAAGGCGTCGACGTCGAGACCCGCCTCCTTGCCCGCCCGGATGTACTCGATGCCGTCGGCCAGGGTGTAGGCCAGCTCGAGGTCCTGCGTGGCCCCGGCCTCCTGCATGTGGTAACCGGAGATGGAGATCGAGTTGAAGCGCGGCATCTTCGTGCTGGTGTAGGCGAAGATGTCGGAGATGATCCGCATCGAGGGCTGCGGTGGGTAGATGTAGGTGTTGCGGACCATGAACTCCTTGAGGATGTCGTTCTGGATGGTTCCGCTCAGCTCCTCCGGGCTCACCCCCTGCTCCTCGGCCGCGACGACGTAGAGCGCGAGGATCGGCAGCACCGCGCCGTTCATCGTCATTGACACGCTCATCCGGTCCAGCGGGATGCCGCTGAAGAGCGTGCGCATGTCGTAGATCGAGTCGATGGCCACCCCGGCCATGCCGACGTCTCCCGAGACGCGTGGGTGGTCGCTGTCGTAGCCGCGGTGCGTCGCGAGGTCGAAGGCGACCGAGAGGCCCTTCTGCCCGGCCGCGAGGTTGCGACGGTAGAACGCGTTGGACTCCTCTGCGGTGGAGAAGCCCGCGTACTGCCGCACCGTCCACGGCTGGTTGACGTACATGGTCGGGTACGGGCCACGCAGGAAAGGGGCCTTGCCCGGGACCGTGCGCAGGAAGTCCAGGTCGTCGGTGTCCTCCTGGGTGTACACCGGGGCGACCTCGATGTGCTCCGGGGTGGTCCAGCCGTCGGCGGCGCCCGGGGTCGAGTCGAGCACCTCCTGCCAGCGCTGCTGCGCGTCGGCCGCCGGAGCGCCGTCGCCGAGCTCGACCGTGTCGAAGGTGGGGATGGTGGTGTGCGCGTCGCTCATGCGTTCGCTCCTGCCTGCTGGGCACCGGCTTGATCGAGGAGGTCGAGAAGTTCGTCGAGGAAGGCGACGACGTCCATGCCGGAACGGACCTCGCCGTCGACGGGGACGTCGCCGACCTCCGACGTGGAGCCGGCGACGAGCACCCGGTCCACGCCCGCGGCGCGCAGCGCCGCGACGGTCGGCTCGGCGAGCGCCTCGTAGCCCTTCTTCGAGGACGCGAGGATGGCCACGCTCGCCCCCTTCGCCCCCTCGACGGCGGCGGCCACGTCCTCGGCCGTGGCCACGACGTGGGTCTCCGGCCGGACACCGGCCACGCCGAGGAGGTTGGCGACGAAGCTGACCCGGGTCGTGTGCTCGCGGGGCGAGCCGAGCGCGAAGACGGGGACACTCACGTCACCCGTGGCCGTGCGGGCGCGCAGATCCTCGAAGACCTGCCCGTCGCGCGAGCGGGGCAGCCCCCGTGCGGCGACCCGGGCACGCGGGGTGCGCTCGAGCAGCTTCTCTCCCGCCAGCGGGAAGGTCGAGGTGCCGGTCAGCGGCAGCTCGAGGGTGGCCAGGTCGGTGTCCCGCGCCGCGCGGGCCCGCGCCAGGCGCTCCGCGATCGCCCCGGAGGACAGGCCGGCCGCGGCACCGCCGGCGGCATCGAGCTCGCCGAACCAGCTCCACGCGGCGCGGGCAAGATCGTCGGTCAGCGTCTCGACGTAGTTGGAGCCGCCGGCCGGGTCGGCGACCCGGGCGACGTTCGACTCCGACGCGAGGATCGACTGGGTGTTGCGGGCAATCCGCCGGGAGAAGGGGGTCGGCAGCCCGAGCACGTGGTCGTACGGCAGCACGGTGATGGCGTCGGCGCCGCCTGCGGAGGCCGCGAGGCAGGCGATCGTGTCGCGCAGGATGTTCACCCACGGGTCGGTGCGGGTCTGCATGCGCCAGGAAGTGACGGCGTGGACCCGTGCGCCGCGGTCGGCCTGCGGCACCTGGAGGACCTCGCCGATCCGGGCCCACGTGCGGCGCAACGCGCGCAGCTTGGCGATGGTGACGAACTGGTCGGCGGTCGCCGCGATGCGGAACTCGATCCGGCGGAAGGCCTCGGCGGCCACGACACCAGCGTCGGTCAGGTGGCGCACGTAGTCCAGCGCCGTCGCCAGGGCCAGGGCGATCTCGTCCTGATCACTGGCTCCGGCGTCGTGGTGGACGCGGGTGTCGACGGTGATCGCGCGCACGCCGGTCCAACGATTGGTGCAGAGGTCGACCGCGTCGGCGAGCGGGGCGAGATCAGGGGTGCCACCCACCGCGGCGGCCAGACCGATCGGGTCGTGGCCGAGGCTGCCGCCCACGACGGCGGGGTCGACCCCCTTCGCCTCCCACGCGGCGATGAGTGCGCCCGCGGCGCCGGCCTGGTCCGTCCACGAGGAGACCGTCACCGGGGCGAGGTCGACCATGACGTCACCGAGGACCTCGGCAACGTCACCGGGCGCGATGCCGTCGTCACCGACGTGCAACCAGACGGCGCTGACGCCCCGCTCGAGGTCGTCGAGGACGGCCTTGCGGCTGGTCGCGGCATCCGGGTCGTCGTGCAACTGGCACACGTGCCACGGCAGGTCCGGGTCGCGCGGTCCCAGGCCACGGGTGAAGGGCATCGCCCCCGGCAGCCCCAGGCTGCGCTCCCGCGACCAGTAGATGGGGTCGACGCCCAGACCACCGGGCAGCTCGCTGGTGAGGATCTCGACCGCTCCGGGCCCATCGACCTTGGCGTCGTCGGCCCGGGACTTGTTGACCACCGCTGCGGCCATGTCGGCCCAGGCATCCGGCTCGACCTGCGGGAAGCCCGCGGCCAGACTCAGGACGTCATCAGCTCCGGAGGGACTTTCGGGGGGCATGGTCATCCTCGGGGTGCTCCTCATCGACACGACACCATCCGCTCTGCGGACGGCATGACTGACTTCGCACCCTACCGATCGGCGTCGCCGCAGTGACCGGCTGTCCGCGTCGCGAGCAACACCCTCCCGCCACGCTCCGCGGCCAGGACGTGCCACCCAGAGCGCACCGGGACCATCGCCAGGAGTGGGGCCCGGTCAGTCGAGCGGGCCGAAGGGGGCGCCGCGGGCGGTCAGCTCGGCCTCGCCGCCGTCGAGTGCGGTGAGCACCCAGATGCCGTACTCGGTCAGGGCGACCGAGTGCTCCCAGTGGGCGGCGGGGCGGCCGGAGTCGGTGACGATGGTCCAGTCGTCGGCCAGCACGTGGTTGGCCTCCGGGCCGAGGGTGACCATCGGCTCGATGGCGATGGTGCCACCCACGGGTGTGGCCGGGGCGCGGCCACGCACGCGATAGTTGGGCACCATCGGCGGCAGGTGCATCTGCTCACCGATGCCGTGGCCGGTGTAGTCCTCGACGATGCCGTACTCGACACCGTCCGCCTGCGCATCGGCGAGGACCGAGTCCTCGACCGCGCCGCCGACGTCGTTGAGGTCCCCACCGGGGCGAAGGGCGGCGATGCCGGCCCACAGCGAACGGCGGGTGATCTCGGACAGGCGGAGGGCAGCCGGGTCGCCGGCCTGCGCACCACCGACGACGAGGGTGATCGCGGAGTCGCCGTTCCAGCCCTCGACCTCGGCGCCGCAGTCGATGCTCAGCAGGTCGCCCTCGCGCAGGACCCGGTCGCCGGGGATGCCGTGGACGATCTCCTCGTTGATCGAGGCGCACAGCGTGTGCTCGTAACCGGGCACGAGCTGGAAGTTGGGGATCCCGCCGCCGCTGCGGATGTGGTCCTCCGCGAGGGCGTCGAGCTGCGCGGTGGTCATGCCGGGCCGGACCTCCTCCTGCAGCATGGCCAGGGTTCGGCCGACGAGCAGGCCCGCCACGCGCATCGCCCGCAACTGCTGCGGGGTGCGTGCGCGGACCCGCTCGCGTGCGAAGAGACCCATGGGGGTGCCCCAGCCCTCAGGAGCCGAGCGCGGTGA
Source organism: Janibacter cremeus (assembly GCF_013409205.1). Lineage (NCBI taxonomy): Bacteria > Bacillati > Actinomycetota > Actinomycetes > Micrococcales > Intrasporangiaceae > Janibacter > Janibacter cremeus. The sequence goes on from NZ_JACCAE010000001.1 coordinate 1,086,043, forward strand.
CGATGCGCTGGGCGACCTCGTCGACCCCGCCGACACCATCGACCGTGACCAGCAGCCCGCGCTCGTCGTAGGCGGAGGACAGCGGCTCGGTCTCGCGGTGGTAGAGCGCCATCCGCTCGCGGATGACCTCCTCGCTGTCGTCGGAGCGGCCCTCGACCTCGGCCCGCTTGAGCAGCCGGTCGACCACCACCTCGTCGTCGACGACGAGCTCGAGCACCTTGTCGAGTGCCGAGCCGGACTGGGCGAGCATCTCGTCGAGCGCGGCCACCTGCGCGGTGGTGCGCGGGTACCCGTCGAGCAGGAAGCCACCGGCGGCGTCCTCCTCCTGCAGGCGGTCCGCGACGATCGCGTTGGTGATCTCGTCGGAGACATAACCGCCGGAAGCGAGGATCTCCTTGACCTGCTTGCCGAGGTCGGTCTCGTTCTTGATGTTGGCCCGGAAGATGTCGCCGGTGGAGATCGCGGGGATCTCGTAGTGCTCGGCGATCCGGCTGGCCTGGGTGCCCTTGCCGGCCCCGGGGGGGCCCAGAATGATCAGACGCATCAGCGCAGGAATCCTTCGTAGTGGTGTTGCTGGAGCTGGGACTCGATCTGCTTCACCGTGTCGAGACCGACGCCCACCATGATGAGGATAGACGCACCGCCGAACGGGAAGTCGCGGTTTGCCCCGATCAGCACGAAGGCGATGAGCGGGATCAGTGAGACCAGGGCGAGGTAGATGGCGCCCGGCACGGTGATGCGGGTGATGACATACCTGAGGTACTCGGCCGTGGGTCGCCCGGCCCGGATACCGGGGATGAATCCCCCGTACTTCTTCATGTTGTCGGCGACCTCGTTCGGGTTGAACGTGATCGAGACGTAGAAGAAGGTGAAGAACAGGATCAGGATCGTGTAGACGGCCATGTAGATCGGGCTGTCGCCCTGCACCAGGTAGGTGTTGATCCAGTCGATGTAGGCGGGGTTGTTGCCCTGGGGGTCGGACTGGAACTGGGCGACCATCTGCGGCAGCGCGAGCATCGAGCTGGCGAAGATGATCGGGATGACGTTGGCCATGTTGACCTTGATCGGGATGTACGTCGAGGTCCCGCCGTACATCTGGCGCCCGACCATCTTCTTCGCGTACTGGACGGGGATGCGTCGCTGCGACTGCTCGACGAAGACGACGGCGGTCATGATCAGCAGACCGATGATGATGACCAGGATGAACAGGTCCCAGCGTCCGTCACGCTGCTGGATGGCCCACAGCGAACCGGGGAACGTCGCGGTGATGGAGGTGAAGATCAGCAGGGACATGCCGTTGCCGACGCCCTTGTCCGTGATCAGCTCACCGAGCCACATGATCAAGCCGGTGCCGGCGGTCATCGTCAGGACCATGAAGACGGTGTCCACGATGGTGTCGCGGTAGAGGATCTGGGTGCAGTTGGCGTTGCCGAAGAGCGCGGAGGGGTTCTGCGCGAAGGTGACGAAGGTCGCCGACTGGAGGACGGCCAGCGCGATCGTCAGGTACCGCGTGTACTGGGTCATCTTGGCCTGACCCTGCTGCCCTTCCTGCTTCAACGCCTCGAAGCGGGGGATGACGACCGTGAGCAGCTGCACGATGATGCTCGCGGTGATGTAGGGCATGATCCCCAGCGCGAAGATCGACAGCTGCATCAGCGCACCCCCGCTGAAGAGGTTGGCCATACCCAACAGCTGGTTGCCGGCGTCCCCCTGGCGGGCGCCGGCGATGCACTCCTGGACGGCTGTGTAGTTCACGTTCGGCGTCGGCACGAAGGTGCCGAGGCGGAAGAGCATGACGATGCCCAACGTGAAGAGCAGCTTTCGCCGCAGGTCGGGCGTCTTGAACGCCCGAGTGAAGACGGAGAGCACGTGGATCCTCCAGGACGGTGCCGTGGGTGCAGATGTGAGCTGCGGGCATGCACCGCCGTACAGCGGCACAACCTGACAGACGATACCTGCCGCGGGTCGGGGGGTCGCGCGCGGACCCGGGTGGTGCAGGACACGATGGGTGGAGACGCCTCGAGGCCGCCCCGCGTACGGGGCGGCCTCGGGCAGGGACCGAAGGAGGTCAGCGCTTGGTGACGCTGCCCCCGGCCGACTCGATCTTCTCCTTGGCGCTCGCGGAGAAGGCATCGACCGTGAGGTCGACCTTCGCCGAGATCTCGCCGGAGCCGAGCACCTTGACCAGCTGGCCGTCGCGGACGGCTCCCTTGGCCACGAGCTCGTCGACGCCGATGGCGCCACCCTCCGGGAAGAGCGCCGAGATGCGGTCGAGGTTGACGACCTGGTACTCGGTCTTGAACTTGTTGTTGAAGCCGCGGAGCTTGGGCAGACGCATGTGCAACGGCGTCTGGCCACCCTCGAAGCGCTCCGGCACCTGGTACCGGGCCTTGGTGCCCTTGGTACCGCGCCCGGCGGTCTTGCCCTTCGAGGCCTCACCGCGACCCACACGGGTCTTGGCGGTCCTGGATCCCGGAGCCGGGCGCAGGTGGTGCACCTTCAGCGCGGGTGCGTCCGCCTTCTCCCCCGACGTGGGGTTGGCCTTGGAGTCAGCCATGATCAGTCCTCCTCCTCGACGGTCACCAGGTGGCGAACCGTCTGGACCATGCCGCGGAACTCCGGGCGGTCCTCCTTGACGACGACGTCGCCGATGCGCTTCAGACCGATGCTGCGCAGCGTGTCACGCTGACGCTGGGTCCCACCGATCTCCGAACGGGTCTGGGTCACCTTCAGCTGAGCCATCAGGCACCCGCCTTCGCCTTGTCGGCAGCCTCCGCGCGGCCAGCGGCCTGGGCGCGCAGCATGGCGGCCGGGGCCACCTCGTCCAGGGGCAGGCCGCGGCGGGCCGCGACGGCCTCCGGGCGCTCGAGGCCCTTCAGGGCCGCGACCACCGCGTGGACGATGTTGATCGCGTTGTCCGAGCCGAGCGACTTGCTCAGCACGTCGTGGATGCCGGCGCACTCGAGGACAGCACGCACGGAACCGCCGGCAATGACACCGGTACCGGGCGATGCCGGCCGGAGCATGACGACACCGGCCGCGTCCTCACCGAGGATCGGGTGCGGGATGGTGCCCTGGATGCGCGGCACGGTGAAGAAGTTCTTCTTCGCCTCCTCGACACCCTTGGCGATCGCGGAGGGGACCTCCTTGGCCTTGCCGTAGCCGACACCGACGGTGCCGTCACCGTCACCGACGACGACCAGGGCGGTGAAGCTGAAGCGACGACCACCCTTGACGACCTTGGCGACGCGGTTGATGGTCACAACCCGCTCGAGGTACTGGTTCTCGTTGCGGTCGCGGCCTCCGCCGCGGCCTCCGCCACGGTTGTCGCGACGGTCGTTGTTGGAGCGCTCATTGGTGCCAGCGGCACCGGCGCCTCGACGCTGGGGTCCGGGCATCAGATGTTCCTCTTCTCGACGTTCTGGGTCTGCATCACAGCGCCAGACCCCCTTCGCGGGCACCATCGGCGATCGCGGCGACGCGTCCGTGGTACCGGTTGCCGCCGCGATCGAAGACGACGGCCTCGATGCCGGCGGACTGTGCCCGCTCGGCCACGAGCTCGCCGACCTTCTTGGCCCGCGCGGTCTTGTCACCGTCCAGTGCACGCACGTCGGCCTCCATGGTCGACGCGGACGCGACGGTCTTGCCGACCGTGTCGTCGACCACCTGGACGAAGACGTGGCGGCTGCTGCGGTTGACCACCAGACGCGGACGTACCGCAGTGCCGGTGACCTTCTTGCGCACGCGCAGGTGGCGACGACCACGAGCGGCGCTCTTGCCCTTGGCTCGCTTGACGATCATTGCCATGGCTTACTTACCAGCCTTTCCGACCTTGCGACGGATCTGCTCGCCCTCGTACCGAACACCCTTGCCCTTGTACGGGTCGGGGCGGCGGAGCTTGCGGATGTTGGCAGCGGTCTCACCGACGAGCTGCTTGTCGATGCCCTGCACGGCGAGGTGGGTCGGGTTCTCGACAGTGAAGCTGATCCCCTCGGGCGCCTCGACGACGACCGGGTGGCTGAACCCGAGCGCGAACTCCAGGGAGCCGCCCTTGTCCTGCACGCGGTAACCGGTGCCATGGATCTCGAGCTTCTTCTCGTAGCCCTCGGTGACACCGACGACCATGTTGTTGATGAGGCTGCGGGAGAGCCCGTGGAGCGAACGCGACTCGCGCTCGTCGTCGGGGCGGGAGACCTCGACACCGTCCTCGGTCTGGGCGACCGTGATCGGCTCGGTCACGCTCGTGCGCAGCTCACCCTTGGGGCCCTTGACCGTGACGGTCTGGCCATCGATGGTGACGTCGACACCGCTGGGGATGGCGACCGGGAGTCGTCCAATACGCGACATGTCTGCTTCCCCCTACCAGACGTAGGCGAGGACTTCCCCGCCCACACCCTTGGTTGCGGCCTGCTTGTCGGTCAGGAGGCCGGATGACGTGGAGATGAGCGCCACGCCCAGGCCGCCGAGAACCTTCGGCAGGTTGGTGGACTTCGCGTAGACGCGCAGACCGGGCTTGGACACCCGGCGCACCCCCGCGATGGAACGCTCACGGTTCGGACCGTACTTGAGGGAGATCTCCAGCGTCTTTCCGACGGTGGCCTCCTCAACGGTCCACCCCGCGATGAAACCCTCCGCCTGGAGGATCTCCGCGATGTGCGACTTCAGCTTGGAGTACGGCATGGAGACCTCGTCGTGGTGCGCCGAGTTGGCGTTCCGCACGCGGGTCAACATGTCCGCAATCGGGTCGGTCATGGTCATGGGCTCTGCCTGCCCTCTCTCATCGCGGTTTCACCCCTGGACGGGGCGACCTTCGATGTAGGAGTTCTTGGATGTGGTGCCTCGGGAGAGGCCACCACGCGGGTTTGTGGGGGTCCGTGGGGAGCGGAGCCCCCCGGGCGAACGATTACCAGCTGGACTTGGTCACGCCGGGAAGCTCACCGCGGTGCGCCATGTCGCGAAGGCACACGCGGCACAGGCCGAACTTGCGGTAGACCGAGTGCGGCCGGCCGCAGCGCTGGCACCGGGTGTACCCGCGGACCTTGAACTTCGGCTTCTTGTTCGCCTTGTTGATCAGGGCGGTCTTGGCCATCTCAGTTCTCCTTGAAGGGGAAGCCCAGCGCCTTCAGCAGCGCGCGGCCCTCGTCGTCATTCGTCGCGGTCGTGACCACGGTGATGTCCATGCCGCGGACGCGGTCGATCTTGTCCTGGTTGATCTCGTGGAACATCGACTGCTCGGTCAGACCGAAGGTGTAGTTGCCGTTGCCGTCGAACTGCTTGGGGTTCAGGCCACGGAAGTCACGGATGCGGGGCAGCGCGACCGACGTGAGCCGGTCGAGGAACTCCCACATGCGCGCGCCACGCAGGGTGGTGTGCGTACCGATCGGCATGCCCTCACGCAGCTTGAACTGCGCGATGGACTTGCGGGCCTTGGTCACCTGCGGCTTCTGACCGGTGATGGCGGTCAGGTCGCGGATGGCGCCCTCGATCAGCTTGCTGTCCTTGGCGGCGTCACCGACGCCCATGTTCACGACGACCTTGACGACGCGGGGAACCTGCATCGGGTTGGTGTAGCCGAACTGCTCCTCCAGCGAGGAGACGACCGTCTCGGCGTACTTGGTCTTCAGTCGCGGGATCGTGGTGCTGGTCATGGTGTCAGTCATCTCAGAGGTCCTTGCCCGAGCGCACCGCGACGCGGGTGCGGCTCGCCTTGGTGCGCCCGTCGCGCTCGACGGACTCGACGCGGGTCTTGACGCGGGTCGGCTTGTTGTCCTCGGGGTCGACGATGGCCACGTTGCTCACGTGGATCGGCGCCTCGGTGACGACCAGGCCACCGGCCTGGCCGCCCATGCCGGCCTTGGTGTGGCGGGTGACCCGCTGGACACCCTCGACCACGACGCGCTGGGTCTCGGTGTTGACCGAGATGACCTTGCCCTGAAGACCCTTGTCCTTGCCGGACAGGACCTGGACGAGGTCGCCCTTCTTGATCTTGAGCTTGCTCATGGGTCAGATCACCTCCGGTGCGAGCGAGACGATCTTCATGAACTTCTTGTCGCGAAGCTCGCGACCGACCGGCCCGAAGATGCGCGTCCCGCGCGGCTCGCCATCAGCCTTGAGGATGACGGCAGCGTTCTCGTCGAACTTGATGTACGAACCGTCGACGCGGCGGCTCTCCTTGGTCGTGCGGACGATGACCGCCTTGACGATGTCGCCCTTCTTGACGTTGCCGCCCGGGATGGCGTCCTTGACGGTGGCGACGATGGTGTCGCCGACGCCGGCGTACCGGCGGCCGGAGCCACCGAGCACGCGGATGCACAAGATCTCCTTGGCACCGGTGTTGTCGGCGACGCGCAGTCGCGACTCCTGCTGGATCACTTCTCACTCCTGTCGTCGTGCTGGTTCTCCTGCCCGAGCGCGCCCGGGTGGAGCCTTGCCGAACTGGACTTTCGGTCTGTGGCCCCTGGTTCTCGCTACGGCACTGGGCCAAGCGGGCGTTCAGGGGAAATTCGGGGGGTGTAGGTCGCTCAGCGACCGGGAGCCCCCCGAACGTGGATTTACTTGGCCTTCTCCAGGATCTCGACCAGACGCCAGCGCTTGCTGGCCGACAGCGGCCGGGTCTCCATGATGAGCACGTGGTCGCCGATGCCGGCGGTGTTCTGCTCGTCGTGCGCCTTGACCTTCTCGGTCCGGCGCATGACCTTGCCGTACAGGGCGTGCTTGACGCGGTCCTCGACCTCGACGACGACGGTCTTGTCCATCTTGTCGCTGACGACGTATCCGCGCCGCGTCTTGCGGTCGTTACGGGTGGTCACGGTGTCTTCCTTCACGTTCTCGCTCACTTCGCCTCACCGGAACCCGTCGAGGTGGAACCGATACTGGTTCCAATTCCCAGCTCCCGCTCGCGCATCTCGGTGTAGATCCGGGCGATGTCCTTGCGGACCGCACGCAGCCGCCCGTGGTTGTCCAGCTGGCCGGTCGCCGACTGGAAGCGGAGGTTGAACAGCTCCTCCTTGCCCTTGCGCAGCTCGTCGACCAGACGGTCATCGGTCAGCTCACGCAGGTCCGCCGGGGTCAGGTCCTTCGATCCGACTGCCATCAGTTGTCACCACCCTCACGCGCGACGAAGCGGCACTTCATCGGCAACTTGTGCATCGCCAGGCGCATCGCCTCGCGCGCAACGTCCTCGTCGACACCGGAGATCTCGAACATGATCCGGCCCGGCTTGACGTTGGCCACCCACCACTCGGGGGAGCCCTTACCGGAACCCATGCGGGTCTCAGCCGGCTTCTTGGTCAGCGGACGGTCTGGGTAGATGTTGATCCAGACCTTGCCGCCACGCTTCATGTAACGCGTCATGGCAATACGAGCCGCCTCGATCTGACGGTTCGTGACGTAGGCCGGGTCCAGCGCCTGGAGGCCGTAGTCACCGAAGGAGACGGCGGTGCCGCCCTTCGACATGCCCGAGCGCTTCGGGTGGTGCTGCTTGCGGTGCTTGACCCGTCGGGGGATCAACATCTCAGGACTCTCCCTCGGTCTTGGCCGGAGCCTCGGCGGCGGGTGCCTCAGCCGGAGCGGCGGCCTGGGCCGGCGCGTCCTTGCTGCGGTCGCCACCACGCCGGGCGCGGGCGGGACGGTCGTCGCGGTCGCGACGCGGGCCACGACCACGGGGAGCAGCGGACGCCTGCTGGGCCGCGAACTCCTTCTCGGTCATGTCGCCCTTGTAGATCCAGACCTTGACGCCGATGCGGCCGAAGGTCGTGCGGGCCTCGTAGAAGCCGTAGTCGATGTTCGCGCGGAGGGTGTGCAGCGGCACGCGGCCCTCGCGGTAGAACTCGGAGCGGGACATCTCGGCACCACCGAGGCGACCGGAGCACTGGATCCGGATGCCCTTGGCGCCGGCGCGAAGGGAGGACTGCATCCCCTTGCGCATGGCGCGACGGAAGGTGACGCGAGCAGCGAGCTGCTCGGCGATGCCCTGGGCGACGAGCTGGGCCTCGATCTCGGGGTTCTTCACCTCGAGGATGTTCAGCTGGACCTGCTTGCCGGTGAGCTTCTCGAGCTCACCGCGGATGCGGTCCGCCTCGGCGCCACGGCGACCGATGACGATGCCCGGACGCGCGGTGTGGATGTCCACCCGCACGCGGTCCCGGGTGCGCTCGATCTCGACGCGGGCGATCCCGGCGCGCTCCATGCCCGTGGACAGGAGCTTGCGGATCGCCACGTCCTCCTTGACGTAGTCGCGGTAACGCTGACCCTCCTTGCTGGAGTCGGCGAACCAGCGGCTCTTGTGGTCGTTGGTGATGCCCAGACGGAAGCCGTGCGGGTTGATCTTCTGACCCATCAGCGGGCCCCTCCCTTCGCGGCCTTCTCAGGCTTGCTCGTCACGAGCACGGTGATGTGGCTGGTGCGCTTGTTGATCCGGCCGGCGCGGCCCTGGGCCCGCGGACGGAAACGCTTCATCGTCGGACCCTCGTCGACGTAGGCCGAGGTGATGATGAGGTTGCGCTCGTCGAACGGCTCCCCCACCTCGTCGGCCTTGACGCGCAGGTTGGCGATCGCGCTCTGCAGCACCTTCAGGGTCTGCTCGGCCGCACCCTGGGGGGCGAACTGGAGCGTGGCGATCGCGGTCCGGGTGTCCTTCCCGCGGATCAGGTCGACGACGCGGCGCGCCTTCATCGGCGTGATGCGCACGTGGCGTGCGGAGGCCCGGGCGACCAGTGCCTCCTGCTCGGTGGTCTCGGTGGCAGGCATCAGCGACGACGTCCCTTCTTGTCGTCCTTCACGTGGCCGCGGAAGGTGCGGGTCGGGGCGAACTCACCGAGCTTGTGGCCGACCATCGCCTCGGTGACGAACACCGGGACGTGCTTGCGGCCGTCGTGCACGGCGAGAGTGTGGCCGAGCATGTCCGGCGAGATCACCGAACGACGCGACCAGGTCTTGATGACGTTCTTGCTGCCCGCTTCGTTCTGAGCGTCCACCTTCTTCTGGAGGTGGTCGTCGATGAAGGGGCCCTTCTTCAAACTACGAGGCATGTCCCAATGCTCCTATCAGCGCTTCTTGCCGGTGCGGCGGCGACGGACGATGAGCTTGTCGCTCGCCTTGCCGGGACGCCGGGTACGACCCTCGGGCTGGCCCCAGGGCGAGACGGGGTGACGACCGCCGGATGTGCGGCCCTCGCCACCACCGTGCGGGTGGTCGACCGGGTTCATCACGACACCGCGGACGGTGGGGCGCTTGCCCTTCCACCGCATGCGGCCGGCCTTGCCCCAACGGATGTTGGTCTGCTCGGCATTGCCGACCTGACCGATCGTGGCGCGGCAGCGCGCGTCGACGCGGCGGACCTCACCGGAGGGCATGCGCAGCGTCGCGAGCTGTCCCTCCTTGGCCAGCAGCTGGATGCTGACGCCGGCGGAGCGGGCCAGCTTGGCGCCGCCTCCCGGACGCAGCTCGACCGCGTGGATGGTCGTACCGTTCGGGATGTTGCGCAGCGGCAGGTTGTTGCCGACCTTGATGTCAGCGGCGGGGCCGTTCTCGACGGCCGAACCCTGACCGAGCTTGTTCGGCGCCAGGATGTAGCGCTTCTCCCCGTCGGCGTAGTGCAGCAGCGCGATGCGGGCGGTGCGGTTCGGGTCGTACTCGATGTGCGCGACCTTCGCGGGGACGCCGTCCTTGTCGTGGCGACGGAAGTCGATGACGCGGTAGGCACGCTTGTGGCCACCACCGATGTGACGGCTGGTGATGCGACCGGAGGCGTTGCGGCCACCGGACTTGCTCAGCGGACGGACCAGCGACTTCTCCGGCGTCTCACGCGTGACCTCGACGAAGTCTGCGACGGAGCTGGCGCGGCGACCGGGAGTGGTCGGCTTGTACTTGCGGATACCCATTTGGTTCTTCCTTGTCCTCTCCGTCAGCCCTGGCCGCCGAAGATGTCGATCGTGCCCTCGCGGAGGGTGACGATCGCGCGCTTCGTGTCCTTGCGCTTACCGGTGCCGAACCGCGTGCGTCGGGCCTTGCCGACTCGGTTCATGGTGTGCACGGAGTCGACCTTGACGTCGAAGATCTGCTCGACGGCGATCTTGATCTCCGTCTTGTTCGCCCGCGGGTCGACGATGAAGGTGTACTTCCCGTCGTCGAGCAGGCCGTAGGACTTCTCGGACACCACGGGACGGATGAGGATGTCGCGCGGGTCCTTGGTCTGGGACGCAGAACTGATCTGGCTCACTTGGCAGTCCCCTCTGTCTTGGGCGCGAGGAAGCCCTCGAGCGCCGTCTGGGTGAAGACGATGTCGTCGGCGCAGAGCACGTCGTAGGTGTTGAGCTGGTCGACGAAGATGACGTGGACGTCGGCGAGGTTGCGCACCGACTTCCACGCGGTCTCGTTGCCGCGCTCGATCACGACGAGCAGGTTCTTGCGCTCGGTGAGACCGCCGAGGACGGACGTGACGCCCTTCGTCGACGGGGTGTCGCCCTCGACCAGCGTGCTGAGGACGTGGATGCGGCCGTGGCGCGCCCGGTCCGAGAGGGCTCCGCGCAGGGCGGCGGCCTTCATCTTCTTGGGGGTGCGCTGACCGTAGTCACGCGGCTGCGGGCCGTGGACGGTGCCACCACCGGCGAACTGCGGCGCACGGATCGACCCCTGACGGGCGCGGCCGGTCCCCTTCTGGCGGTATGGCTTGATGCCACCGCCGCGGACCTCGGCGCGGGTCTTGGTCTTGTGCGTGCCCCGACGGGCAGCGGCCTGCTGGGCGACGACGACCTGGTGGATCAACGGGACGTTGACCTCCACGTCGAAGACCTCGGCGGGCAGCTCGACGGTGCCGGAGGCAGAGCCCTGCGGGCTGATGATGTCGATGGTCGGCACGTCAGGCTCCCTTCGCTGAGGCGCGGACGAGGACGATGCCACCGCGGGCGCCGGGGACGGCGCCCTTGATGAGCAGGAGGCCCTTGTCGGCGTCGATCGCGTGGATCGTGAGGTTCTGGGTGGTCTGGCGCTCGCCGCCCATGCGGCCGGCCATGTGCTTCCCCTTGAAGACGCGACCCGGGGTGGCGCAGCCACCGATCGAGCCGGGCTTGCGGTGGTTGCGGTGCGCACCGTGGGAGGCGCTGACACCGGCGAACCCGTGGCGCTTCATGACGCCCGCGAAGCCCTTGCCCTTGGTCGTGCCGGTGATGTCGATCTCCTGGCCGGCCTCGAAGAGCTCGACGGTGACTTCCTGGCCGAGGGTGTACTCGGAGGCGTCGCTCGTGCGCAGCTCGACGAGGTGACGGCGCGGGGTGGCACCGGCCTTGGCGAAGTGACCGCTGGTGGGCTGGTTGACCTTGCGGGGGTCGATCGCGCCGTAGGCGAGCTGGACGGCCTCGTAGCCGTCGGTCTCGGTCGTGCGGATCTGGGTGACGACGCAGGGCCCGGCCTGGACGACGGTCACGGGGACGAGGCGGTTCTCCTCGTCCCAGACCTGCGTCATGCCGAGCTTCTCGCCGAGGACGCCCTTGACGGTCTTGGTCATGGTGGTGGTCATGTCTCGTCTCTCCCGGATCAGAGCTTGATCTCGATGTTGACGTCAGCCGGGAGGTCGAGACGCATCAGCGAGTCGACGGCCTTGGGCGTCGGGTCGATGATGTCGATGAGGCGCTTGTGGGTGCGCATCTCGAAGTGCTCGCGGCTGTCCTTGTACTTGTGCGGCGACCGGATGACGCAGAACACGTTCTTCTCCGTCGGCAGCGGCACGGGGCCGATAACCGTCGCGCCGGCACGGGTCACGGTGTCGACGATCTTTCGCGCCGAGTTGTCGATGACCTCGTGGTCATACGACTTCAACCGGATGCGGATCTTCTGTCCCGCCATCTGTGCTTCCGTCTCTCTCTCGCCGTCTTGCCTGGTCTGTGTGGGCCAACCCGGTCTCCGACCCACGCGGTCGGGTGTGTCGCACCCGCTCCGCGGCCCGACGACGGGCCCTGGGGCCATGTCGTGCGGTCTGGTCAGTGACCCGGTCGAACCGGATCTTGCTCTCGTCCGATGTGTCGCCCCACGCAGTACGCGGTTCGATGCGTTGTCATCGGGGTGTCGGCGACCTCCGCGACCAGGGCAAATCCGGTCATGGCGTCACCGCTCAACAAGCAACCTGAACAGTGTGCCAGAGCGTGGGACCGCAGTCCAAATCGAGGTTCGCACCCCCTGAGTGAGGGGCGGGGACGCACCTCGGGCCCTCAGTCCCGGCGGATCTCCTCGTCGGCCAGATCGGCCGCGGACTTGCCGTAGTCGTGCAGCCCCTTGATCCGTAGCGAGCGGGCCTGCTCGAGGTCGGCCTCGTACTTCTTGGCCGCTGCGTCGGACTTCGTCGAGTCACGCACCGGGAGGACCAGGCCCCCCTCGGCCGCCTCCCCGACGCGCAGCTGCCGGGAGCGCTCGAGCTCGGCGTCGAACTCCGCTCCGAAAAGCAGCACGTTGTTGAGGATCCACAGCCACAACAGGAAGATGATGACGCCGGCCAGCGAGCCGTAGGTCGCGTTGTAGGAGGCGAAGTTCGAGACGTAGAAGAAGAAGCCGATCGAGGCGATGATCGCCACGATGATCGCCAGCGCAGCCCCCGGGCTGAGCCAGCGGAAGGGACGCTTGACGTTCGGCGTCGCGAAGTAGAGCAGGCCGGTCATGAAGATCGCGATGAGCAGCAGGACGGGCCACTTCGCGAGGTTCCACGCCGTGACCGCAGCCTCCCCGAGACCGATGGTCTCGCCGATGACGCGGGCCAGGTCGCCACTGACGGCGATGGCCAGCACGGAGAAGGCCGCCAGAATCAGCAGCACGGCCGTGATGCCCAGCCGGGCGGGACGCAACTTGATGAAGCCACGGCCCTCCGCCACGCCGTACACCCGGTTCAGCGCACGGCCGAAGGCGCCGACGTACCCGGAGGCCGTCCACAGGGCACCACCGAGACCGATGACGAGACCGATGCCGGCTGCCGAGGAGTTGACCATCTGATCCAACGGGCCGGAGATCGTCTCGATGGCCTTGCCGCCGTTGCCCTGGGTGAGCTGTCCGATGACGTCCAGGACGGTCTTCTTCGTCTGCTCCGGCTCGCCGACCACGCCGAGGATGGAGACCAGGGCCAGCATCGCCGGGAAGATCGAGAGCACCGAGAAATAGGTCAGGGCCGCCGCGAGGTCCGTGCACCCGTCGCTGGTGAACTCCTTCAGCGCCCGCTTGCCCGCGAAGATCCAGTGACGCAGGGGCAGCTTGCGCAGGGGTGCGCGCTCGGGCAGCTCGGAGCTGACGACGACATCACCCCCCGTCTCGGGGGTGGGGACCTCGGTGGCCATGGTCGACTCAGACCTCCGTGCTCGGGTGCGGCGTGCGAGTTCACCCTACGGCGAAGGGGGCTCCCCCGCCCCGCGCACACGCGAGCGCCCGCCGTCCGAATCGAACAGCGGGCGCAACGTCTGGAAGGGCCGGTCAGCCCAAGATCCCTCCAAGAATACCCCCGAGCCCGAGCCCCTCCAGGAGGTTGTCCAGCGAGAGGCCGGCGTCACCCAAGAGGGCGTCCAAGAGTTCCACTGTCTCGGCGGGGAGTTCTTGGACCTCCTCACCGAGGCTCTCGAGGAGCGTGGTGAGGATGAATTGGGGTTCGCCACAGAAGGCCAAGGTGAGGCCGGCGAGCCCGAACGCATCGAGCTCGACCAGGGTGTAGTCCTGCGTCGTCGGCATGCCCTCGATGGTCAGCGTGGTCGTGCCGGCGACCTGCCCGTTGACGTCGAGCTGAGCCACGGGGAATACGTTCACGCGAACGGCCTCGCCCGGCGGGATGTCCCTACCGATGGTGCCAGTCTGCATGTCGTCACCGAAGACCACTGCGTCGACCTGGAGGGCGTTGAGACCCTCGACAGTGGCGCCTACGAAGTTGGTGCTCGCCAAGGTGAACGTCTGACCAGCCTCGACCGTGCAGTCGTTGCTGCTGTTCGTGATCTCGAAGTACAGCGAGTCACTGTTTCCGTCCAGCACGTCGATGTCGATCGGGGGACAAACCGCCTCGACGGTGAAGCCGGGCGACGTGCCACAGTAGTTGGTCGACGCGGCGAGGGACGGGGCAGCTGCGGCGACGGCGACGGCCGGGACGGCCCAGGCGGCACCCTTCGCGACGGAGCGGCGGGACGGGCTGGTGATCTCAGAGGTCACGTGGCGGTTCCTTCTGCGGACAGGCGCGGTCGTCAGTCGCCGTGCTCGGTCGCGACGGCGCGTCGGGTGCGGGATTCCTCCCTGACGGCTGCCTGTCCAACCGCCGAAAGTTACCCTAGGGTTTCCTGAGCATCACACGATTGGATGCACCCAAAAGGACTAGTCAGAGCCACCCACGCATGTCCAATTCGTGGCGCAGTCCCTCCCTGGTGGAGGTCCCCACGTGACCCGTCTTGTCCCGAACCCGGCCGATGTGTACCTTCAACGTCCGCTCGCTGATGCCAAGGCCATGCGCCACCTCGGCCCTGGAGCACCCCGCCTGCGTGACGAGGTATGCACGTGCTGCCTCGCGCTCCCGAGCCGTCAGTGCCTCCGACCCCGACTCCGGCCACGGCACGTCCTCGCCCTGCCGGACCCGATGCACCACGTCCATGAGCTCCCGCGGCAGAGCGAGCACGCTCACGTAGGCGCTCGCTCCGGCGTCCCGGAGTGCCGCGACCCGGCCCACCGGCAGCGTGCCGCCCCAGACGATCGTCTGCCGCCCCGCCCGGGAACGACGACGGAGGACGCCTCCCAGCCCGGGAGTCTCGACGGTGGCCACGAGGACCCCCTCGGCACCATTGGGCTCGACGATGACGCCGACCCGCTCCCCCGCCTGCTGCAGGACGGTCACCAGTGAGTCCGCGTGCAGCGGGGACGAGGACCAGACGGCGAGCGGAAAGGGCTGGGGCATGGGAATATCGTGCCCGATGACCACCCCACCGCGCGTCGACCTGGTGCACACGTCACCCGTGGTGACGACAGCCCTGCGTCACGAGCTACGCAGCGGTCCGGCCCCGGTGCGCGTGGATACCACGGTGCACTCGTGGTCGGACTTCCGCAGGGAGTGGGACTTCGCCGGCGATGTCGTCGTGCTCCACGCACTCCTCGACGACCACGTGCCGCTCCCGCTGAAGATCCGGGCGCTGCACCGACTCGGCTCCGTTGCCGTCGTCCTCGGACCGGAGCGGGAGTCCCCCTTCGCCCGACGATGCGGAGCGCAGGGTGCCGGCGCGTGGATCGAGCCGACCAACGGACTGGTCGCGACCGCCCGCACGATCCGCCAGGTGGCCTCCGGCACCGTCCCCGAGCACGCGCGGACCGCCCCCGCTGCCCCGGGTCAGGCCGAGCTCACCGACCGGGAGCTGCAGGTGCTCTGCCTCTTCGCCTCCGCCCGAGGGCACTCCCCCGCCGATCTGGGCCGGGTACTCTCCCTGCGCACCGAGACCGTGCGCAGCCACCTCGAGCGGGGTCGCGCCCGGTACCGGGCGTTCGGCCGCCCCACGCATGACCGTGCGGCCCTGCGGGCTGCTCTCGTCGAGGATGGCTGGCTCCTCGACCCGGTCGTGTGGACGGCCGCCGCCCGCGGCTGACGCCGGGCACGGCGAAGGGCCCGCCTCCCCTGACGGGGAAGCGGGCCCTTCGGTGTGCTGACCGGGGTCAGCCCAAGATCACTTGAGGATCTTGGTGACGCGACCGGCGCCGACGGTACGGCCACCCTCGCGGATGTTGAACTGCAGGCCCTCTTCCATGGCGACCGGCTGGATCAGGTCGACCGTCATGTCGGTGTTGTCACCCGGCATGACCATCTCGGTGCCCTCCGGCAGCGTCACGACGCCGGTGACGTCGGTCGTGCGGAAGTAGAACTGCGGACGGTAGGAGTCATAGAACGGCGTGTGACGGCCGCCCTCCTCCTTCGAGAGGATGTAGACCTGCGCCTCGAACTGGGTGTGCGGCGTGATCGAGCCCGGCTTGCAGACGACCTGGCCGCGCTCGACGTCCTCGCGCTTGGTACCACGCAGGAGCAGACCGACGTTCTCACCGGCCTGGCCCTCGTCGAGGAGCTTGCGGAACATCTCGATGCCCGTGACCGTGGTGGTCGTCTTCTGCTCGCGGATACCGACGATCTCGACCTCCTCGTTGACCTTGAGGATGCCGCGCTCGATGCGGCCGGTCACGACGGTGCCACGACCGGTGATCGTGAAGACGTCCTCGACCGGCATCATGAACGGCTTGTCGAGGTCGCGGTCCGGGGTCGGGATGTAGGTGTCGACCGTGTTCATCAGCTCCATGATGGAGTCTGCCCACGTGTCGTCACCCTCGAGCGCCTTGAGCGCGGAGACCTTGACGACGGGTGCGTCATCACCGGGGAACTCGTAGGAGGACAGCAGCTCGCGGACCTCCATCTCGACGAGCTCGAGGATCTCCTCGTCGTCGACCATGTCGCACTTGTTCAGCGCAACCACGATGTAGGGGACGCCGACCTGGCGGGCCAGGAGGACGTGCTCCTTCGTCTGCGGCATCGGCCCGTCGGTCGCCGCGACCACGAGGATCGCACCGTCCATCTGGGCCGCGCCGGTGATCATGTTCTTGACGTAGTCAGCGTGCCCAGGGGCGTCGACGTGCGCGTAGTGGCGCGACTCGGTCTGGTACTCCTGGTGCGAGACGTTGATCGTGATCCCGCGCTGCTTCTCCTCGGGCGCGTTGTCGATCTTGTCGAACGCCGCGACCTGGTTCAGGTCCGGGTACTTGTCCGCGAGCACCTTGGAAATCGCAGCCGTCAGCGTCGTCTTGCCATGGTCAATGTGACCGATGGTGCCGATGTTGACGTGCGGCTTGCTCCGCTCGAACTTTGCCTTCGCCACTGTGTGTCCTCCTCAGGACGTTCTTCTTGGTTACGCCTTTGCCCGGCAGGGTGGCGTGGATTGCGATTGGTCGTGCTATCGGGATGAATTGCCGGTAATACTACCGGTCACTCACCACGAACCTTCTTGATGATCTCCTCGGCGACGCTCTTGGGAACCTCGGCGTACGAGTCGAACTCCATGGAGTAGTTCGCCCGGCCTTGGGTCT
This sequence comes from Janibacter cremeus, assembly GCF_013409205.1. Taxonomy (NCBI): domain Bacteria; kingdom Bacillati; phylum Actinomycetota; class Actinomycetes; order Micrococcales; family Intrasporangiaceae; genus Janibacter; species Janibacter cremeus. Next base: position 1,103,101 of record NZ_JACCAE010000001.1, read on the forward strand.
TCGACCTCAGGTCACCGACGTAACCGAACATCTCGGACAGGGGGACGAGGCCGGTGACGACCTTCGCACCACTGACGTCCTCCATGGACTGGACCTGACCGCGACGCGAGTTGATGTCGCCGATGACGTCACCCATGTAGTCCTCGGGCGTACGCACCTCGACGCGCATCATCGGCTCCATCAGGACCGGATCAGCCTTGCGGGCGGCCTCCTTGAAGGCCATCGAACCCGCGATCTTGAACGCCATCTCCGAGGAGTCGACGTCGTGGAACTGCCCGTCGAGCAGCGTCGCCTTGACGCCCACGACCGGGTAGCCGGCGAGGATGCCGTACTGCATGGCGTCCTGGATACCGGCGTCGACGCTCGGGATGAACTCACGCGGGATGCGACCACCGGTGACGGAGTTCTTGAACTCGTAGAGCTCGCCGTCCTCCGTGGTGTCCAGCGGCTCGAAGGTCAGCTGGACCTTCGCGAACTGGCCCGACCCACCGGTCTGCTTCTTGTGCGTGTAGTCGAACTTCTCGACCACCTTGCGGATGGTCTCGCGGTAGGCGACCTGCGGCTTGCCGATGTTCGCCTCGACCTTGAACTCGCGCTTCATCCGGTCGACGAAGACGTCGAGGTGGAGCTCGCCCATGCCGGCGATGATCGTCTGTCCGGTCTCCTCGTCGAGGGAGACCTGGAAGGTCGGGTCCTCGGCGACGAGACGCTGGATCGCGCTGCCCAGCTTCTCCTGGTCACCCTTGGTCTTGGGCTCGATCGCCACCTGGATGACCGGCGCGGGGAAGGACATCGACTCGAGGATGACCGGGTTGGCGGCGTCGCTGAGGGTGTCACCGGTGGTGACCTCCTTCAGACCGATGACGGCGTAGATGTGGCCCGCCATCGCCTCCTCGACCGGGTTCTCCTTGTTGGCGTGCATCTGGAAGAGCTTCCCGATGCGCTCCTTCTTGCCCTTGGTGGAGTTGATGATCTGCGTACCCGGGACGATCTTGCCCGAGTAGACGCGGATGAAGGTCAGCGTGCCGAAGAACGGGTGCGCCGCGATCTTGAAGGCCAGCGCCGAGAACGGCTCGTCGGTGCTCGGCTTGCGCAGGACCGCGGTCTCCTCGTCGTTGGGGGCGTGGCCCTCCATCGGCGGGACGTCCAGCGGGCTCGGCAGGTAGTCGCGCACGGCGTCGAGGATCGGCTGGACACCGCGGTTCTTGAAGGCGGAGCCACAGAAGATCGGGTAGAGCTGCGAGGTGACCGTCAGCTCACGGATGCCGGCCTTGAGCTCCTCGTTGGTCAGCTCCTCGCCACCGAGGTACTTCTCCATGAGCTCGTCGTCGGACTCGGCGACCCGCTCGACCAGGAGGTTGCGGTACTCCTCGGCCCTGGCCTGCAGGTCCTCGGGGATCTCGCGGATCTCGTAGGCAGCGCCGAGGCTGACATCGCCCTTGGCGTCGCCCTCCCACACGAAGGCCTTCATGGTGATCAGGTCGACGACACCGATGAAGTCGCTCTCCGCGCCGATCGGCAGCTGCATGACCAGCGGCTCCGCACCGAGGCGGTCCTTGATGGTGTCGACGGTGAAGTAGAAGTCGGCACCGAGCTTGTCCATCTTGTTGACGAAGGCGATGCGGGGGACGTCGTACTTGTCCGCCTGACGCCAGACCGTCTCGGACTGGGGCTCGACGCCCTCCTTGCCGTCGAAGACCGCGACGGCGCCGTCGAGGACGCGCAGGGAGCGCTCCACCTCGACGGTGAAGTCGACGTGGCCGGGGGTGTCGATGATGTTGATCTGGGTGTCGTCCCAGAAGGAGGTGACCGCGGCGGAAGTGATCGTGATGCCGCGCTCCTTCTCCTGCTCCATCCAGTCGGTGGTGGAGGCACCGTCGTGGGTCTCACCGAGCTTGTGGTTGACCCCGGTGTAGAAGAGGATGCGCTCAGTCGTCGTCGTCTTGCCGGCGTCGATGTGCGCCATGATGCCGATGTTTCGGACCTTGGTCAGGTCCGTCAGGACGTCCTGTGCCACTCGTTATCTCATCTCGCTCGTTACGGTCGTGTCTGCCCGGTCGGGCGGGTTGTCCCTCGCCCGGATCGGGCGGGTGGGTCGGGGCCGACGGTGCGGCCGGCCCCGACCAGCTGTCACCAGCGGTAGTGCGCGAAGGCCTTGTTGGACTCGGCCATCTTGTGGGTGTCCTCGCGACGCTTCACCGCGGCACCCAGGCCGTTGCTCGCGTCGAGGATCTCGTTCATGAGGCGGTCGGTCATCGTCTTCTCACGACGCTGGCGCGAGTAACCCACGAGCCAGCGCAGCGACAGGGTCGTGGCGCGGCCGGGCTTGACCTCGATCGGGACCTGGTAGGTGGCACCACCGACGCGGCGGGACTTGACCTCCAGGGACGGCTTGACGTTGTCCAGGGCGCGCTTGAGCGTCTGGACCGGGTCGGTGTCGGTCTTCTCACGGCAGCCCTCGAGCGCGTCGTAGACGATCGCTTCGGCGATGGACTTCTTGCCGTCCGTGAGGATCTTGTTGACCAGCTGGGTCACCAGAGGGGACTGGTAGACCGGGTCGATGACGAGCGGGCGCTTGGGAGCGGGACCCTTGCGAGGCATTACTTCTTCTCCTTCTTGGCGCCGTAGCGGCTGCGAGCCTGCTGGCGACCCTTGACACCCTGGGTGTCGAGCGAGCCGCGCACGATCTTGTAACGGACGCCGGGGAGGTCCTTCACACGGCCACCACGCACGAGCACGATCGAGTGCTCCTGCAGGTTGTGACCGACGCCCGGGATGTAGGCCGTGACCTCGATGCCGCTGGTCAGGCGCACACGGGCGACCTTGCGCAGGGCAGAGTTCGGCTTCTTGGGGGTGGTGGTGTACACACGCGTGCACACCCCACGACGCTGCGGCGAGCCCTTGAGCGCAGGCGTCGCGTTCTTCGTCGTCTTGTCGTGCCGGCCCTTGCGGACCAGCTGGTTGATCGTGGGCAACCTGTACTCCGTACCTTCGGTGATGTTGTCTGCGCCCGCCGGGTCGAGACCCGGACGACGCTCCTTGGATGCCGTCCCTGACCCCCGCACTCGGGTGTGTCCTGAACGGTGCTCCCCCCTGCACTCCCCGTCACGGACCCTGTCAGGACCGCAACCGGACGCCCGGCGAGAGGTTCGAGACCGACCGTCGTCGGCCGTCCTCATGCGCGTCACGACACGGTCATGCCACGCACGCGGATCAACGATACCGGGGCGTCGAAAGCGTCACAAATCGCAACCCTCGGGGGCTCACGGTCGCGGGGCGACCTGCACCCACGCTCGGGGGCTCTCGGTCGCGGGGCGACCTGGGCACCCGAGTGCCCCCGACGCCTTCCCAGCCTCCTTCTAGCCAGGTCAGCCGAGCCGCTCGAAGGCGGGCGCGTACCGGAAGGGACCTGCCATCTCGGGGCGCCAGGCGCGCAACGTCAGCACCTGGAAGGACTCCTCGCTCCAGGGCCCGGGAGAGCCGATCCCGTGTCGTGCGGCCGGGACGAACCCGAAGAAGCCGTAGTACTCCGGGTCCCCCAGCAGCACCAGCGCCGGCTCGGCGAGACGCTCGGCGCTGGCGACGACGGACATCAGCAGGGCGGCCCCGATCCCCTGCCGCTGGTGAGCGGGCAGTACGGCGAGCGGCCCCAGGCCCACCGAGTCGGCCGCACCGATGGTGGCGCGGCTGCACACGACGTGCCCGACGACCTCCCCCTCCAGCTCGGCCACGAAGGTCAGCTCCTCGATGGGCGAGCCGTCCGCACGCAGACCACGCAGCAGCTCACGCTCGAGCGACTCCCTTCGCCCCTGCGCCATGCCGAAGGCCGCGTCGTGGAGCGCCTCGGTGGGTACCACGTCGCCCGGGTCCTCCCGGCGGATGATCAGGTCGTCGCGCATCAGTAGCGCTCGGTGATCCACTCGCTGTTGCCGCTGAGGAAGGCGAACAGGAAGAAGGCCGCGATCGCAAGCAGCACGACGGAGATGATGGCCGCGTCCGAGCGGGAGCGCCGGGCGAAGGTCGCCACGGCCGCGCCGGCGAGGACGAGGGCGAGCAGTTTGCTGATGCCACCGGGCTTGAGCAGGAGCACGACGGCGCCGACCGCCAGGAGCGTACCCAGGGACCAGCGGGCGACCGTGGCCCGCAGGGTCATGGGTCGGTCATCGGAGTCGGGCACGGGCGCCATCCTCTCATCGTCACCGGGCATCACCACACCACCGTTACCGACCAAGGTGTGGTCCACAGGCACGGCGGATGAGCGAAGGAGGGGCCGGTCACCGCAGTGGTGACCGGCCCCTCCTTCGAGGTCGCGGGCCGGGGCCCGCACACCTCAGGACGCCGCTTCGGCGTTCGTGTCGCTCAGCCCTTGGCAGCGGTCTTCAGGGCGCTGCCGGCGGAGAGCTTGGCGGCGTAGCCACCCGGGATCGTCATCTCGGCGCCGGTCTGCGGGTTGCGGCCCTTGCGCTCGGCGCGCTCGACGCGCTCGAGGCTGAAGAAGCCGGGAACCGTGACCTTCTCGCCCTTCGCGACGGACTCGGACAGAACCGCCTGGAGGGCGGTGATGACCTCGGAGGCCGAGGACGCGGACACGCCAGCCTTCTCGGCGACGGCGCTGGCGAGCTCAGACTTGTTCATGTGGTTCTCCATCTGTGAAGTTCGTGGTCTCGAACAGGGTCCAATCAACCATGAACCCGGGCCCGGCGTCGACTTCGCAGACGGCGTGTTTGCCTTGATTTTCCGGCGATCCCGGGCAAAGACCCCCTTGCGGCAGCCTCATCCGTCACACCAGTACCACGACGACCCCGCACGGGCATGACGAAGGGGGACCGGTCACGGCGACCGGCCCCCCCTTCGAGATGCTTGCTGGGCAAGCTCCGCCCACGCGGAGCGTGGGACCCAAGGACAGCGCCTTCGAACGGCCTCAGACGTCCAGGTCGAGGTCGTCGAGGCGGATCGCCTCGCCCGAGCCGGGACCGAAGACCGGGTAGGCGTACTCGTCGTAGTTCGGCAGCGAGTACATCGCGGCCTTGGCCTCCTCGGTGGGCTCGACGTCCACGTTCCGGTAGCGGGGCAGCCCCGTGCCGGCCGGGATGAGCTTACCGAGGATGACGTTCTCCTTCAGACCCAGCAGCGGGTCACTGCGACCCTCCATCGCGGCCTCGGTGAGGACGCGGGTCGTCTCCTGGAAGGAGGCGGCGGAGAGCCAGGAGTCCGTGGCCAGCGAGGCCTTGGTGATACCCATCAGCTCCGGACGACCCGAGGCCGGGCGACCGCCCTCGGAGACGACGCGGCGGTTCTGGGTCTCGAAGTGCCCACGCTCGGCGAGCATCCCCGGGAGCAGACCGGTGTCACCCGACTCGAGGATCGTGATCCGGCGCAGCATCTGCCGGACGATGACCTCGATGTGCTTGTCGTGGATCGACACGCCCTGCTGGCGGTAGACGTTCTGGACCTCGTCGACCAGGTGCTTCTGCGCGTGGCGCGGGCCGAGGATGCGCAGGACCTGCTTCGGGTCGATGGCGCCCTGGACCAGCTGGGTACCGACCGGCACGCGCTGGCCGTCCTCGACGAGCAGGCGCGAGCGCTTGGTCACCGGGTAGGCGTGCTCCTCGCCGTCGCGGTCGGCGACGAGCAGGATGCGACGACCCTTGTCGGTCTCCTCGATGGTCACCCGGCCGTCGGCCTCCGCGATCGGCGCGACGCCCTTGGGCGTGCGGGCCTCGAAGAGCTCGACGACACGCGGCAGACCCTGCGTGATGTCGTCACCGGCCACACCACCGGTGTGGAAGGTGCGCATCGTCAGCTGGGTACCGGGCTCACCGATCGACTGCGCCGCGACGATGCCGACGGCCTCGCCGATGTCGACGAGCTGACCGGTGGCCAGCGAACGCCCGTAGCACTTGGCGCAGGTGCCGACCTTGGAGTCGCAGGTGAGGACCGAGCGGATCTTGACCTCGTCGACCCCGGCCGCGTACAGGCGGTCGATGACGATGTCACCCAGGTCCGAGCCGCCCTCGGCCAGGACGGTGCCCTCGTGCTCAACGTCCGTGGCGAGGCACCGACCGTAGGCGGTGAACTCGACGTCGTCGTGGAGACGACGCGTGCCCGTGAGCTCGTCGAACTGCGCGATCGGCATGGCCAGGCCACGGGCCGTGCCACAGTCCTCCTCGCGCACGATGACGTCCTGGGAGACGTCGACCAGACGACGGGTCAGGTACCCCGAGTCGGCCGTGCGCAGAGCGGTGTCGGCCAGACCCTTGCGGGCGCCGTGCGTGGAGATGAAGAACTCGACCACCGACAGGCCCTCACGGAAGTTCGTGCGGATCGGTCGGGGGATGATCTCGCCCTTCGGGTTGGCCATGAGGCCTCGCATACCGGCGATCTGCCGCAGCTGGAACCAGTTGCCTCGGGCACCCGAGGAGACCATGCGGTAGATGGGGTTGTCCGTCGGGAAGTTGCTCTGCATCTCCGCGGCGACCTCGTTGGTCGCCTGGGTCCAGATCTCGATCTGCTCCTGACGACGCTCGTCGTCGGTGATCAGACCGCGCTCGTACTGCTTCTGGACCTTGGTCGCCTTCTCCTCGTAGGTCGCGAGGATCTCCGGCTTGCGCTCGGGCGTGACGACGTCGGAGACGGCCACGGTCGTGCCGGACCGGGAGGCCCAGTAGAAGCCGGCCTCCTTGAGGGCATCCAGCGACGCGGCAACCTGCACCTTGGTGTACCGCTCGGCGAGGCTGTTGACGATCGTCGAGAGCTGCTTCTTGTCGACCGGCTCGTTGACGTAGGGGTAGTCCACCGGGAGCGTGGCGTTGAAGAGCGCGCGCCCCAGGGTCGTCTCCGTCGTCCACGTCGCCAGCTGTCCGGACTCGTTCGGCTCGGCACCCTCCGGCAGCTGTGCACCCGGCGTCGGCACGATGCCCTCCAGACGGATGCGGATCGGGCTGCCGACCTTGATCTCCCCGGCGTCCATGGCCATCTGGGCCTCGGCGGTCGAGGTGAAGGACCGCAGGTGCTCGCCCTCCTGCGCCACCTCGGAGGTGAGGTGGAACAGACCGATGACCATGTCCTGGGTCGGCATGGTGACCGGGCGACCGTCGGCCGGCTTGAGGATGTTGTTGCTCGAGAGCATCAGGATCCGGGCCTCGGCCTGTGCCTCTGCACTCAGCGGGAGGTGGACCGCCATCTGGTCACCGTCGAAGTCCGCGTTGAAGGCGGTGCACACGAGCGGGTGGATCTGGATGGCCTTGCCCTCGACCAGCTGCGGCTCGAAGGCCTGGATGCCCAGACGGTGCAGCGTGGGCGCACGGTTGAGCATGACCGGGTGCTCGGTGATGACCTCTTCGAGGACGTCCCACACGACCGAGCGCTGACGCTCGACCATGCGCTTGGCCGACTTGATGTTCTGCGCGTGGTCGAGGTCGACCAGTCGCTTCATCACGAAGGGCTTGAACAGCTCCAGCGCCATCGCCTTGGGCAGACCGCACTGGTGCAGCTTCAGCTGCGGGCCGACGACGATGACCGAACGGCCGGAGTAGTCGACGCGCTTGCCCAGGAGGTTCTGGCGGAAACGACCCTGCTTGCCCTTGAGCATGTCGGACAGGGATTTCAGCGGCCGGTTGCCCGGGCCGGTGACCGCACGACCACGACGACCGTTGTCGAAGAGGTTGTCGACCGACTCCTGCAGCATCCGCTTCTCGTTGTTGACGATGATCTCGGGCGCACCGAGATCGAGCAGGCGCTTGAGGCGGTTGTTGCGGTTGATGACGCGGCGGTACAGGTCGTTCAGGTCGGAGGTGGCGAAGCGGCCACCGTCGAGCTGGACCATCGGACGCAGGTCCGGCGGGATGACCGGGACGGCGCCCAGGACCATGCCGGCCGGCTTGTTGTCCGTGGTGAGGAAGGCCGTGACGACCTTCAGTCGCTTCAGGGCACGGGTCTTCTTCTGGCCCTTGCCGGTCGCGATGATCTCGCGCAGCTTCTCGGACTCGGCCTCCAGGTCGAAGGTCTCCAGACGCTTCTGGAGAGCAGCGGCGCCCATGCCACCCTCGAAGTACAGACCGAAGCGGTCACGCATCTCGCGGTAGAGCATCTCGTCGCCCTCGAGGTCCTGGACCTTGAGGTTCTTGAACCGGTCCCACACCTGGGCGAGGCGCTCGACCTGCTGGTCGGCCCGCTTGCGGATCTGGTTCATCTCGCGCTCGGCGGAGTCGCGGACCTTGCGCTTGGCGTCGGACTTGGCGCCCTCGGCCTCGAGGTCGGCGATGTCCTTCTCGAGCTTCTGCGCGCGCTTCTCCACATCGGCGTCGCGGCGGTTCTCCAGCTCCTTCTTCTCGGCCTCGATCTGGGCCTCGAGCGAGGGAAGGTCGGTGTGACGCTGCTCCTCGTCGACGCTGGTGATCATGTAGGCCGCGAAGTAGATGACCTTCTCCAGGTCCTTCGGAGCGAGGTCGAGCAGGTACCCAAGACGCGAGGGGACGCCCTTGAAGTACCAGATGTGGGTGACCGGAGCGGCGAGCTCGATGTGGCCCATGCGCTCACGGCGAACCCCGGCGCGGGTGACCTCGACGCCGCAGCGCTCGCAGATGATGCCCTTGAAGCGCACGCGCTTGTACTTGCCGCAGGAGCACTCCCAGTCCCGGGTGGGGCCGAAGATGCGCTCGCAGAAGAGCCCCTCCTTCTCCGGCTTGAGGGTGCGGTAGTTGATGGTCTCGGGCTTCTTGACCTCGCCGTGGCTCCAGGCGCGGATGTCCTCCGCGGTGGCGAGACCGATGCGCAACTCGTCGAAGAAGTTGACGTCCAGCACTATGTGCTTCCTTACTCTCGTTCTCTCGAGGATGGCTCTCGATAAGTTCAGTTCCCGCTGTCCGAGTGCTAACTCGACCCCACGGGTATTTCGAGGGGGATCCGGGGAGCGCAGGCCCGCCAGGGCCGTGAGCTCCCCGGAGGTTTAGACCTCCTCGACGCTGCTCGGCTCGCGCCGGGACAGGTCGATGCCGAGTTCTTCCGCGGCGCGGAAGACGTCGTCCTCGTTGTCGCGCATCTCGATGGTGCCGCCCTCGGAGTTGAGCACCTCCACGTTCAGGCAGAGGGACTGCATCTCCTTGATGAGCACCTTGAAGGACTCCGGGATGCCGGGCTCGGGGATGTTGTCGCCCTTGACGATGGCCTCGTAGACCTTGACGCGACCGGTCACGTCGTCGGACTTGATGGTCAGCAGCTCCTGCAGCGCGTAGGAGGCGCCGTAGGCCTCGAGGGCCCACACCTCCATCTCGCCGAAGCGCTGGCCACCGAACTGGGCCTTACCGCCGAGGGGCTGCTGGGTGATCATCGAGTACGGCCCCGTGCTGCGCGCGTGGATCTTGTCGTCCACGAGGTGGTGCAGCTTGAGGATGTACATGTAGCCGACGGACACCGGGTCCTCGTAGGGCTCGCCGGTCCGGCCGTCGAAGAGGTTGGCCTTGCCGGAGGCGCCGATGAGCCGGTCACCGTCGCGGGTCGGCAGCGTCGAGTCGAGAAGACCGGTGATCTCCTCCTCCTCGGCACCGTCGAAGACCGGGCTGGCAACGCGGGTGTTCGGCGGGGCCTGGCGCGCGTCCTGGGGGATCATGTCGGCCCACTCGGGGTTGCCCGCGATCTCCCAGCCGCGGCTGGCTGCCCAGCCGAGGTGCAGCTCGAGGATCTGGCCGATGTTCATGCGACCGGGGACACCGAGCGGGTTGAGCACGACGTCGACCGGTGTGCCGTCCTCCATGAAGGGCATGTCCTCGACCGGGAGGATCTTGGAGATGACGCCCTTGTTGCCGTGGCGGCCGGCGAGCTTGTCGCCGTCGGTGATCTTGCGCTTGTTGGCCACGTAGACGCGGACCAGCTGGTTGACGCCCGGGGGCAGCTCGTCGCCCTCGTCCTTGTCGAAGACCTTGACGCCGATGACCGTGCCGGTCTCGCCGTGCGGGACCTTCATCGAGGTGTCGCGGACCTCGCGCGCCTTCTCACCGAAGATCGCACGGAGCAGGCGCTCCTCCGGGGTCAGCTCGGTCTCGCCCTTGGGGGTGACCTTGCCGACGAGGAGGTCGCCGTCGCGGACCTCGGCACCGATGCGGATGATGCCGCGCTCGTCGAGGTCGGCGAGGACGTCGTCGGAGACGTTCGGGATGTCCCGGGTGATCTCTTCCGGGCCGAGCTTGGTGTCGCGGGCGTCGACCTCGTGCTCCTCGATGTGGATCGAGGAGAGGACGTCGTCCTGGACGAGGCGCTGGCTGAGGATGATCGCGTCCTCGTAGTTGTAGCCCTCCCACGGCATGAACGCCACGAGCAGGTTACGGCCCAAGGCCATCTCGCCGCCGTCGGTCGCGGGACCGTCGGCGATCAGCTGGCCGGCCTCGACCCGGTCACCCTCGGAGACCATGACGCGCTGGTTGTAGCTGTTCCCCTGGTTGGACCGGTTGAACTTCATCATCTTGTAGGTCCTGCTGCCGCCGTCGTCCTGCAGGACGGTCACCAGATCGGCGGAGACCTCGGTGATGACACCGGCCTGCTCGGCGCGGACCACGTCACCGGAGTCGAGCGCGGCGCGGTGCTCCATGCCGGTCCCGACGAAGGGGGCCTCGGCCTGGACGAGCGGCACGGCCTGACGCTGCATGTTCGCGCCCATGAGGGCACGGTTTGCGTCGTCGTGCTCGAGGAAGGGGATCATCGCCGTCGCGGCAGAGACCATCTGCTGCGGGGAGACGTCCATGTAGTCGATGTCCTCGGCCGGGACCTGGTCGACCTCACCGCCACGGGTACGGGCGAGGACCCGCTCCTCGCGGAAGTGACCGTCGTCCTGCAGGACGGCGTTCGCCTGGGCGACGACGACCTTGTCCTCCTCGTCCGCGGAGATGTAGACGATCTCGTCGGTGACGCGACCGGCCACGACCTTGCGGTACGGGGTCTCGATGAAGCCGAAGGCGTTGATCCGTCCGTAGCTCGCGAGCGAACCGATCAGACCGATGTTCGGGCCCTCAGGGGTCTCGATCGGGCACATGCGGCCGTAGTGCGAGGTGTGGACGTCACGGACCTCCATCTGCGCGCGGTCACGGCTGATGCCGCCCGGGCCCAGCGCCGAGAGGCGACGCTTGTGCGTCAGGCCCGACAGCGGGTTGTTCTGGTCCATGAACTGCGACAGCTGGCTGGTGCCGAAGAACTCCTTGATGGAGGCGACGACCGGCCGGATGTTGATCAGGGTCTGCGGCGTGATCGCCTCGACGTCCTGGGTGGTCATCCGCTCGCGGACGACGCGCTCCATCCGGGACAGGCCCGTGCGGATCTGGTTCTGGATGAGCTCGCCGACGCTGCGGAGGCGACGGTTGCCGAAGTGGTCGATGTCGTCGACCTCGACGGGGACGTCGACGTCCTCGCCGTCGCGCACACCCGGGAGGGTGGGCTGGTCGGCGTGCAGGGCGACCAGGTACTTCAGCGTCGCGACGATGTCGTCGAGCGCGAGCACGGAGTCGCCGAGGTCGACCTGGCGCCCGAGCTTGCGGTTCATCTTGTAGCGACCGACCTTGGCCAGGTCGTAGCGCTTGGGGTTGAAGTAGAGGTTGTCGAGCAGGTTCTGCGCGGCCTCACGGGTGGGCGGCTCGCCCGGACGCAACTTGCGGTACATGTCCAGCAGCGCGGCGTCCTGGTCCTCGACCGTGTCCTTCTCCAAGGTGGCGCGGATCGACTCGAAGTCGCCGAACTCCTCGAGGATCTCCGAGGAGGTCATGCCCAGGGCCTTCAGCAGGACGGTGACCGACTGCTTGCGCTTGCGGTCGACGCGCACGCCGACCATGTCGCGCTTGTCGATCTCGAACTCCAGCCAGGCACCGCGGCTGGGGATGACCTTCGCCGAGTAGATGTCCTTGTCGGAGGTCTTGTCCGGGGTGCTCTCGAAGTAGACACCCGGGCTGCGCACGAGCTGCGAGACGACGACGCGCTCGGTGCCGTTGATGATGAAGGTGCCGCGGTCGGTCATCAGCGGGAAGTCGCCCATGAAGACCGTCTGGCTCTTGATCTCGCCGGTCTCGGCGTTCATGAACTCGGCCGTGACGAAGAGCGGCGCCGAGTAGGTCTGGTCGCGCTCCGTGCAGTCATCGACGGAGTACTTCGGCTCCTCGAAGCGGCTCTCCCGGAAGGAGAGGCTCATCGAGCCGGAGAAGTCCTCGATCGGCGAGATCTCCTCGAAGATCTCCTCCAGACCCGAGCGCTCGGGCACGTCGCGACGCCCGGCCTCGATGGCCTCGGCGACACGCTCCTGCCACTTCTCGTTGCCGAGGAGCCAGTCAAAGCTCTCGGTCTGCAGCGCAAGGAGATCGGGGACTTCGAGGGGCTCGCGGATCTTCGCGAAGGACAGACGGCCACTGGCAGTCTGTGCGGTGGACATCGGGGAAGCGGTGCGCGAGGCAGCCAAGGATGGATCCTTCCACGGGCCGAGAGAGTCGGGCGACGGTGCACAGCCACCAACCGCGACCTCGATCGGCCACTCCACACACCTCAGCGCTGAGGGGATTCGAGCGATCCGACGGGGGCCACGACAGGAGAAGGGCAGCGCAAAGCGACAGTCTAGATGCACAAGTGCACGGGTGTCCAACCCGGTCGAGCCAACGGCTCGAGGGTGGTCCACGGCGGTGCGCGCTGGACGGCGCCTCGCCAGATGATTCGACGCCATGAGAATGGACGACGACGGGGGCGACGTCAAGGGAGCGCGCGGCGGGTCGCGGCCACGATCGGGCGCACGACCCCCCTTCGCCCTCCACCTAGGGTGGCACCCATGAACCCCCGCGCCGCCCTCCGTCGACGTCGCCGCCGGAATGCCAGCCGCCTGGTGCGTCGCACGGCCGCAACCGTCCTGGGGACCCAGCTGGCCACGGCCGCAGGGCTGCTCGCGTTCGACACCATCCGCCGCCGCGACCGCCCGGACCGCGAGTTCCCACGCGCTCCGGCTCGTGCGCTGCCCGTCCCGGGCGGCGAGGTGCGCGTCTTCACCTACGGCGAGGACCTCTTCGCGGACATGCTCGCCGACATCGCCGCGGCGAAGCACCGCGTCTTCTTCGAGACCTACATCTGGAAGGGGGATGCCGTCGGAGAGCGCTTCCGCGATGCCCTCGTCGCCGCACACGAGCGCGGCGTCGAGGTGTACGTGGTCTTCGACGAGTTCGCCAACCTGGTCGTGCCGCGCTCGTTCTACGCCTCGCTGCCCGACGGCATCCACGTCCTGCGTCACCCCCTGGTCTCCGGTGGGCCGACCTTCTTCATGCCACACAACTGGGGGCGCAACCACCGCAAGCTGCTCGTCGTCGACGACACGGCCGCCTATGTCGGCGGCTACAACATCGGTGGGCTCTACGCGACGAAGTGGCGCGACACCCACGCCCGCTTCGCCGGCGAGATCGTCGTCGAGCTCGAGAACGCCTTCGTCGACTACTGGAACGACCAGGGTGGACGTCCGGTACTCCCCCAGCCCCGCCGACGCACGTGGAGCCACACGACACGCGTACAGCGCAACGTGCCGGTCGACCACGTCTACCCGATCCGCAACATGTACCTCGAGGCGATCGACCGGGCCCAGCACCACATCTACCTGACGCAGGCGTACCTGATCCCCGACGCCGCGTTCACCCGCAGCCTCGTCAACTCGGCCCTCCGCGGCGTGGACGTGCAGATCATCGTCCCGCACTACAGCAACCACATCCTCGCGGACTGGGTCTCCCGGGTGAGCTACCACAAACTCCTCGAGGCGGGCGTGCGGCTGCTGCGCTTCGAGAACGCCATGGTCCACGCGAAGACCGCCACGATCGACGGGGTGTGGTCGACCATCGGCACCGCCAACATCGACCGCCTCTCGCTCGCCGGCAACTTCGAGGTCAACATGGAGATCCTCGACCCGGAGGTCGCTGCGCACCTCGAGCGGGTCTTCGAGCTGGACTCCGGCAACTGCACCGAGCTGACCCTGCAGCAGTGGACGGAGCGTCCCCTGATCAACCGGGTCACCGAGGGGATCCTCTCGCCCTGGCGGCCACTGCTCTGATCGCCGGTACGGCCGATGGGGCGCGCCCTTGGGATCCTCGTTCCTCGGACCCTGAGTCGGGCGCATCCCCATCGGGCCCGCACCGCACAGGGACACGAGCGCACGCGCGAAGGGCGGGCCGCACCGTGAGGTGCGACCCGCCCTTCGGCAGATCCGTGGTTCCCCGTCACTGACGGGGAGGGATCACTTGAGCTCGACGGTGGCGCCGGCGCCCTCGAGGGCCTCCTTGGCCTTCTCGGCGGCGTCCTTGTCGACCTTCTCCACAACGGGCTTGGGGGCGCCGTCGACGAGGTCCTTGGCCTCCTTGAGGCCGAGGCTGGTGAGCGCGCGGACCTCCTTGATGACCTGGATCTTCTTGTCGCCGGCCGCCGTGAGGACGACGTCGAACTCGCTCTGCTCCTCGGCGTCGTCACCGGCGTCGCCACCGGCTGCCGGGGCGGCACCCGCAACGGCAACCGGGGCCGCGGCGGTGACCTCGAAGGTCTCCTCGAACTGCTTGACGAACTCGGAGAGCTCGATCAGGGTCATCTCCTTGAAGGCCTCAAGGAGCTCGTCGGTGCTGAGCTTCGCCATGATGGGCGTCCTTTCTGCTGAGTTTTCCGCCGTGAGTGGCGTGATGTGGTTGGGCTCGAGGCGTGAAGCCTCAGGCCTCGTCGCCACCCTCGGGGGTGGATTCGGTGGCAGGCGCGGCCTCGTCGGCCGATGCCTGCGGTCCCTGCTCCTCGACCTTCTGGCGCAGCGCGTCGACGACCCGAGCGGTCTGCGACAGCGGTGCATTGAAGAGCTGGGCCGCCTGGGACAGCTGGGCCTTCATGGCGCCAGCAAGCTTGCCCAGGAGCACCTCGCGCGACTCGAGCTGCGCGAGCTGGTTGATCTGCTCCGGCGAGAGCGGGTTCCCGTCAAAGATCCCGCCCTTGATCACCAGGAGGGGGTTCTCCTTGGCGAAGTCACGCAGACCCTTGGCAGCCTCGACGGGGTCGCCCTCGACGAAGGCGATCGCGTTCGGGCCGACGAACTGGCCCTCGAAAGCGGACTCGACGCCCGCCTCCTTGGCAGCGCGCGCGGTCAGCGTGTTCTTCACCACGGAGTAGGTGGCGTTGCCACGGAGGTTCTTGCGCAACTGCGCGAGCTGGTCCACGGTCAGACCGCGGTACTCCGTGAGAACGGCCGCACCGGAACTGCGGAACTTCTCCGTCAGCTCGGCAATGGCGGCGTCCTTCTGAGCGTTCGCCATGCGGGCCTCCCTTCTCGTGTGGTGCCACCGGGTCGGGCCCGGACAAGAGAAGAGCCCCGGCACAGGGCACGGGGCTGCACGGCGCACACGCATGGCGTGGCTCGCGAATCGTGGCCTGCGCTGGTCGCCCGCTCTCGCGGAACCTTTAGTTCGTGCCCGGGGGCAGGAACAACCGGCGGTCAGTGGTCATCTAGAAATATACGGCAGGTCGGGGACGCCGACCAAATCGCCGCAGACGACGAAGGGGGCCGCCCCCGGTCACGGCGGATTCACGGGGTGCTCGCAACACCGTGTGTTTTTGTCTTGGTGGTTAGGCGCTTTGAAGTAGATCACGAAGACGCTCGGCTGGGGTTGCCCAGTCGAGCGTCTTTCGTGGTCTGGCGTTGAGTTCTTGGGCGACGTACTCCAGCTCTTCAGGGCCGTGGACGCTCAGGTCGGTGCCCTTGGGGAAGTACTGGCGCAGCAGCCCGTTGGTGTTCTCGTTGCTGCCGCGCTGCCAGGGTGAGGCCGGGTCACAGAAGTAGACCGGCATGTTGGTGGTCATCGTGAACGAGGCGTGTGCGGCCATCTCGGCGCCCTGGTCCCAGGTCAATGACCCACGTAGATGCCCCGGAAGGTCGTTCACGGCTGCCACGAGCTGGTCACGCACGGTGAGCGCGTCATGACGTTCAGGTAGGTGCAGCAGCATCACGTACCGGGTGGCGCGTTCGACCAGTGTCCCGATCGCTGAGCCACTGTCTTTGCCGATGATCAGATCGCCCTCCCAGTGGCCCGGGATCGCCCGGTCGGCGATGCACGCCGGCCGGTCACTGATCATTACCATCTCGTCGACGAACCGCGGACGACGCACCCCACGGTCCTGTGGCTTACGCATCGCCCGCCCGGTGCGCAACGCGGCCTGGACCTCGCGTTTGAGTCCACCACGGGCCTGGAAGTACAAGGCCTGGTAGATCGTTTCGTGGCTCACGCGCATGCTCTCGTCGTCGGGATGGTCGATCTTGAGCCTGTTACTGATCTGCTCCGGGGACAACTTCCGTGCCAGCGCGGCAACGACATACTCACGCAGCCGACCCGGCGCGGCCAGCTTCGAAGGCTTGGGCCGGACACGCCCGTTCATCGACTGGTGATGCCCTTGGTAGGGCGAGTACCCGCCCGTGGCGTCACGGTGGGCGGCGACCTCCCGAGTGATCGTCGAGGGCGCCCGGCCCAGACCCACCGCGATCGAACGCATCGAGACGCCCTGCTTGACCCCATCGGCGATGGCCAGCCGCTCCTGCAGCGACAACAGCCGGCCCGTGCCCACCACTTGATCCATGGGCTTGTTCATAGCCGGGCGTTTGGCCGGTGGGCCGGTGACGCGCCCATCGGGATAGATCTTTCGACCGTGGCTGCGCCGGACCCCGCGCTTCCAGTACCGACCCGTATCGAGGGACACGCCGACTCGGCGGGCCGCGAGGGAGTGGTGCATGCCCTCGGCCAGCAGTCGGTCGAACTCTGCCCGGGCCTTGGGCTTGCCCAACGGCAACGGCGCAGCCGGAACAAGGCCGGCCCCTACCAACAATCGACGAGCCAACCCGTGCGATCGGCCCACTGCGCGCGCAGCCGCACCGATCGATCCCTCTCGCTCGAAGACGGTCACCACCTGGGCGATCAGCTCCGGCGTGACCTCAACAGGACGTCCTCGCCCCTGGGAAACAGACATGGTCCTCGCAACTCCTCAGATCGAGGTGTTGCGAGGACCATGTGAACCGAAGCACGGGAGCGGCCCCCCCCCTTCGAGGCTCCTGCGTCGCGCCTCAGGACGGCGCCTTCGTCAGGGTCGACCTGGTCTCACTCAGCGGTGACGGCCGAGTCGAGGATCACCGGCGCGGACTCCTCGAGGAGGTCCTTGGTGCGCGAGGTGTCGAGGTGGATGCCCGGGCCCATCGTCGTGCTCAGGGTCCCGCGGGAGACGTAGCGTCCCTTCGCGGCGGACGGCTTGAGTCGCATGATCTCGTCGAAGGCGGACTGGTAGTTCTCCACCAGCGCCTTCTCGTCGAAGCTCGCCTTGCCGATGATGAAGTGCAGGTTGGCGTGCTTGTCGTTGCGGAACTCGATCTTGCCACCCTTGATGTCGGCGACGGCCTTGGCCGTGTCCATCGTGACGGTGCCGGTCTTCGGGTTCGGCATCAGGCCGCGCGGGCCCAGGACCTTGCCGAGACGTCCGACCTTGCCCATGAGGTCCGGGGTGGCGACGACGGCGTCGAAGTCCATCCACCCGCCCTGGACCTTCTCGAGCATGTCGTCGGAACCGACGTGGTCGGCGCCGGCCGCGATGGCCGCGTCGGCCTTGTCGCCGGTGGCGAAGACGAGGACACGGGCGGTCTTGCCCGTGCCGTGGGGCAGGTTGACCGTGCCGCGGACCATCTGGTCGGCCTTGCGGGGGTCGATACCCAGGCGGAAGACGACCTCGACGGTCTCGTCGTAGGAGGTGCGTGTGGTCTCCTTGGCGAGGCGGATGGCCTCGAGGGGAGCGTAGACGGCGTCCTCGTTGATCTTGTCCGCTGCGGCGCGGTAGGCCTTGCTGCGCTTCATGAGTGCTCCTTGGTGGTGATGGAGGTGTGGTCGGGGCCAGCGCCGGCCCTCCCACGAGGCCCGACAGGAGTCGGACCCGAGTTGGTGGAGGCTCAGGCCTCGGTCTCGATGCCCATCTGACGCGCGGTGCCGGCGACGGTCTTCATCGCGGCGTCGAGGTCGAGGGTGTTGAGGTCGGGCATCTTGGTCTCGGCGATCTCGCGGACCTGGTCCTTGGTCAGCTTGCCGACCTTGGTCTTGTGCGGCTCGCCGGAGGCCTTCTTCACGCCCGCGGCCTTCTTGATCAGCTCGGCGGCCGGCGGGGTCTTCGTGATGAAGGAGAAGGACCGGTCCTCGTAGACGGTGATCTCGACCGGGACGACGTTGCCGCGCATGTCCGCCGTGGCGTCGTTGTACGCCTTGACGAACTCCATGATGTTGACGCCGTGCTGGCCCAGCGCCGGACCGACCGGCGGGGCCGGCGTGGCCGCGCCCGCCTGGATCTGGAGCTTGATGTAGCCGGCGATCTTCTTCTTGGGAGGCATGCTGCGTTCCTACTTTCGTTGTGTGGGCCCACGCCGTGGGCGATGACCCGATTGCAATCTCTCGGGAGCTCACGGCCCTGGCGGGCCTGCGCCCCCGAGTCCCCTCGAACACCCGCAATCCGGGCTCCGAGGAAATCTTGGGCTTGTCCTGTCGGTTACACGCCCGCGTCGGGCCTGCTCAGGAGTTGTTCTGTTGTTCTGCGCCATGAGCTCTGACGCAGAAGGAACTTCGCTCTTTGCGTCAGAGCTTGGCCACCTGGTTGAAGCCGAGCTCGACCGGGGTCTCCCGGCCGAAGATGGAGACGAGGACCTTCAGCTTCTGGGCCTCGGGCAGGATCTCGGAGATCGTCGCCGGCATGGTCTCGAACGGTCCCTCCATGACGGTGACGGACTCCCCGACCTCGAAGTCGACGTCGATCGGAGCCGATGCGGCCTGACCGTCCTTGGCCGGGCCGCCGGTGGCAGCCGCAGCGGCGGGCTTGTCGAGGTCGGCGGGCTTGAGCATCGTGAAGACCTCGTCGAGGCCCAGCGGCACCGGGTTGTGGGCATTGCCGACGAAGCCGGTGACGCCCGGCGTGTGCCGAACAGCGCCCCACGACTCGTCGGTGAGGTCCATGCGCACGAGGCAGTAGCCGGGCATACGCGGCTGCTTGCGCGTCTTCTTCTGGCCGCTCTTGATCTCGGTGACCTCGTCGATCGTCACCGCGACCTCGAAGATGTACTCCTCCATGTCGAGGTTCGCGATGCGCGTCTCGAGGTTGTGCTTCACGCGGTTCTCGTAGCCCGCGTAGGTGTGGATGACGTACCAGTCACCCCACTTGGAGGCGAGGTCGTCCTTGAATGCCTGGACGGGGTCCTCGGTGTCCTCGGGCAGCAGGTCGCCGTCCTCGTCCTCGGTCGCCGGCGCGGCGGCCTCGGCTGCGTCCTCACCCTGCGGGTCCTCGCCCGCGGCGGCATCGACGTCGTCTGCGTCGGCGGACTGCTCGGAGACCTCCTCGAGGGACTCCTCGGCAGCACGGGCGTCGTCCGCCTCCTGCGCGGTGGGCAGGTCAGCCGGGGGCTGAGCGGTTCGCTCGGCCTGCTCGGCAGCGATCGCGCTCGAGCCCTCGGTCTCCTGGGGATCGGGGGTCTGAGCCTGGTCGGACATGACCTGAATTCCTCACTTCGACTTCGATCGACGGCGCTCGGGGCGCCCGGTATTGCGGCTTGTCGGTGGCGGCGTCAGCCGCCGAACACCCAGAGCACGGCCCGGGTGAACACCGCATCCAAGCCAGAGATGTAGGCGATCATCACCACGACGAAGACGATCAGCACCAAGGTGTAGTTGATCAGCTCCGACCGCGTGGGCCGGACGACCTTGCGCAGTTCGTCGAGGACCTGTGCGATGAAGAGTCCGATCGAACCGAACAACCGCGAGATGGGGTTGCCGCCCTTCTGACCGCGCCGCGCGTTGGTCGGCTGCGCTCCGAGCTGGCTCACGTCATCTCTTCTCGTCCGGGTTACGTCGTGCTCCGCACGTCTGCGGTTGCCAGACGTGCAACGCAGGGCAGGAGGGACTCGAACCCCCAACCGCCGGTTTTGGAGACCGGTGCTCTACCAATTGAGCCACTGCCCTTCGGACCGCCACGGTTGGGGCGACGATCCGCGGCTGTCTCGGGTCGACGTCCGCGTGCGGGCACGACGGATAGTCTGGCCGAAGTCAACCGAGGAACAACTGTACGTCACCGAACACCCGCACCGCGAACTCGGCAGAAGTGGAAGACTGACGGCGTGACTTCCGCGAAAGACGCTCGCCCCCTGCCCGAACTCTGCGCCGAGGAGCTCGACTCCCTCGCGACGAGCCTGCGCGAGGCTCACGCCGCCCAGGCCGCGAAGGACGTGACGCTCGACGTGACGCGCGGCAAGCCGAGCGCGGCCCAGCTCGACCTGGCCGACGAGATGCTCTCGCTCCCCCGGTCGACGAGGGACCGCTCAGGCACCGACGTGCGCAACTACGGCGGCCTGAACGGCCTCGCCGAGCTGCGCCAGATCTTCGCCGAGCTGCTCGGGGTCGACGTCGACCAGCTCATCGCCGGCGGCAATTCCTCCCTGACGATGATGCGCGACGTCCTGGTCGACCTGCTCCTCTTCGGCGCCATCGACTCCCCGCGTCCGTGGTCGCAGGAGGAGAAGATCACCTTCATCTGCCCGGTCCCCGGCTACGACCGCCACTTCGGGCTGCTCGAGGACCTGGGCATCGAGATGGTGACCGTCCCGATGACCCCGGACGGCCCGGACGTCGACGAGGTCGCGCGGATCGCCGCCTCCGACCCGTCGGTGAAGGGGATGTGGATCGTGCCCACCTACGCCAACCCCACCGGCGCCACCTGCACCCAGGAGGTCGCCAGCCGGTTGGCGGCGATGGAGACCGCGGCCCCGGACTTCAAGATCCTGTGGGACAACGCCTACGCGATCCACCACCTCACGCCGGACGAGACCAAGAGCGCCGACATCCTGTCGCTGGCCTCATCCGCCGGGAACCCGCACCGCGCGGTGATGTTCGCGTCCACCTCCAAGGTCACCTGGGCCGGAGCCGGCGTCGCCTTCCTCGCCTCCTCGCCTCAGCAGGTGAAGTGGTACCTCGCCCACCTCGGCAAGGGGTCGATCGGCCCCGACAAGGTCAACCAGCTGCGCCACGTCGAGTTCTTCGGCGACGCCGACGGCGTGCGGGCGCACATGGACAAGCACCGCAAGATCCTCGCGCCGAAGTTCGCCGAGGTCGACCGGGTGCTCGCCGAGCGTCTCGGGGGTCGCGAGGTGGCCACGTGGAACGCCCCGACCGGTGGCTACTTCGTCAACCTCGACGTCCTGCCCGGCACCGCCTCGCGCGTGGTGGCCCTGGCCAAGGAAGCCGGGCTCTCGCTCACGCCGGCGGGCGCGTCCTTCCCCTACGGCACGGACCCCGACGACACCAACATCCGACTGGCCCCGACGATGCCGCCGATGGAGGAGCTGACCGAGGCGATGGAGACCGTCGCCACCTGCGTGCTCCTCGCGGCGACCGAGAAGCTGACCGCACGCGACTAGTAAGGAGCCGCCGCATGTCCGAGCCCGAGAACCTCGACACCGACCTGACGAGTTACAGCCTCGATGACGAGGACCAGCTCCAGCCGGAGGACACTCTCACCGGATCGGGCGAGCCGGGCGAGGACGCGCTCGACTCCGGGTACTCCCCGCCCGACTCCGCCCGCGGTTCCTACGCCCACGGCGTGACCGCCCACGAGCAGGGCTACGAGGAGACGATCGACGAGCGGGTCAAGCAGGAGGTCCCCGACCCGAACTCGGCCTACGGCGCCCCGGACAACGAGTCCGGGCTCGATCGCGAGCGATCCGGCGGTGACGACCGGGACTCGATCGATGCCGACGACGACTGGCTCGGCGACGCCCAGATCGGCGACGAGCGCGCCGGCCGCCTCGTCAGTCCCGACGAGGGCTCGCGCGACGACCGCGAGGACCAGGCCTGGGCCACCGACGCCGGGGTCGATGGTGGGGCGGCCTCGGCCGAGGAGGCCGCGGTCCACGTCATCGACGGTGACTCGCGCAACCGCGGGGACGGCAGCTGAGCGCCGCGGAGCGGGACCTGCGGGCACTGCCCAAGGCCCACCTGCACCTCCACTTCACGGGCTCGATGCGCGTGGAGTCCGTCCGTGATCTCGCCGTCGAGCAGGAGGTGCGCCTGCCGCGCGTGCTCTACGAGGGGTACCCGCCGCAGCTGTCCGCGGCGGACGAGCGCGGGTGGTTCCGCTTCCAGCGCCTCTACGACTCGGCCAGGCACGTCGTTCGCGGCGAGGAGGCCATGCGCAGGGTCGTGCGCGAGGCGGCCCTGGACGACGGCTCGGAGGGCTCCCGCTGGCTGGAGATCCAGGTCGACCCGACGTCCTACGCCCCCTTCGTCGGCGGCATCACCCCCGCGATGGAGATCGTCCTCGACGAGGCCGCGTCGGTCAACGCCACCGCCGAGGAGACCGGCTCGGCCCGGGTCGGGGTGCTCATGGCTGCCAGCCGCACCCGTCACCAGCTCGAGGCACGCACCCTCGCGCGCCTGGCCAAGAAGATGGCCGGCACCGGCGGGGTGCTCGGCTTCGGCCTGTCCAATGACGAGCGAAGGGGGGACACGACCGACTTCACGAAGGCCTTCCGCATCGCCGAGGATGCCGGCCTGCTGCTCGTGCCCCACGGTGGTGAGCTGCTCGGTGCCGACGCGGTGGCCGAGACCCTCGCGGCACTGCGCCCCCACCGCCTCGGGCACGGGGTGCGCAGCGTGGAGGACCCTCGGGTCCTGGCGGCCGTCATCGACGCGGGCGTGGCCCTGGAGGTCTGCCCCGGATCCAACGTCTCGCTGGGTGTCTACAACGCCCTGGGCGAGGTGCCGCTGCGCACGCTCCTCGATGCCGGAGCGACGATCACTCTCGGCGCCGACGACCCGTTGCTCTTCGACTCACGGTTGCTCGAGCAGTACGAGACCGCACGCGCGGTCCACGGCCTCGACGACGCCCGGATCGCGGAGTTGGCCCGCAGCTCATTCCGCGCCAGCGCGGCCCCGGCCGACGTGGTGACCACGGCCATGGCCGACATCGACGCGTGGCTGGCGGCACCCCCTTCGTCGGCGCCTCGGGTCGAGGTGTCTCCGCGCGCATAGGCCACCGCGACTCGAGGTAGCACCGCGCGTTCGAGTGCCCCCTACTACCTCAAACCACGCTTGCCCGTCGCGCGCAGACTCAGAGCGAGTGGCCGACGAAGACCGGCTCGTTGACCAGAGTGACGCCGAAGGCCGCCTGCACGCCGTCGCGGACTTCCCGAGCCAGTGCCGCGACGTCCGCTGCGGTGGCGTCTCCGCGGTTGGTCACCGCGAGCGTGTGCTTCGTCGACAGCGCGGCCGGGCCGGGCATCGCGTAGCCCTTGGTGAAGCCGGCCTTGTCGATGAGCCAGGCCGCGCTGGTCTTCGTCCGGCCCTCGCCCGCGGGGAAGGTCGGTGGCACCGGGCCCGCTGGCCCGAGTCGCTCGACGGCCCGCGCCAGGAGCGCGTCCATCTCCTGCGACGCAAGGATCGGGTTGGTGAAGAAGGACCCGCAGCTCCACGTGTCGTGGTCGTCGGCGTCCAGGACCATGCCGCGCTTGCGGCGCTGGGCGAGCACAGCGTCGCGGGCGTGCGCCAGCGGCACGCGCTCGCCCTGCTCCACCCCCAGGTGGGTGGCGAGGTCGGCGTAGGCGATCGGCGCGGACAGGTCACCCGGGTCCAGCCGGAAGGTCACCTCGAGCACGACGTACCGACCGGTGGCCTTGAA
Source organism: Janibacter cremeus (assembly GCF_013409205.1). NCBI lineage: Bacteria > Bacillati > Actinomycetota > Actinomycetes > Micrococcales > Intrasporangiaceae > Janibacter > Janibacter cremeus. Next base: position 1,126,804 of record NZ_JACCAE010000001.1, read on the forward strand.
GACCGAGTTGCGGTAGGTGAAACGGCACTCGTCGTTGGTGAAGGTGCGTTCACGCATCTCCTCGCGGTCCCAGGTGACGACGCGGGAGATCGTCTGCGCGACCTCCTGGCCGTAGGCGCCGACGTTCTGCACGGGCGTCGCCCCGGTGAGCCCGGGGATCCCGGAGAGCGCCTCGATGCCGGACCAGCCCTCCGCCACCGCCCGGGCGACGACGTCGTCCCAGACCTCACCGGCGGCGACGGTCACCTCGACGGTGCCGTCGTCCGCGGGCGCGGCACGGACCCCCTTCGTCGCGATGCGCACGGCGGTGCCGTCGAAGCCCTCGTCCGCGATGACGAGGTTGGACCCTCCCGAGACGAGCAGAAGGGGGGTCCCCGCCTCGTCCGCCGCACGCACCGCCTCGACGACCTCCTCGGGCGTCCCGGCGGTGACCAGCACGCTGGCGGGTCCGCCGACCCGCATGGTCGTCAGCGGCGCCAGCTCGGCGCCGTGCTCGGGTGCAGGCATCAGTCGAGTTGCACGGTCGCGCGGCAGCGGCCGAGGACCTTCTCACCCGAGCTGGTCACGACCAGCTCCACGACGCCCTGCTTCGTCTGCGCGTCGAGGGACTTCACCGTGCCGGTGACGTCGATGCTCGTGCCGCCGTCGTGGGGCACGACGACGGGCTTGGTGAAGCGCGTGCCGTAGTCGAGGATCCGGCCGGCGTCCCCGACCCAGTCGGTGACGAGCTGGATGACCGCCCCCATCGTCCACATCCCGTGGGCGATGACGTCGGGCAGGCCGACGGCCTTGGCGGTCCGCTCGTCCCAGTGGATGACGTTGCGGTCACCGGAGGCGCCCGCGTAGTGGACCAGGGTGGCCCGGGTGACCGGGATGCTGCGGGCGGGGAGGGCCTCGCCCTCGCTGACGTCGGCGAACCGGCGCACGGTCTGCTCGCTCATGCTCACTCCCCTCCCCTGACGACGATCGTCGACCGGCTCGTCGAGACCGGCTGGTCGTCGGCGTCGACGATCTCGCTGCGCATGGTGATCATCTGGTGGCCGCCGGCGGCGCGGACGGCGTCGATGTGCAGGATCCCCCGCAGCTCGTCACCGGCGACGATCGGACGGTGGTGGGTGAAGCGCTGCTCGCCGTGCACGACGCGGGTGTAGTCGACGCCCGCCTCGGGGTCGGCGACGAACTGCCGATCGGTGCGCTGGCCCGGGATGACCGCGAAGGTCGGCGGCGCCACCAGATCGGCGTACCCGGCGGCACGGGCCGCCTCGACGTCGTGGTGCACCGGGTCGCTCGCGCCCACGGCTTCCGCGAAGTCGCGGACGTGCTCGCGCCCGACGGCGAAGGGTGGGGTGGGCGGGTAGCTCCGACCCAGGAAGTCCTCGTTCACGGCCATGCGGTCAGTCTAGGGGCGAGGGTGGGCACGACGGCGCGGACCAACACACGAGCGGCCGCCGAGCGTGTGCTCGACGGCCGCGACGTGGTGGTGCGGGGCGCAAGGACCTCAGCGGGTCTCGCGGTGCGGGGTGTGGGTGCGGCAGCGCGAGCAGAACTTCGCCAGCTCCAACCGGTCGGGGTTGTTGCGGCGGTTCTTCTTGGTGATGTAGTTCCGCTCCTTGCACTCAGTGCACGCCAGGGTGATCTTCGGGCGGACGTCGGCGCTCTTCGTGGCCACGGTAGGAACCTGCTCTCACACTTCATCGGTGGTACTCGCCTGCGCCGGTCTGCGCTGGCGGGAGGTACGTGGTGCATGCCCACGTCAGCGGACACAACACATCGACGCACAAGATTAATCCACGATGCGCCCCGACCGGAAATCGAGTTCGAGGCGCACCGTGGGATTGCGTAGCGGGAGGGGGACTCGATCCCCCGACCTCACGATTATGAGTCGTGCGCTCTAACCAGCTGAGCTACCCCGCCGTGGCGGTCGACCTGTGCAGGGCACGGGCCGGACCCGAGCCCCCTGTCGGAATCGAACCGACGACCTTTTCCTTACCATGGAAACGCTCTGCCGACTGAGCTAAGGGGGCATGTCGTCTGCGGCGTCTGCGCTGCAGTCAACGACCTCGGGAGAGATTACACGGCCCACCCTCAACTCATGAAATCGGGCCGCTGCCGTCACGCTCCGCACGGTCGGGCCGGCATCTCACGCCCCGGGGACGCCGGTGACGAGCTCCTGCGCGTGCCGTCGCAACGGGTCCGGGATCGTGGTCGGGCGGCGGGTCGTCGCGTCGACGAAGACGTGGGCGGAGGTGGCCACGGCGACGAGGACACCGTCGCTCTGTCGCACGAGTGCGCACTCCCAGCGCACGCTGGAGCGGCCCACCGACAGCGCCCGCAGGCCGACCTCGAAGGCATCGGGGTAGGACATCTCGGCCAGGTAACGGCAGCCGGTCTCGGGGATGAGGTTGATGGTCTCGCCCCCCTGCGCGACGTCGAAGTCGTGCGCCTTGAGCCAGTTGTTGATCGTGGTGTCCATCACCGAGTAGTGGACGGCGTTGTTGACGTGGCCGAACTGGTCGTTGTCGCTCCACCTCGTGGGCACCGTGACCCAGTACGGGTAGGACTCGCGTGCGAAGGCCTGGCTCATGTCAGCCATCCTGCACCGGCCTCCCGTCGGGCCGCCACAGGCCCGAGGCTCCCCGCCGGTGGCTGTCGACGAGGTGGGTGTCGACGATGCCGACCGCCTCCATCAGGGCAAAGGCCGTCGTCGGCCCGACGAAGGAGAAGCCGCGGCGCTTGAGCTCCTTGGCCATCGCCCGCGACTCGTGCGAGGTCGTGGGAACCTCGGCCATCGTGCGCGGCAGGGGGGTCGACTCCGGGCGGTGGGACCAGATCAGGTGCGGCAGGCCCCCTTCACCGCGAAGGGAGATCGTCGCCGCGGCATTGCGGATCGTCGCCTCGATCTTGGCCCGGTTGCGGATGATCCCCGCGTCCTGCAGCAGGCGCGCCCGGTCGTCGTGGTCGAAGGCTGCCACGGTGTCGGGGTCGAAGTCGGCAAAGGCCGCACGGAAGTTCTCCCGCTTGCGCAGGATCGTCGCCCACGACAGTCCTGCCTGGAACGCCTCGAGACTCAGCCGCTCGAAGAGCCCACGCTCGTCGTGCACGGGCATGCCCCACTCGGTGTCGTAGTACTCGCGCAGCAGTGGGTCGCTGCTCGCCCACGGGGGTCGGGCCAGTCCGTCCTCGCCCACGATCACGTCCATGCCCGCATGGTGCCACCAGCGGTGGCTTCGAGGGTCGCCCGCGGGACGGACTCCCACCTCAACCACCGGGGGCGGCTCACGATGGAGGCCCCCGGGAGTCACTCCCGGGGGCCTTCCGCACTGGGTGGCAGGTGAAGGATTCGAACCTTCGTAGGGATAACCCGACGGATTTACAGTCCGTTTCCATTGGCCGCTCGGACAACCTGCCGTGTGCGCATGAAAGGGTAGCAAGGAGAACCCCCATCAGCGCAATCCACCTGTGAGGAGCCCGAAAACATGGCCAGCAGCAGCTTCGACATCGTCAGCAAGGTCGATCGGCAGGAGGTCGACAACGCGCTCAACCAGACCGCCAAGGAGGTCTCCCAGCGCTACGACTTCAAGGGTGTCGGTGCGTCGATCGAGTGGAGCGGCGACAACGTGACCATCAAGGCCAGCAGCGCCGACCGCGTCCTGGCCGTACTCGACGTCTTCGAGTCCAAGCTGGTCCGGCGCGGCGTCTCGCTGAAGAACATCGACTTCGGCGAGAAGGAGCCGCAGGCCTCCGGCAAGGAGTACGTCCTGTCCGGCCCGACCAAGGAGGGCATCGACCAGGACAACGCGAAGAAGATCTCCAAGATCATCCGCGACGAGGGACCCAAGGGCATCAAGCCGCAGATCCAGGGTGACGAGTTGCGCGTGACCGGCAAGTCGCGCGACGACCTGCAGGAGGTCATCACCCTGCTGAAGGGCAAGGACCTCGACGTCGCGCTGCAGTACACCAACTACCGCTAGAACCCGCTACTCCATGGGACAGAAGCACCATGAGTCCGCAGGAACTCATGGTGCACAACTCACCCCTTTGGGGGACGTAGTGCCTCACGTCAAGGTGCCCGCGAAAGTGAGTCCGTGCCTCAAATGGGAGTGAACCGCCCCGGCGTGCCCGGAGTGTCGCGTGCCGGGTTCAGTGGAGACTCTGAACTGACGTGGCGACGGTAGTCGCTACGGGGTTGTGCCGGTAGTGCTGCTCTTCGAGCTCGACCGGTGGGACGAGTCCGATCTCGCCGTGGAGGCGTCGATAGTTGAACCACCGCCGCCTCTATGAGTACTGCGGCGACGTCCCAGCGGAGGAGCTGGAGGAGGCCTACTCTTCTCGTGAGACAGCAGCACAGCCCGTGGAGCTGACCGTTTGAGACAGTCTCGGGACATGCCGGGATGCTTCACCACCACCACCTGGGGCGTCGCGGTCGGCGACCTACGCGGCCGACTACCACGGTCGTGCAGGCCCTCATCACCGTGCCCGCGCCATCGGGCGACCCACTCGGACAGACACTGGCGCGTCACAGATGCTTCGTGGACGGTGCTGGCATCGGCGCACGAGACGACGACCCTGGAACGACAACGCGGCATTATCGTGGGGCATAGGGCAGGCTCCTCCGGCTGACTCGACGTGATGAACGGCTTGACACCTTCATCCTGTCGCCGCAGGGATCTGCCCGCCATCAAACTCACAGCCGTGTCACCAACCTCATGCGCTGCAACACCTAAAACGCGGAACGGTATGGCGTGACTGCACCTCATCGTTGACCGGGCCGGCCGCCTGCGCGTCCACGCTTTGTCAACTACGACGCCGACGACGCCCGGCAGAAGCCCCAGACGTTCAATCGCCTGAGCTCACCAAGTGTCGACGTACCGCGTGGCTTCCCCCTCGTAGGTCGGGAATGAGCGAAGCGTCGACGCCACCCATCTCCGCGTCTCCGCCGGATCGATAACCTCATCAAAGTCCTGCTTCATCGCGCTATTGATCGCCTTGCCTGCATCATAGAGTTCGTCAAGATGTTGGCGATAGCGCCGGTCCCGTTCGCCATCGTCGGCGATCGCCGCAAGTTCCTTGCTATACGCAAGCTGGACAGCCCCTTCCAGCCCCATTGGCCCAAACTCGCCGGTTGGCCAAGCGATGGTTGTTAGAGGCTCAAGGAACCCACCTGCTGCCATTGCCTGCGCGCCGAGCCCATAGCCCTTCCTCAGGATCACGGTAATCATTGGGATCCTGAGGTGAGCGCTGATCACGAAGAGTCGTGAGAAGTGTCGGACGGTCGCGGTTCCTTCCGACTCCGGCCCAACCATGAAGCCCGGGGTATCGCAGAGGGATACGACGGGGAGCCCATGCGCGTCGCAGAGTTGGAGGAACCTGGCCATCTTGTCCGCGGCCTCCGAGTCGATAGCGCCACCCAAGTGTGCGGGGTTGTTTGCCACCAGCCCCATAGGCTTGCCTTCGACCCGGACCAAGGCGGTGACAGCCCCAATGCCAAACTCACGGCGCAACTCTAAAACTGACCCTTCGTCCACAAGGTTATCGATCACCTCACGAATGTTGTAGATAGCCTTGCGATTTTCCGGAATTAGGTGGCGCAACCGTCGTTGATCGGAAAACGACCATTGAGAAACCGGGCCTTGGAAATAGGAAAGGTACCGCTGGGCCGCCAAGACGGCTTCCTCGTCGTCCTCAACCACGATGTCGACCACTCCGTTGGGCCCTTGAACGTCCATCGGTCCAACCTCCTCGGGCGTAAACCGCCCCAGGCCTCCGCCCTCGATCATCGCCGGACCAGCCATACCGAGGTTGGAGTCGCGTGTTCCGATAATGACGTCGCAGCAGCCCAGAAGGGCTGCGTTACCAGCGAAACAGCGCCCTGTCAGCACTCCGATAGTAGGAACCACCCCGCTGAGCGAACCCATCATCGTGAATGTGGTGACGTTGAGCCCCGAGCCCAAGACGTGATTGACGTCAGTATCCCCGGGCCGACCGCCACCCCCTTCTGCAAAGAAGACGATCGGCACCTTCTTCTGCTTCGCGATGGAGAGAATCCGGTCAGTCTTTTTGTGGTTGAAGTAGCCTTGAGTGCCAGCCAGCACGGTGTAGTCGTAGGCGAGTACAGCCGCCTCGCTCACCTCCGAACCAAATTCTGCCCCGTTGATCTTCGCGAGCCCAGTGACGATCCCGTCGCCTGGGGTCCGAGCAATCAGATCCTGCATATCCCGACGACTGCGCTGTGCCGCGACCGGCAAGGCTCCGAACTCGAGGAAGGAGTCGTCGTCAACGAGAGCCGAGATGTTCTCGCGTGCTGAGCGATGACCGGTACGGTGCCGCTTGGCCATGGCCTCAGGTCGCGCTTCGTCGGTGACGGCCGCCCTCCGCCGCAACAGTTCTTCGAGATCTGGACGAACGTAGTCCAAGTCGACTTGGTCGGATAACTCCTCTTCACCGTAATTTCCAGCATGAACCGTGATCTCGGCGATCACCTGACCGACGCGCACCTGATCGCCCACAGCCACCCGTACTTGATCGACAGTGCCGCTCACACCGGCCGTCAACGGGTGCTCCATCTTCATCGACTCTAAGGTCACCAGTGCGGTGCCAGGGCCGATCGCTTGGCCAGGCCGCACGTCCACTGAGACCACCGCAGCGGCGAACGCGGCGGTCACCTGCGAGGGGTCACCTGCGGCCTCGAACTGCCCAGATACGCTCTCGTGCTCGTCCAGGAAGCTAGTCGTGGCCTGGCCGCTAATGAACTCCTCATGGGTGAGGACCGACCGCAGCAGGTCGACGTTGGTATCCACCCCGGAGATGACCAGTTCACTAAGTGCACTCACCGCGTCCGCGGCCGCCTCGGCGAACGACCCTTGGGTCCTAGTCACCACCTTCGCCAAAAGCGAATCGAAGGTGCCGTCTACCACCAAGCCGGGTCGAGCATAGGTGTCGACCCGCGCCTCGGCCGGTACCACGAAGTCGGTGACGGTTCCGGTGGCCGCAGTGGTGACCGCACCCACCGTGTGCTCAGCATTGACCCGAGCCTGGATCGCGAACGTGTCTTGGACCGGGGAACTACCCCCTTCTAGAGATAGATCGTCCAAAGACTCCCCAACCGCTACCCGCAGCTGGGACGCGACCAGGTCAAGGCCGGTGACCTGTTCGGTTACGGTGTGCTCGACTTGGAGTCTGGGATTGACCTCAATGAAGACGAAGGTGAATTCTGCGCCAGCAGCCAGAGTATCGGGATCCACCAGAAACTCCACCGTGCCGAGGCCCCGGTATTCCAAAGGAGCCATCAACGCAACAGCCGCGCGGCTGAGTGCATCACGCTGATGCGAGTTCAGCACAGGGCTAGGCGCCCACTCGACCAATTTCTGATGACGCCGCTGGATGCTGCACTCACGCTCCCCCAAACTCACCACCTGCCCCATGCCGTCCCCTAGGATTTGGACTTCCAGATGCTTGGCGCGGGGCATCAACTCCTCGACGTAAACCGAGTCATCTCCGAAGGCGCGTCTGGCCTCCGAGCGGCAGCGTTCAAATGCCTCTGAGAGACCTGCAAGGTCCGTAACCGCGCGCATGCCCCGGCCCCCTCCCCCGGCAGAGGCTTTAACCATGCAGCCTGCTGAGTGAGCGCGGAGAAACTGCTCTGCCTCCTGAAGACTAGTCGGCGACGTTGTGGCGGCAAGCACCGGAACATCGACCGACACAGCATGGGCACGGGCTGAGGACTTGTCACCAAAGAGCTTTAAATCCTTTATAGAGGGACCGACAAAGATGATGTCGTTGTCAGCACAGGCCCCAGCGAGTTCGGCACTCTCGCTTAGGAAGCCATAACCAGGATGCAGCATCGTACAGCCAGTTTGGACTGCTGCCTGCACTAGCGCGTCTGCATCTAGGTATCCTGCGACGCCAGCCTTTGGCAGGAGCACTGAGCTCTCAGTTGCACTTGCCGATTCCTCGGATACGTGAACCCGCTGTGCGGACCATCCTAGCGAACGCACTGCCTGCTCGATTCGCACCGCCACTTCACCACGGTTAGCCACAAGGACCTTCACAGGGAGACCTCTCCAGAAATTCGTTGACATCAGTGTCAACGCAATAGTTGCACTGGATTGGCACTCGTGTCAACAGGTCCGATAGTCTGACCCCCGTGAAGAACGGATGGGCGACGCGTGTCGCGCACGATCGGCAAGGCTCCGCCCGCCGCGACGAGTTGTTGGCCGCTGCCCGGGCTGCCTTCGCCAAGCAAGGCTTCGGCGCCACGAACGTCTCCGACATCACCGATGAGGCAGGCGTCAGCCGTGCGACCTTCTACGTCTACTTCGCCTCCAAGCAGGACGTCTTCGCCGCTCTCGCTAAACAGGTGCGCGACACCTTCTTGGCCGCGCAGTCGATCGACGGACTGGAGCATGACGACGTGGTCGCAGTGCTGCGCGTAACCTCCGAGGCTTCGCTGCGCGCCGTGGTCCATAACCTCGAGCTCATGCGGATACTTGATCACCAGGCGCTCTCCGACAACGAGATCCGAATCTTGTGGGCGGGTATCCGACGACGATCGGTTCGCAGAACCGCGAAGTACTATGACCGGCTCAAAGCCTCAGGGATCGTCCAACCGGCAGCAGACACGGAGGCTGTCGCCCAGATGGCGGCCGGCATGAATGAAATGTATGCACCCGCAATCCGTGACGGGTCGACATCGGTCAGTTATGCACTAACCCAGATCCTCGCCCTTACGGGCTCCGCATTGGGGTTAGGCATAATAGTTGAAAGAGACGCAACAAAGGAAGCCGAAAACAAGCACGGCACCACGTTTGATCAGTAGGAAGGCTAGGACACCGATGGGCTCGATCCGACTTGTCCGTCACGCACAAGCGTCCTTCGGCGCCGACGACTATGATGTGCTCTCACTCAGAGGGCACAAGCAGGCCGAAATCCTGCGCAAGCATTGGGCCACCCCTTCGCTACCTCGTTCACTTTGGGCTGCAACCGGCACCTTGCGCCGTCAGATGAACACCGCGCGAACGGCACTGCACAGTCTCAACGTCGTCGAAGACGAACGATGGAACGAGTTCGATGAAGCCAGCCTACTGTCGTGGCTGCCACCCAAGCGGCACGACCTATCAACCCAGCAATTCCAAGTGAGGCTCAACCTCGCGCTGAGCGAATGGATAGCCAAAGGTGCCGACAGCCACGGTGAGAGCTTCATCGGGTTTCAGGACCGGGTGCTTGCCGGATTCGAGGACGCAACCACACAAGCAGGCTCAGGCAGTGTCGCGACCATCTTTTCCTCCGCTGGACCCATCGCGCTCGTCGCTTCCCATCTGCTGAGCGGCGACGCCAGCCTCTTCTTGCGCCTCAACGACGTCCTGATAAACGCTAGCATCACGACCGTGATCGTCGGCCGCACTGGACCACGGCTCCTCACCTTCAACGACCACGGCCACCTACCCAAAAGTCATGTCACCTTCCGCTGACGTGAGTGATTCCAGTATCGATGGGCACGACTTTGCGTGTGTCCGAGTGGATGATCGTCCCCGAGTCGGTCCTCTTTCCGAGCCGGCTGTCGATTGCCATCCCAAACGCGTTCGTCACCAGTGCCGCCGTGGGTGAGGAGTCGATCAGCCGACTACTCGGCGCGAGTAGGTGTCCAAGATGGCGCAGCAGTAGATCTTGCCTTCGCGAGTCGAATGCTCCGTGGGGGCACCTCCTGCGCGTGAACCGCCCCATCGTGTCCGGGACATTCTAGTTTGAGACTCCCGGGTTTCTGGGCCTGGTGGTGAACGTAGTGAGCCTGCTCGGCCTGAACGGGGGTGAGGTCGTCGCAGTACTTGTGCGGTCGGCGGCGGTTGTACCAGTCGACCCAGCGGTGGCGATCTCGGGGGCGTCGAAGCCTTCCAGGTCAAGTCCCCGGTAGTGGTGTAGCGCTGCGTGATCCTTCGGGGTGGGGTTAGGCGGTCAGGGCGGGCATGGTTTCGGCTCCGATCTCGGGGTCGGTGGTGGTGATGAGAGTGACGCGGCAGCGGGCCAGGACGTCGAGGCCGAGGTAGCGCCGTCCTTCGGCCCATTCGTCGGTCTGTTCGGCCAGGACGGCTCCGACCAGACGCACGATGGCGTTGCGGTTGGGGAAGATCCCAACGGAGTCGGTCCGGCGTCGGATCTCGCGGTTGAGGCGCTCCTGGGGGTTGTTCGACCAGATCTGGGTCCACACGTCCTTGGGGAAGGCTGTGAACGCGAGGATGTCCTCCCGCGCGCCGGCGAGGTGCTCGGCCACCTGTGGGAGCTTCTCGTCGACGTACTCGATGAGCCGGTCGAACTGGGCCTGCACGCTGGGTGCGTCGGGCTGGTCATAGACACTGTGCAGCATCGCCTTGACGGCCGGCCACATCGACTTGGGCGTGACGTCCATCAGGTTCGCGGAGTAGTGGGTGCGGCATCGCTGCCACGCGGCGCCGGTCAGGTTCGCCGCGATCGCTTCCTTCAACCCTTGGTGGGCGTCGGAGGTGACCAGACGTACCCCGGTCAGGCCGCGGGCGGTCAGGTCGGCGAAGAACTCGTTCCATGCGGACCCGGTCTCGGAAGTGGCCACGCGCAGTCCGAGGACTTCGCGGTGCCCGTCGGCGTTGACCCCGGTCGCGAGCAGTACCGAGGTGGCGACCACGCGCCCGCCCTCGCGGACCTTCATCGTCAGCGCGTCGGCGGCGACGAAGGTGAACGGTCCCGCCTCGTCAAGGGGGCGGTGGCGGAAGTCCTCGACGATCTGGTCCAGGTCGGCCGCCATCCTGCTGACCTGCGACTTGGACAGGGAGTTGATGCCGAGGGTCTTGACGAGCTTGTCCATGCGGCGGGTGCTGACGCCGGCGAGGTAGCAGTCGGCGACGACGGTGATCATCGCCGACTCGGCCCGCTTGCGGCGCTCGAGCAGCCACTCGGGGAAGTAGCTGCCGGTGCGCAGCTTCGGGATGGCGACGTCGACGGTCCCCACGCGGGTGTCCAGGTCGCGGTGGCGGTACCCGTTGCGCTGCGCCGAGCGGCCCGGTGTGGGGCGGCCGTACTCGGCGCCGACGACGGCGTCGGCGTCCGCGGACAGCAGCGCGTTGATCATCGTCTGCAACAGCGAACGCATCAGATCCGGGCTTGCTTCGGTCAGGGCTTCACTCAGCAGGCCCGCAGGGTCGACAATGTGTGGTGCGGTCATCGTGATGACTCCGTTCGAGGATTCGGTAGAAGGTTGACTCGAAGGATCACACGGTGGCCGCACCTATGCCCTCAGGGGCACCTAGTCTGCCACCGCGCTACACCACTATGCGGGACTCAACTGCCTTCCACGGTCGCTGTCGCTCCTGACTTCTGCCATTTGCCTTAGTGCCTGAAGTCGTTGCCCTGGATGTCGTCGATGATGGCTTGCTTTTCGGCAGGGACATCGGGCGGGAAGGTCTGCTGGGAGCCGTTGATCGCGACGGTCGCTGAGCGCAGTGGCCGAAGTTGACGCAGTACGTTGCGGATGGCCAGTCCGGAGCGGTTGTGGACCTCGCGGCTGAGGGCCAAAGCGGTGAACACGATGGTCAGGTGCGCTTCGATCGCTTCACGGGTGTGGCTGAAGATTGGCCGGGCACGCAGGTCGGTCTTGCTCATCCGGAACGAGGCCTCGACCTGCCACAACGAGTGGTAACTGGCGATGACCTCACCAGCGGGCATCACCTCGACGGGGATGTTGCTGACGTACCCCTTCAAGCCCACGAGCCGGGAGGCCTGGTCCAGGACGCGGTTGCCGCCGGTGGTCTTGACGAATCTGGGTGGGCGGGAGGCCTTCTCGCCGGCGATGACGGCCTTGGCGCGGTTCTCCTGCAACGTCAACGTCTTCCGGTCGCGCACGGCTCGCTTGCGGGAGTAGGCCCACACCGCCCGCCACGACCCCGGGTGCCCGGCCGGGTTCCAGATCGGTTCGGCACGCTTGGCCGAATCGTTCTCAGCGCGAGCTGCGCTCGTGGCTCGCTTGGGAGTGATGGTGGGGGTGCCGCCCTGCACGGAGTGCTTGGGGGAGCGATGACCTGCCCATCAGCGAACGCGTCGCCGTGCCAGCGGAAGTGGGACGGCAAGTCCCCCGGCGCCTTGACCGCTCGGGAGCCGACGATGAACCGCAGGCCGGCCTCATCCAAAGCGGTCAGGTTCGCCGTCGACAGCATCCCGGCATCGGCCACGACGACCATGTCGCTCAGCCCGTGCCGGGCCTGGAACTGCTGGACGATGGGGATGATCGTTGTGGTTTCGGCCTTGTTGCCCTCGTAGCAGCCGATCTCCAGGGGGAAGCCGTTGCGGTCGACCAGCAGCCCGACCACGACCTGCGGGTCCACCCGTCGCTCCTTGCTGAAACCAACCTTGCGCAACTCGTCCTCGTGCTCTGCCTCGAAGTACAAAGTGTTGGGTCGGTCCGGGGGCCGGTGGCGGCATTGCTGCTGCTCCGTTTCCCCGGACCGCCCGCCGAACCCGCCGTGCGCCTTTCAACGCAACGGGCTCTCCACGAGGTGTCGCCGTCAGGCGGCCGTGGCCGGATCGTAGGGACTGGGGATCCTGTTCCCGCGGTATAGGTACCGTCGCACCCGCACTTTCGTGGGGTCGAACAGGACCACATCGTTGGTCGCGATGGGTTTCCAGCTGCCGTTGTGGCGGCGGAGCCATCGTTTGACCTTCGACCAGTTCCAGCGGTGCTGCTCGCGTTGCCAAGCCACGAAGCGTCTCCAGGTGAAGTACCGCAGAAAACTGAATCGTCGCCCGGCGATAGCGTGGCGGAAGTAGGACGTCCACCCGCGCAGCGCCGCGTTGACCTCGATGATCACGTCCGTCATGGGCCGTGGTGACCGGCGAGGGGTCAGAGCGCGGATGGTCTGCTTGATCTTCGCGAACGCCTTGTCGCTGATGAAGACCATGCAGCACCACTTGCCGCCTCCTCGGCGTTTCCTCCACTGGATGTGGAAGCCGAGGAAGTCGATCCCTTCGCGTAGGTGCGTGACGCGGGTCTTGGCCTCAGAAAGCCTCAGCCCGATCCCGGCCAGCACCTCGGCGGCCTGTTCTTTCAGGGCCAGGGCGTCATCCTTGCTGCCGTTGGTCATGATGACGAAGTCGTCCGCGTAGCGCACGATCCGCCAGTTGCCCAACCCGTGGTAGCGACGTTTGGCGCGTGCAGCCTGGGTTGACTGGTCGCCTCCCGCAGCCCATGGGGCCATGATCGCCTCGTCCAGCACGGACAAGGCGATGTTGGCCAGCAGCGGTGAGATGATCCCGCCTTGCGGCGTCCCTTCACTGGTCGTGGCTTGCAGGCCGAGTTCGTCAAGAACTCCGGCCTTGAGGAACGCCCGGACCAATGCCACGGTCTTCTTGTCCTTGATCCGCTCCCGCACCAGTGCCAGCAGGGCAGTGTGGTCGATGTGGTCGAAACATCCTTCGATGTCTGCGTCCAACACCCACCGGTACCCGCTGGTGGCGTAGTGGTGGATCTCGGCGACCGCGTCATGGGCGCGCCGCTTGGGTCGGAACCCGTAGGAGACCGGCTGGAAGTCGGCCTCAAAGATCGGTTCCAGCACCATCCTCAAGGACTGCTGCACGACCCGGTCGGTCACGGTCGGGATCCCCAGCGGACGCGACTTGCCGCCCGGCTTGGGGAGTAGCACCCGCCGCACCGGCGAGGGCCGATACGTGCCGTCCTTCAGGCTCGCGGCGACCCCATTCAGGAACTCCGCGACCTCGCCCCGCGCGGCGATCTGACGCACAGTGACGCCGTCGACCCCCGCGGTGCGAGCCCCTTTGTTGCGTGCCACGTGCTGCCAGGCCACCCGCAGGTAGTCCGGGTGTGACACGAGGTTGAACAAGTCCCCGAACCGCTCGTCGCGGTCGGTCTTGGCCCACCGGTGATACTTGATCTGCGTCCGCGCTACCCGCTCCCTGACAGCGTCCATCAAGGCCCGAGCGTCGGAGTTCACCAACGCCTCTTGCGCCATCGCAGTACCTCCTATCCATCTCGCTGCCGCCCTTCCCGATGTGTCCGGCTCTCCCGGACTCGCAGTACTACGGCGACTCCGCCAGCCCCCGCGCCGATCGGCAGGCGACGCACCCAGCCCCCCGGCCCGCGCTGGCTGCACGGCCGACAGGGCAGGCCCGGGGACCTTCCCGTGTTCACTTGCTGTCCGCTGACCGAAGGAGGCACCCGGCTATCTGCCTGCAGCACTCATCGGCGACTACTCCGTAGTCCTTCACCGCCGACCCAACCCGGGACATGCAACTCGTGCCCCGGGCGGTCCACCGCCCGTCACTCCGGCAAGTGGCTGGCCGCGCCCGCCCCATATCCACTGGGTTCGAGGCGGTAATACGTCAAGACAGGTGATGACACCGGTTCCTCGCGTATACCTCTCCGGCTTGCTCGCCGCGCCCACGCCATCCAACGGTGCTGACGCGACACGGCTTTGTCGGGGCTGCTCCCGCCCTCCCGCACGTCCCTGCGATCAGGCTGCCCCCAGCTACGGACCCCCTGCTACGGCAGGGAATCAGGCAAAGGTCTCTCACCTCCACAGTTGAGTCCCGCATAGTGGTGTAGCGCGGTGGCAGACTAGGTGCCCCTGAGGGCATAGGTGCGGCCACCGTGTGATCCTTCGAGTCAACCTTCTACCGAATCCTCGAACGGAGTCATCACGATGACCGCACCACACATTGTCGACCCTGCGGGCCTGCTGAGTGAAGCCCTGACCGAAGCAAGCCCGGATCTGATGCGTTCGCTGTTGCAGACGATGATCAACGCGCTGCTGTCCGCGGACGCCGACGCCGTCGTCGGCGCCGAGTACGGCCGCCCCACACCGGGCCGCTCGGCGCAGCGCAACGGGTACCGCCACCGCGACCTGGACACCCGCGTGGGGACCGTCGACGTCGCCATCCCGAAGCTGCGCACCGGCAGCTACTTCCCCGAGTGGCTGCTCGAGCGCCGCAAGCGGGCCGAGTCGGCGATGATCACCGTCGTCGCCGACTGCTACCTCGCCGGCGTCAGCACCCGCCGCATGGACAAGCTCGTCAAGACCCTCGGCATCAACTCCCTGTCCAAGTCGCAGGTCAGCAGGATGGCGGCCGACCTGGACCAGATCGTCGAGGACTTCCGCCACCGCCCCCTTGACGAGGCGGGACCGTTCACCTTCGTCGCCGCCGACGCGCTGACGATGAAGGTCCGCGAGGGCGGGCGCGTGGTCGCCACCTCGGTACTGCTCGCGACCGGGGTCAACGCCGACGGGCACCGCGAAGTCCTCGGACTGCGCGTGGCCACTTCCGAGACCGGGTCCGCATGGAACGAGTTCTTCGCCGACCTGACCGCCCGCGGCCTGACCGGGGTACGTCTGGTCACCTCCGACGCCCACCAAGGGTTGAAGGAAGCGATCGCGGCGAACCTGACCGGCGCCGCGTGGCAGCGATGCCGCACCCACTACTCCGCGAACCTGATGGACGTCACGCCCAAGTCGATGTGGCCGGCCGTCAAGGCGATGCTGCACAGTGTCTATGACCAGCCCGACGCACCCAGCGTGCAGGCCCAGTTCGACCGGCTCATCGAGTACGTCGACGAGAAGCTCCCACAGGTGGCCGAGCACCTCGCCGGCGCGCGGGAGGACATCCTCGCGTTCACAGCCTTCCCCAAGGACGTGTGGACCCAGATCTGGTCGAACAACCCCCAGGAGCGCCTCAACCGCGAGATCCGACGCCGGACCGACTCCGTTGGGATCTTCCCCAACCGCAACGCCATCGTGCGTCTGGTCGGAGCCGTCCTGGCCGAACAGACCGACGAATGGGCCGAAGGACGGCGCTACCTCGGCCTCGACGTCCTGGCCCGCTGCCGCGTCACTCTCATCACCACCACCGACCCCGAGATCGGAGCCGAAACCATGCCCGCCCTGACCGCCTAACCCCACCCCGAAGGATCACGCAGCGCTACACCACTACCGGGGACTTGACCACCTCCACTCGAACAACAAGCGCCTCACGGCGCACGGTGACGTCATACAGGCACAGGGACACATCGCCACTGCTGGCGGCGTGGGTGAAGCACGCGGCCGCGACTTGGTCGCGATAGCCGCGCTCCTGCGCCCGCCCCAGCGAGCGGAACATCGTGCGCAGCGACGCGTGCTCGACCCCGACCTCGCCCAGCACCCGCAACGAGTCCGCCTTCGACGTCGGCTCGATGATCCGAGCCAGCACCAACTCCTTGAACGCGTCATCAGCCACGACGTCGAACCCGAGCCGGTCGTACACGGTGGACAGAACGTGCCACAGCAGCGCGGATCTCTTGCCCGTGATCATCCCCGGCCGCTCGGGGAAACCCTCCTCCTCGCCGGCGGGACCGACATCGAGGTCGAGCACCTCCTGCCCGGGCCGCAGTCGTCGGCGCGCTTGCGCCATCAGTACCGCCAGCTCGGCTTCCCCACGAGCGGTGCCGACGTGTTCCAGCACCACATCCCGCCCGGCTCGGCGCTCCGCGATCTGCACCTTCGTGCTCCCCGACCGCCCTGGAGACTTCCGCACGAACACCACGACCTCGACCCTACCGAGGGCCGGGGTGTGTCACTCAGCCCGCCAGCACCCCGAGAAATGGCCGAAAAGTCGACCCCAAGCGTCATCCGGGCATCAAGTGGCACGAGTCAGGCCAGATCGCGCCCTCGCGGGCGATGTTGTCGACGCGAGCGTGCTGGTGGGCGATCAGGCGGATGCGACGGGAGAACGCCTCCGTGCAGAGGCTGGCCAGACAACTGGGCACGACCTGGCGCACGGTGTGGACAACTCCCCCGCCGCTACGCGTCTGATGCGGTGGCTCCATCATCTGGCACCAAGTCAGTACCAAGCCGCCCCAGGACGGCGGCCGCGGGCCGAAGGAGCTGATCGGGATGGTCGACCTGACCCGCAACGCGCAGGGGAAGGTGAGCGCCCGGCTGCTCGACCTCGTCCCCGGCCGGTCAGGGCAGGTCTACCGTGACTGGCTCACCAAGCGCGGCGAAGACTTCCGCGCCGGCGTGCAGGTGGCGACGATGGACCCGTTCCAGGGGTAAAGGAACGCCATCGACGACCAGCTCGAGGACACCGTCGCCATCGTCGATGCCTTCCACGTGGTCAAGCTCGGAACCCAGGCCGTTGACTAGTGCGCCGGCGCGTCCAGCAACAGACCCGCGGCCACCGCGGCCGCACCGACGACCCGCTGTATGGGGATCCGCACCATCCTGCGAACCGGGCGAGAAAACCTCACCGACCGGCATCGCGCCCGACTGGAGCGCGCGATCGCCGCCGATGAGCGTCACGACGAGGTCGACATCGCCTGGCAGTGTGCTCAGCAGCTGGCCATGACCCCGTTTCGTGGACACCGGGCTATGCGGCTTGAAGTGCTGCCGCGGGCTGGTTGCAGTGTTGCAGTTCGAAGCTGACGGGGCTGATCTGGCCGAGGGCGGAGTGTCGACGGCGACGGTTGTACCGATCCTCGATCCATGCTCCGACAGCCTTGCTCGCGCCGGCCTTGGTGGGCCAGACGCGGCGGTAGTAGAACTCGGTCTTCAACGTTGCGAAGAACGACTCAGCCATCGCGTTGATGCTCCTATATCTGTCAAGCGGCTTCGGGTGATGCTTCGCGGGGCTGGCGCAGGGGTCGCATTGCGGCCCAGAGTTCGCGGGCGAGGAGTCGTTTCAGGCATCGGATGATCTCGGCTTTGGTCTTGCCCTCCGCGGTGCGCCGAGCAACGTAGGCCTTCGTCGGCTCGTGGTGTTGCATCCGCACGATCACGACGCGATAGAGGGCGGCGTTTGCTTGCCTGTGGCCGCCGCGGTTGAGCCTGTGTCGGTTGGTCATACCGGAGGAGGCCGGGATCGGGGCGACGCCGCACAGTCGTGCGAAGGCCGGCTCGGAGCGAATCCGCTCAGGGTTGTCGCCAGCGACGATGAGCATCTCAGCTGCCGTGTCGGGACCAACCGCGAACGCTGCGGTCAGGTCCGGCGCCACCTGGGTGGTCAGCTGTTCCAGGACCTTCTCGTGGCCGCTGATCTCCTCGTTCAGGTGCTGCCACCGTCGAGCGATCGCACGCAGGGTGTACTTCGAGGACGACAGGATCGTGGTGACCTGGCCGGGTCGCAGTGCGGCGCACCGGTTGATCAGCGCCATCTTCGACAGCGGCTGCAGATCCTCACGCAGCTGCGGTGGAGCGTTGACGATGACCTGCTTGAGGCTGATCATCGCCGCAGTGCGTGCCTTGACCGCGATGTCCTTGGCCACCTTGACCTGGCGGATCATCTCCACGGTGCCGTCGGCGGTCTTCGGGATCGCGGTGGCCTGCCCGGCCAAAACAGCGCGGGCAGCGTTCTCAGCGTCGATGGAGTCGGACTTGCCCCGCAGGCGCCTATCGCGCCGGTCAGTACGCACGACCTCTATAGCGCCGATATCGCGGCGGCGCACCGCGCTAGCCAGACCGGCGCCGTAAGAGCCGGTTCCCTCGATGCCGAAAGTGGGCTTGCCGCCGAAGGCCAGTGCCCAGTCGATCAATTCGAGGTAGCCGCCTGTATCGGCTGCGAATGAGCGATTGCCCAAGGTGGCGCCGAGCTCGTCGATCGCGACGGCGACGTGGACGTGTTTGTGGGTGTCGACGCCGATGACGACTCGACGGTGTGCGGGGACCTGTTGCATGCTCATCAGTACTTGCTCCAACCAGACCAGGGACAGGGCGAGTGACGCTGGCCGGTCGGGTGGACGGGACTGTGATGAGACTGCTGAATCAGGCTCCTATGAGGTCACGCCCGCCCGGCCAGCACCATGTGGTGGTGCACCACCAAGCGGACGACAGATCAACAGCCAGGACACCCAGACTTCGGGGTCAGTCGTAAGCAAGAGTCAGGCCGCCTGATGGTGATTGAGACTCTCACAATCCCAGCACACCCCGGTCCGGCCCATCGACCTGGTGATCCCGTTGGTCGCCGCGAACCGGGTGATCTGATCCGAGGCATATTGAGTTCCTCGGTCCGCGTGGAACACGACCTTCCCCGGCAGTTCGCCCCGCAGGACGATCGCCATCTTCAACGCGTCCTCGACAAGATCGGTGCGCATGTGGTCAGCGATGGCCCACCCGATCACGCGGCGAGAGTGGGCGTCGATCACGGTCGCCAGGTAGAGCCACCCTTCCCAGGTCCTCAGGTAGCTGATGTCGCCAACCCAGACGGCGTTCAGGGTGCCGGTGTCCCACTGTCGCTGCACCGCGTCAGGCGGGTAGGTGTCGTTGCTGTCGCTGATCGTCGTGGTCTTCCACCGTTTGGGGCAGACGCCACGCAGGCCGAGGCGGCGCATCATCTTGGCGACGGTCTTGCGCGAGATGATCTCGCCGTCCTCGCGTAGATCGGCCAAGATCCGGGGCGCCCCCGAAACCTCGTCGGAGTCACCGTGGAACCAGGCCACCTTCGCCTCGATCCGCTGTGACCGGATCGCCCGTGCCGAGGGCCCTCGCTTGGTCCAGGCGTAGTAGCCCGACCTCGAAACGCCGAGCAGACGAGCCATCCGAACAACGCTGAAGTGGCTCTTCTCCGCGTGCATCAGTTCGAACGCTTCACGTTCGTATCTGATGCTTCCTGGGCGAAGAAGAGTGACGCTTTTTTCAGGAACGCCCGGTCCAGCTTCAGCTCAGCAACATCCTTGCGGAGCCTGCCCAACTCGACCCGCTCGGACTCGCTCAGCGGCGCCTCGCCAACACCCTGGCGGTCCTTGTGGAGGTGCACCCACCGACCGAGCGTGGCCTCGTTGATACCGAGCTCGCGAGCGACCACAGCCACCGTCCGGCCGGTGTTGAGCACCAACCCCACGGCCTCGTCCTTGTACTCCGGGCTGAACTCCCGACGCTGTCTTCCCATGATGCAGATCCTCTCTTACGAGGTGTCCACCTTCAGGGGCCAAGGCCACAGCTGCGCTCGGCCTACAAGGCGGACAACCCCGCCGAGGGGCGACCCTCGACCGACTCAGCGATCTGCACCCCCGTCGCCCCCGAGGCCGTACGCACCCACCGAATCCACGCTATCCCAGCGAGCGTAGAGCACCAATTAGTGACTCATGACAGCGTCCACGTACGCGCTATCGCAGGTCACAGGCATGCAAACCATAAACTCCGACAAACCTAACCCAAGTCAGGCCACAACTGCCAGCGTTCACCTCAGCCCCATCCCCGTATTGAGCGGCACCGCCCACGGCAATTCGTTGTGCCGCACAATTACTCCGTCTAGCTTTGAACCAAACTCATAACTGAATGGCACCATCCTCCGACTCCTCAAATCGACATTAGCCTCAACGAACTCCAACGTATTCGCTAGGCGACCAGTGCTTCGGTTAAGCAACATCGAAACCGCATGGAACATTTTCTCATTGCGGTTCAGCAAGCGGAGGTGGATGCTTACATCATGCCCCACCAAGGCCTCGTCGTAAAAGCGTAGGTGCTGTTCGACGCTGAACACACTCTGGCCCGTCGTCTGTCGATGACCTTCAGTCCATCCAAGCCCCTCCAATGCCAAGGCCACTGATTCCATATGAAATCGATAGTAGGCCGCTACGTTGACGTGACCGTTTTCGTCCTCCCACTCTTGGGGCGCCATTTCCCTAGCAATCTCGTTTAGTGTCAGAACATCATCTACTCCGGGAACTCCACGTCTAGTTTCCGAGCTCACGATACCTTCTCTCTTAAAGCCACTGGCACCATCACCGCGAACGGCAGGGACCTGCTCAAATCCGTCAAAATCAAGCACAATATCGAGAGTCCTTCCCTTATCTGATCACCACACTCTCGAAACCCGCGGCCGACAACGCAACTCGCTGAGTCGGACGAGGGTGCGAAGCGTGGCTCTCCTCTGGCTTCGGTAAGCCGATTCCGGACACTCAGTTGGCCATAGCCTCCAATACGAAGCAAGAAAATTCCATACAACATTGACCTCTAGCCTAGTCGTCGAATCCTCGATGGACCATTAGCAAACAACCATTTCGGCAAGGTCTGAGGCGAAACGACCAATATGGCAGGCACACAGGGGATGCGCTTGTTGGCGGCACTGCACCCTCGATTGTTTGTCAGACAACCCGTTCGACCTGTTCCGTTCGCCCGACTTTCGACTCCCCCGACATTAGGCTCACAACAACGGTCAAGATGAGTGACGCTGGAAGCGCGACAACCACTTCCGCGGACGTCCCAAGACCGCCCCAGGCGAACATAATAGCGAATATCACCGCACCTCCGATAACACCCGCGATAGCGCCGGATGTCGTGCACCGACTCCACCACATCCCAAGCACCATGGGAAAAAAGAGTGACGCCGCGATGAACCCTTGCGCCGCGATGTACAAAACAATCAGGAGATCTGGGGGGTTGAGGGCCAGCAATATTGCGAGGACCCCAACTATCCAAGTCGCGCCCCCGGCTACTCGGACTATCGTACGCTGAGGCGCCTCGGGCCTAAGCACTCGAGAGAAGATGTCGTTTGCTACGACAGCGTTGCAGACCATCAGCAATCCTGCTGTCGTGGACATAATAGCGGCAAGCACTGCCGCCATTATAACGCCTTGGCCAACCGGCCCAAGGACCTTCTCCACAATGAGGAGAAAGGCCTCGTCACCACTCTCCGATGTAACGCTTGGAATAGTGGTTGCCGCCACGGTCAGCACCGTTGCTGACCCCAGCATCATCGCGGCGTATATCAGCATTGAAACGTTAAGTGACACCTTTGCTGACTTCACACTCTTCGCTGAGAACACGCGCATAATGACGTGCGGAAGAACCGACATGACTGTTACACCCGTGATGAACGCACCCACGTATGTCGCCGGAGACACGTCGGTTCCACTGCCGGTGCCCAGCGCCGGATAGTCCGTGAGGGCCATATTGAAGGACCCCGAAAAGCCATCGATCGTCCCCAAAGCTGCAATGATGAGTCCAACCAGCCCGGCGAACATCAAAATTCCTTGGAAAACATCGTTCCAAGAAACCGCCAGGAACCCTCCGGCCGAGACGTAAGCTGTGAAAAGCAGACCAGTGACGATGACTCCTACGCTGTAGTCCCATCCCAGCGCATACTCTGTAACAATTGAGGCCGCCTTGAGCTGCGCCACCAAGTAAGCCATACTTCCAACGAGAATGATGAGTGGAACCACCCAAGCAATTATTCTACTTTGAAACCGTGCGCGAAAATAGTCAGGGACAGTGTATTCGCCTAAAGCGCGCAGTGGCTTGGCGACCACAATCGAAGCGACCACGAATCCAACTACCGCGCCCGCAGTTGTGGCCGCAATGTATGGAAACCCTAAGGCCATTGCCGTACCAACACCAGCCAGCATTGATCCACCACTCGCCAAGGAGGCGAGAAAGGCCCAAGAGTTAACGAACGTCCCGAGGCTCCTTTCGGCCACGAAAAACTGATCTGTCGACCCTTTGACGCGCCTATAGGCAAGCCAACCAATCACACTAAGAAAAACGAAGTATAGGGCAATTACTAGTAAAGTCATGTGTCATCCTTCACCGTGAGGAGTGAGTTTGAGGCTCTGAGTTGGACTCTTCGGGCTCTAGCAACGCGAGAACCAACCCGACTGCAGGCATTACAACCATTGATGCGGCCATTAGCCATGCGATTATCCCGACGCCAAGAAACGAGGAGCTGTAAGACCAAGGGAGGAATGTAACGACCCCGAAGACTCCTATCGCGATGAGCGCGAAAGCGTCAGCGCGTGAGAATCGCGCGGCTGAGGCCTGCCTGTCTTGCTGTGACATAAATATCCTCTCGTATTTCTGACGGTTCATTGGCTGGTCTTTTAGAGTTCCTTGAAATTGGTGCAGTCACAGAGGAATATCCGCCTGGGTCTGTGAGCATGCCCCCATTCGGTCTAGGTTGACGAAGAGACTTTAATAGCATCTGCATAGCGTACGAGTTCGCTCTTCATGACCTTACCGGTCGGAGCCATAGGCATCTCCGCGATGACGCGAACCCGCGGCACCTTGTAGGGGGCGATATTCTGCCTACACCAAGACTCAATATCCTTTGCCTCAAGATCGCATCCATGGCGGAGTTCGACGAACGCCACGGGCACTTCTCCCTTCGCCTCATCAGGCTGTCCAATCACTCCCGCTGCAGCGATATCTGAATGCAGGCTGAGTTGAAATTCCAATTCTGATGGAAAAACACTCATGCCGTTTACCTTCAGCATTTCCTTACGTCTTCCCAAATAGTGGAGGCAGCCGCGCTCATCAATGACTCCACTGTCTCCCGTCAAAAGCCAGCCGTCTCGGAGTGTCTCGGAGGTCGCTTCCTCATTCTCATAATACCCCGCCATCATGCTGGGCGATCTGACGATGATCTGCCCTTCAACGCCAATTGGGTTCAATTCCTCAGTGAGAAAGTCGATAATTGCAAAGTCAGTGCCTGGCACAGGCAGGCCGACAAAGCCTGGTCGACCCTCCAAGTCAATGTCGTCGAGCCCAAGAGTGAATGTGTCCATTGTGTGATCTTCCGTCAATCCATAAGAGCTCTCACGTAGGATTGCAGCGGAACCACTTTCGAGTCGCCAACGCTCGCGGACATCAGAAGACAACTTTGTTACAAATGACATCACGGTTGCGGTCTCTATTGTTGCGAGGCTGACATCGATTCGCTTGGAGACTTCTAGGACCTCAAGCGCGTTATCGACTGTGCCGATAAAGGCGGTAACACCGTTCCGAGCAATAGCCTGCGCAGCCTCATAGGCGTCGTATCGATACTGGAGAACGACTGTGCCTCCGCATGCGAAGGTGACTAGGAAGCCGTCCTCGCCTGCAATCCAGAAAATGGGAAGGTACAGCAGGGTAACCGAGTTTCGATCGAGGGACGTAACATGGGTTGCGCCCGCGACTGCCGTGTAAAGCATGTCTGCTTGTGTGTGCTTGCAGCCCTTCGGCATTCCAGTCGTTCCCCCAGTGTAGTTGAGGGCTGCTAGTGCATGAATGTCCATCGGATCCTGCGGGACGCTGCCCGTGGGCTCCGAGAATACGTTCATAAGTCGCTCTGCGCCGGCTGCTGGTGGCACATTGCTCTGGGCGCCAGAGGGCATATCTGCCCCTTGCGGAAGGAGGTCCTCTACGGAGGTTGCGATCACGACTTCGACCCTCGTCCCCTTACTTCCCCTCTCGAACTCCTCGGCAAAATCGTCAAGCAAGAAGGCGACTTTGGCACCCGTGTCCTCCAGCTCGTACCTGATTTCCTGGCGCCTGAACATGGGGTTGATTGGGACATGAACACAGCCCACCTTCAAAATTCCGAAGAAGGCGACGATGAATTGTGGAACATTAGGCATCATCACCGCGACTTTGTCGCCAGGCATCAGGCCTAGAGCATTAAGCCGGGAGGCCACACGGTCACTCAGGTCGTCTAGCTCGGTGTAGCTCATGTCATAGCCGTGCCAGGTGATGACGGGGTGCTCGGGCCGCTCATGAGCCCATCTGCGCAGGTACTCGGTCAGAGGGACCTCACCGAAGGGGTACGAGAGTTCTCGCGCTACCCCTGATGGCCAAGTCGCTCGTTGCCGCGTGCCGAGGCGGTCTAGGTACGAGTCGATCTGACTCCGGAACGTGGCCGACATCTGCGACATCTTTGTCACTCCTATATGAACTGGACATACATGAACCTGAATTCGATCTCAGGCTATTGGACAGTTTGAAGTTTGACCACCCCCGTTTCGCGATGTATTCCGGCGGACGTCCGTACTGGACACTCGGCAAGCTTTGGCAGCTAGGGGCAGCCGGTGCATCAGAAGATCTCGAAGAGACCCGCGGCGCCCATCCCACCCCCGACGCACATGGTCACCACGCCGTAGCGGGCGCCACGGCGCTTGCCCTCAATGAGGACGTGTCCGGCCATCCGTGCACCGCTCATGCCGTAGGGGTGGCCGATGGAGATCGCACCACCGTTGACGTTGTACTTCGCGGGGTCGATGCCCAGGTGGTCACGGCAGTAGAGCGCCTGGACGGCGAAGGCCTCGTTCAGCTCCCACAGGTCGATGTCGTCGACGGTCAGACCGTGCTGCTCCAGCAGCTTCGGCACCGCGCGGACCGGGCCGATGCCCATCTCGTCCGGCTCCACCCCGGCAACGGCCATCCCGCGGAAGGCACCGAGCGGGGTCAGGCCGCGCCGGGAAGCCTCCTGCGCCTCCATGACCACGGCAGCGGATGCGCCGTCGGACAGCTGGGAGGCGTTGCCGGCCGTGATCGCGAAGCCCTCGGTGCCGTCCTTGGCCAGCACCGGGTTCAGCTTGGCCAGGTCCTCGATCGCCGTCCCGGGCCGGTTGCCCTCGTCCTTGGCGAGGGTGACCTCCTGCGAGCCGACCTCGCCGGTGGCCTTGTCCTTGGTCAGCTGCGTCGACGGCAGTGGCACGATCTCCTCGTCGAAGGCACCGGCCTCCTGCGCCGCCGCGGTACGACGCTGGGACTGCAGGGCGTACTCGTCCTGCCGCTCGCGGGAGACCCCGTAGCGCTTCGCGACCACCTCCGCGGTCTCGAGCATCGACATGTAGGTCGCGGGAACGTGCTCGACGAGCCACGGGTCCTGGGCGCGGTAGGTGTTCATGTGCTCGTTCTGCACGAGCGAGATCGACTCGACGCCACCGCCGACAGCGACCTGCTGGCCGTCGAAGACCACCTGCTTGGCGGCGGTGGCGATGGCCATCAGGCCACTCGCGCACTGCCGGTCGACGGACATGCCGGCGACCGTGACCGGGAGCCCGGCCCGCAGTGCGGCCTGACGGCCGATGTTCGCCGCGGTCGAGCCCTGCTGGAGAGCGGCGCCGATGACGACGTCCTCGATCTGGCCGCCTTCGACGCCAGAGCGCTCGACGGCGTGCCGGACCGCGTGGCCGATCAGCTCCTGGGCCTGGGTGTCGTTGAAGGCGCCGCGGTAGGCGCGCCCGATCGGGGTGCGGGCGGTGGAGACGATGACTGCTTCGCGCATGGTGGTCACTCCTGTGATTCGGGTGGGTGGGTCGGGGCGGGTGGTCAGCTCGCGGGGAGGTCGACCAGCCCGGCGAGGTCGGCACGGTGCCGCTCCGGTGTCCCGAGCGCGAGCTGGTCGGACTTGGCCCGCTTCAGGTGGGTGTGCACCGGGTGCTCCCACGTCATGCCGATCCCGCCGTGCAACTGCAGGGCCTCCTCCGCCGCGCGCACGGCGGCGTCGCCGCAGAACGCCTGGGCGACCGCCTGGGCGACGTGCTGGTCGGGGTCGTCGTCGGCGAGGGTACCGGCGGCGTGGCGGGCGGCAGCCTGGGTGTTGACGAGGAGCAGGTAGAGGTCGGCCAGACGGTGCTTGATCGCCTGGAAGGAGCCGATCGGCCGCGCGAACTGCACGCGCGTCTTCGCGTACTCCACGGTCGTCTCGAGGCACCACTGGGCCAGGCCGAGCTGCTCGGAGGGCAGGAGCGCGGCACCGGCGGCCAGAGCCGCATCGACTGCGGCCTCGGCCGTCGGGCCGGAGGCGATCTCCACCCCCTCCCCCCGCACGGTCACGCGGGCGAGCGGGCGGGTCATGTCGAGCGAGGTGATCGCCTCCACCTCGACCTCCCCCGACTCGTACGCACGAAGGGAGGTCACTCCCCCTTCGCCCGTGGTGGGCACGACGAGCAGGTCTGCGCCCAGCGCACCGGCAACCGGCTCCACGCTGCCCTGCACGCACGCCCACGTCCCTCGCCGAGCGGTCCAGGGCAGGACGAGCGCGGCGGTGCGCTCACCGGCGGCCAGGGCGGGCAGGTGCTCCTCGTCGCCGGCGGTCAGGAGCGCGGTCGTGGCGATGACGGAGCTGGTGAGGAACGGCACCGGTGCGACGGTGCGCCCGAGCTCCTCGAGCACGACGGCCGCCTCGCGCGGACCGGCCCCGACGCCGCCGAGCGACTCGGGGACGAGCAGACCGGCCAGGCCGATCTGGCCGGCGAGCGCCTGCCAGATGGGACTCGTGTCGGTGTCCGGCTCGTCGTAGAGCCGGGCGGCCAGGCCCTCGTCGAGGGAGCGCTGGAGGGTGGACCGGACGCTGGAGCGCAGGGACTCCTCGACGTCGGTGTAGAGCAGGTCGGTCATCGGGGCACGTCCTTGAAGGCAATCCCCTTGTCGGGGCGGTGTTCCGGGGGCAGGCCGAGCACCCGCTCGGCAATAATGTTGCGCATGATCTCGCTGGTGCCTCCCTCGATGGAGTTGCCCTTGGCCCGCAGGTAGCGGAAGCCGGGGCCATGGCCGAGGAGGGACCCGGTCTCGGGTCGGACCATGCTCCAGTCGTGGTAGGTCAGACCCTCCTCGGGCGCGAGCTCGAGGGCGAAGCCGCTGACCTGCTGTGCCTGCTGGGCGAAGGCGAGCTTCATCGCCGAGCTCTCCGGACCGGGCTGGCCGACTTCCAGGCCCTGGCGCAGGCGCTCGCCGGCCAGACGGGTCACCTCGGTCTCGACCCACCACTGCATCAGCTCGGCGTGGTTGCCGGGGGTGCGCACGCAGGGGTCGCGGCGCCACCGCTGGGTGACCACACCGATCTGGCCCGCCTCGCGCTCGTTCCCGGCGCCGATGGCCACGCGCTCGTTGTTCAAGGTCGTCGTCGCGACCTTCCATCCCTCACCGACGGCGCCGACCCGGTTGCGGTCGTGGATGCGCACCCCGGAGAGGAAGACCTCGTTGAACTCGGCCTCGCCCGTGATCTGGCGAAGGGGGCGGATCTCGATCCCGGGGACGTTCATCTCCAGGACGAAGTAGGTC
The DNA here is from genome assembly GCF_013409205.1 of Janibacter cremeus. Lineage (NCBI taxonomy): Bacteria > Bacillati > Actinomycetota > Actinomycetes > Micrococcales > Intrasporangiaceae > Janibacter > Janibacter cremeus. The sequence goes on from NZ_JACCAE010000001.1 coordinate 1,154,562, forward strand.
AGGCCGGCGTGCTTGGGCACCGAGGTGTCAGTGCGGGCGACGAGGATGGCGAAGTCGGCGTTGTGGGCGCCGGAGGTCCACACCTTCTGCCCGTCGACGACCCACTCGTCACCGTCGGGGACGGCACGGGTCGCGACGGCGGCCAGGTCGGAGCCGGCACCGGGCTCGCTGAAGAGCTGGCACCAGATCTCGGTACAGGCGAAGAGCGGCCGCAGGTAGCGCTGCTGCATCTCCGGCGTGCCGAAGGCCACCATCGTCGGCGCGGCCATGCCCAGACCGATGGCATTGCGTGCCACGTCGGGTCGCGGTGCACCGACGGCCTCGAGCCGGTCGTCGACCTCGCTCTGGCGACCTCGGGAGAGGCCCAGTCCGCCCAGCCCCTCGGGGAAGTGGACCCACGCGAGGCCGGCGTCGTACTGGGCACCAAGAAAAATGGCACGAGGTGTCGTCTCGGGGTCGTGGCTCTCGAGGAGCTCGTCGACCCGCTGCTGCAGATCAGGCACGTGCGCTCAGCCTCCGGATCTCGTGTCGGGCAAGGGCGTTCTTGTGGACCTCGTCGGGGCCGTCGGCGAACCGCAGGGTGCGCACCTGGGCGTACCACTCCGCCACCGGGAAGTCCTGGCTGAGGCCACCGGCACCGTGGACCTGGACGGCCTTGTCGAGGATCCACTCCACGGCGCTCGGCGCGGCGATCTTGATCGCCTGGATCTCTGTGTGGGCACCCTTGTTGCCCACCGTGTCCATCAGCCAGGCCGCCTTGAAGGTCAGCAGCCGCAGCTGCTCGATGCGCACCCGGGACTCGGCGATCCAGTCTCGGATGACGCCCTGCTCTGACAGTGCCTTGCCGAAGGCCACACGGCTGGCTGCCCGCTCGATCATCAGCTCGAGGGAACGCTCGGCGATGCCGATCAGGCGCATGCAGTGGTGGATGCGCCCCGGGCCGAGGCGGGCCTGGGCGATGGCGAAGCCGCCGCCCTCCTCACCGATGAGGTTGCTGGCGGGGACGCGCACATCGGTGAAGTCGATCTCGGCGTGCCCGCCGTGGTCACGATCGTCGTAGCCGAAGACCTTCAGCCCCCGGCGCACCTGGACGCCGGGGGTGTCCCGCGGCACGAGGATCATCGACTGCTGGCGGTGCCGGTCCGCGGACGGGTCGGTCTTGCCCATGACGATGAGGACCTGCGCATTCGGGTTCATCGCACCGGAGATGTACCACTTGCGGCCGTTGATGACGTACTCGTCGCCGTCGCGCACGATCGAGGTCTCGATGTTGGTCGCGTCGGAGCTGGCCACCCGCGGCTCCGTCATCGCGAAGGCCGAACGGATCTGCCCGTCGAGCAGCGGCTGGAGCCACTGCTCCTTCTGCTGCGGGGTGCCGAACATGTGCAGCACCTCCATGTTGCCGGTGTCCGGCGCCGCACAGTTCGTCGCCACCGGGGCGATGTGCAGGCTGCGCCCGAGCACCTCGCACAGGGGGGCGTACTGGAGGTTCGTCAGGCCGGCGCCGTCCTCCCCCGGGAGGAAGAGATTCCACAGGTTCTGGGAGCGGGCGGCCTCCTTGGCCGGCTCGATGACCGGTGGCGGCGACCACCGCTCCGGAGCGGCGTCGAGCTGCTCCTGGTAGGTCGCCTCGATCGGGTAGACGTGCTCGTCCATGAAGGCGGTGAGCTGCTCGCGCAGCTCGAGGGTCCTGCTGTCCAGTGCGAAGTCCACGTCTCGCTCCTGTCGGTCAGTGGGTGGAAGTGACTCGCGGCGGGCGGTCACCGGCGGTCGAGATGGACTCCCGGTCGAGCCCTCGCTTGAGGATCTTCCCGGTCGGGCCCTTGGGCAGTTCGTCGATGAGCTGGTAGACGCGGGGGACCTTGTAGGCCGCGAGGCGCTCCTCGAGCCAGGCTCGCAGCTCTGCCGGGTCGATGTCGGCCCCCGGCTGCGGCGAGACCACCGCAGCGATCTCCTCGCCGAGCCGGTTGTCGGGTACGCCGATGACGGCCACCTCCCGGATGTCGGGATGCCCGTAGAACACCTCCTCGACCTCACGCGGGTAGACGTTGTACCCGCCGCGGATGACCAGGTCCTTCTTCCGGTCGACGATCCACAGGTCACCGTCCTCATCCATCCGCCCGATGTCACCGGTGAGGAACCACTCCCCCTCGCGCACCGCTGCGGTGGCCTCGGGGCGGTTCCAGTACTCACGCATGACGAAGGGCCCGCTGATCGCGACCTCACCGGCGAGGCCGGGTTGGAGCGGCTGCCGGTCCTCGTCGAGGATCGCGAGCCGGCCGCCGGGAAGGGCCCGACCGACGCTCATCTCCTTGCGCGGGTTCGCAAGGCTGTTGAAGGTCGCGGCCCCGGTGGTCTCGCTGAGCCCGTACCCGTCCAGGACCACTGCGCCGAACCGGTCCTTGAATGCCTTGGCCACCTCCAGCGGGAGCGCGGCACCGCCGGAGCAGGCCAGACGCAGGTGCGCCAGGTCTGCCGCCGTCAGGTCGGTCTGCGCGTGCAGCATGGCGTTCCACATCGTCGGCACGCCGGCGATCCCGGTGAGCTGCTGGTCAGCGGCCATCTGCAGCAGGCCGGCCGCGTCGAAGGGGTGTTGCAGGCTGAGGCAGCCACCGGCCGCGTAGGCGGTGAACATCACCGCGGCCTGGCCGAACACGTGGAACAGCGGCAGCGCCGTCCCCATGGAGTCGTCGGGACTGAGGTCGAGCGCCTCGTTGAGTGCGACGCCGCAGGAGACCAGGTTCTCATGGGTCAGGACCGCCCCCTTGGGCGCGCCCGTCGTCCCCGAGGTGTAGAGCAGCACGGCCGCATCGCGAGCGGCGACCTCGGCCGGCTGCCCGTCGCCCGATGTCGCGATCGCCCCGGGGTGGAGGGTCCACAGGTCCATCCCGCAGTCCGTAGCGGTGGCCCGAACCGCTGCCTCGCCCTCGTGCCACCCCAGCGCGGTGGAGCACCCGGCGTCCTCGACGAAGTGAGTCAGCTCGCGCGCGGTGCACAGTGGGTTGACGGTGACCGCCGTGGCACCCAACGCCAGGATCGCGTGATAGGCTAGGACGAATTCGGCGCTTGTGGGCATCACGACCAGGACGCGGTCCCCCGGGGCGATCCCGCGCCCGTGCAGTTGCTCCATCGCGCCCTGCACGCCGGAGCGCAGCTCGGCGTACGTCCACGAGCGTTCACCCTCGCGCAGGGCGGGGGCGTCGGGTGCCTGCTCGGCCCGGTCCCAGACTAGGCGGACCGCGTTGTCCATCAGGAGTTCTCCTTCAGCTGTCGCTGGTATCGCTGCATTCCGCGGATCCACCGGTCGTGGTCGTCGACCTTGCGCCGGAGGAACTCATGGACACCGGTGTGCGGCGTGATGAGGAAGGTGCCCTCCTCGACGGCCCGGAGCACCTGCTCGGCCACGTCATGGGGAGCGAGCACCTCGCCGGCGCCGGTCACCGCCGCGGCGGCTACCTTCCCCCCTTCGCCACCCGCCGAGGTCATCCCGGAGCGGAGCATGTCGGTGTCGACCCCCATCGGGCACAAGCAGCTGACGCCGACCCCCTCGTCGCCGTACGACACCGCGAGCCACTCGGCGAAGCCCACGGCGCCGTGCTTGGAGACCGAATAGGTGGCCGAGCCGATCTGCGTGAGCAGCCCGGCGGCCGAGGCGGTGGAGACGAAGTAGCCACTCCCGCGCTCGACCCATCCCGGCACGAGCCGGCGGGCCGCGCGCACGTGCGCCATGAGGTTGACGTCGAGGGCGAGCTGCCACTGGTCGTCGTCGGCCGCCAGGCCGGAGCCATCGCCGACACCGGCGTTGGCGAAGAAGAGGTCGACCGGGCCGAAGTGCTCCTCCGCGGCCGCGACCATCGCGGCGATCACCTCGTCGCTCGCGGCGTCGCCTGCCACGGCGACGGCCCCGAGCCGCTCGGCCGTCGCCGTCAGGCGCTCCTCGTCGAGGTCGGAGACCACCACGTGGGCACCGCCGTCAATCAGTGCCTGCGCAAGCGCGGCGCCGATGCCTCCCGCGGCACCGGTGACGACGGCGACCGCGTCCTTGACCTGCATGCCCGCCATCAGTCGCACGGCCCGCCGGCCACGTAGAGGACCTGACCGGTGGTGAAGCCGGCCCCCTCGCTGGCGAAGAAGGAGACCGCGTGGGCGATGTCCTCGGGCTTGCCGGTCCGCGCCACCGCGGCCTGCTCGGAGGCCATCTTCTTCAGGTCGTCGAAGCCGACCCCGATCCGGGCGGCGGTCTCCTCGGTCATCTCGGTCTCGATGAAACCGGGGGCGATCGCGTTGGCGGTGACACCGAACTTCCCGAGCTCGATGGCCAGCGTCTTGGTGAAGCCCTGCATCCCGGCCTTGGCCGCCGAGTAGTTGACCTGTCCGCGGTTGCCCTGGGCGGACGTGGAGGACAGGTTGACCACACGGCCGAACTTCTCCTGGGTCATGTACGCCTGGCAGGCCTTGGTCATCAGGAAGGCGCCCCGCAGGTGCACGGCCATGACGGCGTCCCAGTCGGCCACGTCCATCTTGAAGATGAGGTTGTCGCGGATGATCCCGGCGTTGTTGACCAGCACCGTCGGGGCCCCCAGCTCCTCGGCGACACGACGCACGGCCGCCTCCACCTGCTCCGGATCCGAGACGTCCGCACCGACGGCCAGGGCGCGACCACCGGCGGCCGTGATCTCCTCGGCGAGGGGCACGCAGGCCGACTCGTCGAGGTCGAGCACGGCGACGGCCATCCCGTCGGAGGCGAGGCGCCGGGCGACACCGGCTCCGATCCCGCGTGCGGCGCCGGTGATGACGGCGACACGCTGCTGGTTCGTGGTCATGGAGAACTCCTTCGGTCTCGGCTCGGCGAACACCGCAACCATACTTGAACCCGGCTTCATGTTCAATTAGGTTCGAGGCATCACTTCACGACCACAGGAGATCGCCATGACCCAGACGACCCCGCACCGCCCGACCTCGGTCGAGGACCTCACGGACCTCCTCGAGGTCGAGCTCGGCCCGACCGAGTGGCACCTCGTCGACCAGGCGAAGATCGACGGCTTCGCCGACCTCACCGGGGACCACCAGTGGATCCACGTCGACCCGGAGAAGGCCGCGCAGAGCCCCTTCGGGTCGACCATCGCGCACGGCCTGTACAGCCTGTCGCGCACACCGGCCTTCCTCGAGGAGCTGATGGCCTTCGACGGCTTCGCGCACAGCCTCAACTACGGATACGACCGCGTGCGCTTCATCCACCCACTGCCGGTCGGCTCACGCATCCGGCTGCGCGCCCGTCTGACCAAGGTGGAGGAGACCAAGCCGGGCCAGGTCAACGTCGTCACCGAGCTGACCGTCGAGGCCGAGGGCATCGACAAGCCGATCCTCGTGGCGGAGTCGATCGGCCGGTTCAGCAGCTGACCGGTCGGCAACGCACGACTCGGGCCCCACGACCGCGCCGGTCGTGGGGCCCGAGCTCTCGTGACGGCGCGCCACGGCGGTGGGGCCGTCAGGGTCGTGCGCGCACACCCATGCTGCCGTTGAGCGGCACCTGCCAGGCCAGGCCGGCATGGGCGGACAACTCCTGGTCGATGCGTGCGGCGAGGTCGTCGGGGATGCTGCGCGCCCGCCGGGTCGTCAGGTCGACGTGGGCCTCGAGCACCTCGAGCGTGTTGGGCGACCCGACCGGTGGTGTGGTTGACGAGCACGGACACCGCGTGGAGGACCTTGTCGGCGCGCTCCAGTCACCGCAGGTGGGCCGAGACCTCCTGACCGATGCGCACCTCGTCGAAGAAGCGCAGATGGTGCTCCACGCTGAACACCCCGCACCCGCGGGAGGCGCGGTAGTCGTCGTCGACGCCGAGCCGGGCCAACTCGTCGTCGGCTGCACGACTGTGGAAGCCGTAGAAGTGCAGGACGTTGACGTGCCCGTTCTCGTCCTCCCACTCCGGTCCGGCCACGGTGCGACGGGCCGCAGGGATCTGGGTGACCTCGCGCAGGGTGGGCAGTGCGCTCATGGCACCAGCACGACCTTGCCGGTGACCGTGCGCCCCTCGAGGGACTTCAGCGCGGTGGCTGCGTCCTCGAGCGCGTGGGTGGCTCCGACGACGGGGCGCAGGGCACCGCTGCGCAGGTGCGGCAGCATCGCCTCCCACTCCTTGCGCACGTGGCCCTGACGGTTCATCGCGAAAGCCCCCCACCCGACCCCGACGACCGCGATGTTGTTCAGCAGCAGCCGGTTGACCTTGACCGTGGGGATCTCGCCGGCGGTGAAGCCGATGACGAGCAGCCGGCCGTGCTCCTTCAGCGAGCGCAACGAGTCGGTGAACCGGTCCCCACCCACCGGGTCCACGACGATGTCGACGCAGGCCTTGCCTATCGTCTCGAGGAAGCCGTCGGCCAGGACGACCTCGTCGGCGCCCGCGGCCCGGGCGACCTCCCCCTTCGCCTCGGTGGAGACCACCCCGATGACGCGCTCGGCACCGAAGGCCTTGGCCATCTGGATGGCCGCGGTCCCGATGCCACCGGCCGCGCCGTGGACGAGCACGCTCTCGCCCTCGGCCAGCCCACCGCGCTCGAGCAGCGCGAAGTAGACGGTCGCGTAGTTGAAGGTGAAGGACGCCGCCTCCTCGAAGGAGACCCCGTCCGGCAGGGGGAAGGTCAGGTCCGGCTTCGCCTGGACCTTCTCCGCGAAGCCCCCGAGCAGCGTCAGCGCGGCCACCCGGTCACCCGGCGAGAAGCCGCTCCCCTCGGGAGCGCTCTCGACCACACCGGCGGCCTCGGCCCCGGGGACGAAGGGGAGGTCGGGCTTCATCTGGTACAGGCCCCGGGTCTGGAGCAGCTCGGGGAAGGCGACGCCGGCGGCCTTCACCTCGATCGTCACCAGGGAGTCGTCGGACGGCTCCGGGGCGTCGACGAGCTCGATGGCGTCGGGACCCTCGAGGGTGGAGATGTGGATGGCGCGCATGGTGGTTCCCTTCGTTGGCTGAGGTGCGAGGAGCTCTGCGACGAGCCTCGAAGCCGAGTTGTGGTCAGACCTTCAGGAGCAGTTTGCCGGTGTTGACCCCGTCGAAGAGGCCGAGCAGGGCGTCCGGGAAGCCGGCGACGCCCCCCTCGAGCACCGTCTCGGTGGCGACGAGGCGGTCCTGCTGGATCAGCCGGGAGATCGCCGCGATGCCCTCGGGGTAGCGGTCGAGGTAGTCCATGACGAGGAAGCCCTGCATCCTCGCGCGGAAGACGAGCAGGGCCATGTACCGCCGCGGCCCCTCGGCCAGAGTCTCGTCGTTGTAGGTCGAGATGGCGCCGCAGATCGCGATCCGGGCACCACGGGCGAGGCTGGCCAGGGCGGCGTCGAGCAGCTCACCGCCCACGTTGTCGAAGTACACGTCCACCCCGTCGGGCGCGGCCCGGCGCACCTGGCGCAGCAGGTCGCCCTCCTTGCGGTCGATGACCTCGTCCAGCCCGAGCTCGCGCAACCAGGCGACCTTGTCGGGCCCGCCGGCGACGCCGATGACGCGGCACCCCTTCGCCTTGGCCAGCTGGGCGACGACGCTGCCGACCGCACCGGCTGCGGCCGAGACGAGCACGGTCTCCCCCGGCTGCGCGCGGCCGACGTCCTCGAGACCGAAGTAGGCCGTCATCCCGGGCATACCGAGCGCACCGAGCCAGGTGGCCATCGGGGCGACGCCGAGGTCGAGCTTCGTCACGCCCTCCCCATCGGAGAGCGCGTGCTCACGCACGCCGAAGGTCCCGCTGACCGCATCACCGACCGCGAAGTCCTCGTTCTGGGAGGCGACGACCTCGCCGGCGGCGAAGGCGCGCATGACCTCGCCGATACCGACGGGCGGGATGTAGGAGCGCGCGTCGTTGAGCCAGCCACGCATCGCCGGGTCGAGCGAGACGAGCTCGACGCGCACGACGAACTCACCCGGCCCGGGCTCGGGGACCTCGGCCGTGGCCAGCTGCCACGTGCTCGCATCCGGTCGACCCTGCGGCCGCTGGGCCAGACGTACTTCCTGCGACGACCAGCTCATGGAAACTCCTGCCGATGATGTGGTGGATGGTCGCCGTCACCATCCCACAACATGAATCCCACCTCAAGTAAGTCTTGAACCTGAATTCAAGTATCGATACGGTCGAGACCGACGCACCCCTTCCGACCCAAGGAACTGCACATGGACATCCCCTCCCTCTTCTCCCTCGACGGACGTGTCGCGCTCGTCACCGGCGGCTCCCGCGGCATCGGCCGCATGATCACCGAGGGCCTGCTCAGCCAGGGCGCCCGCGTCTACATCACCGCCCGCAAGGCCGAGGCGTGCGAGGCCACCGCAACCGAGCTGTCGGAGCAGTTCGGGCAGGGCCGCTGCGTGGCGCTCCCGGTCGACGTCTCGACCACCGGCGGCATCACCACGCTGCTCGACGCCTTCCGCGCACAGGAGGACCACCTCGACATCCTCGTCAACAACGCCGGCGCAGCCTGGGCGGCGTCGTTCGACGATTTCCCGGAGGACGGCTGGGACAAGGTCATGGACCTCAACGTCAAGACCCCCTTCTTCCTCACCCAGGCCGCCAAGGGACTCCTCCTGGCCGGCCACGAGCGAGGCGGGAACCCCGCCAAGGTGATCAACATCGGCTCCATCGACGGGCTCTCCCTCAACCCGCTGGAGACGTACTCCTACCACGCGAGCAAGGCGGGCATCATCCACCTCACCAAGCGGATGGGCGTGCAGCTGGCCCCGGAGGGGATCGTCGTCAGCGCCATCGCCCCCGGCGCGTTCGCCTCGAACATGAACAAGGACGCCCGCGACAACTCCGACGAGGTCAGCGCCCAGATCCCCTCCCGTCGCATCGGCCGCCCGCAGGACATGGCTGCCGCGGCCGTCTACCTCGCCTCCGCCGCCGGGGACTACGTCGTCGGCACCACCCTGACCGTCGACGGCGGGGTCACCATCGCCCGGTGAGCCCACCCCCTTCGCCCGGCTCTGCATGACAAACCCCGGCTTCGCAGGAGTTGGAGACTCTTGCGAACGGAACCTGTCAACCTGTTTGGAGTCGGTCGTCGCTGATTTCGTGGTTGATGGCCACGTGGGCCATGGGGGTCTTGATGACCGGTGGTTTGGTGAAGCGTTCGGGGTGAGCGGTGTGCAGTGCCGCCATCGTGGTTACGCGTTGGTGATGGACTTCGGTCCAGGTGCCGGCGTGGACGCTGGCGGGGGTGTGTCCTTCCAGTCCTGAGTGGTAGTGCTCGTGGTTGTACCAGGTCACGAAGTCCTCGACCCAGGTGCGGGACTGCTCGATCGAGGTGAAGTAGGCCGGGTAGGTCGGGGCGTATTTGGCGGTCTTGAACGCTGACTCGCTGTAGGGGTTGTCATTCGATACCCGGGGCCGGTTGCGAGAGACTTCCACGCCGAGCTCGCTGAAGAGCCCGGTGAGGGTCTTGGACTTCATCGACGATCCGCCATCGGAGTGCACCACATGCGGGTAAGCGCTGGCCCGGGCGAACGCGTCTTGGAACATCTCCTTGGCCAGGTCGTCGTCCTCGTGGGTTTCCAGGCGCCAGGCGGTGATCATCCGGGAGAAGACGTCGATGACCACGTACAGCTCGTAGGTCACGCCCCGATAGGGGCCCTTGAGCTTGGTGATGTCCCAGGACCACACCTGCAGCGGTGCGCTGGCTACCAGCGAAGGGATCGCACTGGAACGATGCCGGGCGCGACGACGCACGGGAGGAGCCTCTTCCATGCCGCGGGCGATGCGATACCAGCTCGACAGGCAGGCGACCGGGTCGCCGGAATCCAGCGCGCTGTAGAACCCGTGGTAGACCGAGCGCCCGTTCGCGAATGCGACGGACAGCTTTCCCTCGATCGCGGCCCGTTCCGGCGGGGAGAGCCATGAGGCGGCTCGACGCTGGGTGTGCGGGACCGGGTCAGCCACCCCTTGGCGCGGATGGGCGCGGTAGTACCAACTCGAGCGGGACATGCCTGCTAGTGAAAGCGCGGCACGCTGGGACAGGCCCGCAACGGTCAACGCGGTGACCAGCCAGACCGTCACGTCCACGACCGTGGCGGCGGCTGCCAGATCCGGGTCCAAGCCTTGCTGTGAACCAGTGGCTCCTACTGCTGCTGGTCGGCGGGGGCCCGCTGGGTCGAGTTCTTGCCCTCGCCGTCGGGACGCAAGAACTCGATAGCTTTTCCCAGCGCGTTGATCGTGCGGCGTTGCACCGCCAGCTCGGCCTCCTTGCCCGCGACCTGCTGCTCGCGCTCGGCCCGCTCGGCCTCGAGTTGCTGCTGCAGCGCCTCGTTCTGCCGAATCAGCCGCGCTAGCGCTGCTGACTCCTCCACATTGACCACCGAACCTCCCCGGGGCACCAGATCCACCTCCAGCGTGTCGGCAAAGACCTGCGAACGCCAGCGACTCATCGAGTGCCACTTGATACCCCGATCCGTCAGGAACTTCCCCTTGCTGCCATGAGGCAGTCGCACATACGCGTACACAAGCTCACGCTTCTGCTCGGCCGTGAAGATCTTGCTCGCTGTCATCAGACACATCGCTCTCTTCCAAGAACGACTGACTCACACACAGGCTGGCACACAGGGGAAGCCGGGGTTTCTCGGGTGGCCCGATCATCGTGGGTCCGGTGGGATCAGTCGGCCCGCAGCTCCGGGGTGGTCAGTCCGAGCGCATTGGTCCACAGACGGGTGGCCGTCTCGACGAGGTCGTCGACCGGGACGTCCACGCTGGCGTTGTAGGCATCCTGGGCCAATCGCGAGACCATGCCGGAGAGGGCCATCGCCGCCATCGTCGCATCGACACCACGATCGGCCAGCCCCCGCTGCTGCAGCTCGGAGATGGCCCGGGCGTTGCGCGAGACGAAGGCGCTGGCGCGGGCCTGTCGCATCGTCCGGAAGCGGGTGTCGACCGCAGCCACCTGCAGGAGCAGCTGATTGAGCCGAGCATTGCGCCGGTACGCCTCGAAGTAGGAGCGGTTGCTCGCCCCGATGATCGCCACCGGGTCATCCGATGTCTCGATGCGTCCCGTCCCGGGGTGGAGCATCTCGCTCTGGGCCTCGTGGAGCACCGCGGCAAAGACCTCGTCCTTGCTGTCGAACCACGTGTAGAAGCTGCCGATCGAGCACTTCGCCTCGGCCGCGATGTCGACGAGGCGCGAGTCGACGTACCCGTCCCGCTCGAAGACCGTCCGGGCTGCCGCGATCAACGCGTCACGGGTGCGCTTGCCGCGCGCGGTCTGGGGTTGCGTCCCGAGCTTCGCGGCGTCGACGAGGTCCGGGGTCTCGGTGGTAACGGTTGTGCTCTCGCTCGGCATGGTGGACATTCTAGCTGTGCTGTACTCGACCGAGAGGTTGGTGACACTCCGGTTGAGTCGTTGATGTAGGGGAGGACTCCCGGGTGCGGTGGGTGATGTCTGAGTCGCCTACCGACCGGAGGTCCTCGTGTCTCACCGTAGTGCCTGCCTGAACGTGCGTGGCCGTCAACTGCTCATCGAGCGGGTCTGCGAGCAAGACTGGGCCGTGGCCCACGCTGCCAAGTCTCAAGGCATCTCCCGGCAGTGCGCCACCGGTGGATCAACCGGTTCCGTCAAGAGGGCCACGACGGCTTGTGGGGGCGTTCCTCGCGTCCGCACCACTGCCCGCGCCAGATTCGGGTGGAGGTCGAGGAAGCGATCGTGGCCACACGCCGGCGGGAGCGTCGTGGTCAGGACTGGATCGGTTCACAGCTCGAGGTGCCCGCCCGCACCGTCGCTCGGGTCCCACGACGTCATGGCGTGCCCTACCGCGCAAACTCGCCGCTGAACTCGTTGCCGAGGTCCGACACCTCGACCGACGCATTGCGGCAGCGGACACCGAGATCACCCAGGCCGTCCAAGACAGCCAGACCACACTGACCGAAAGGCGAGAGATCGACACGCTGACAGCGGCCAAGTTCCTGGCCCGCGTCGGAGACATCCACCGGTTTCGATCCGCCGCGGCGTTCGCCTCCTACACCGGCACCGCACCCATCGAGGTGTCATCCGGAAACGTCGTGGGTCACCGTCCCTCACGCGCCGGGGACCGGCAACTCAACTGCTGCCTGCACACCATGGCCATCACCCAGATCCGACACGATGCACCCGGCCGGGCCTACTACCAGCGAAAACGGACCGCCGGGAAGAGCCACAAAAAAGCGCTGCGATGCCTGAAACGACGACTGTCCGACGCTGTCTATCGACGCCTATTCCTCGACGCAAACAGCCAAACCCAAGCGGCGGGTCCAGGAGGACACCAGGGGGCGGCTCTCAACTCCAGCGCGGCCGGCTAAACCCCTACCACCGGCCTTCGGACAAGTCACTTCCCAAACCCGCCATGACCGACCCTGCAACCGGACCACTCGAGACGACTTGACACAGAGAGGTGGGACTGTCCGGATAACGGTGTAACCGGCGGGACTGTCCGGATAACGGTGTAACCGGCCCGACACGCCGACGTAGGTCGGCGGGAAGGGGTCGTGATGACCGAGAACCTTGCGGGCATGAGCTCGCTGAAGAAGACCGTGCAGAAGTCCCAAACAGCCCAGGCTGAGCAGGCCGCGGTGCGTGAGCTGGTCAAGGCCGCCCGTGCTCGTGGTGAGGACCTGACGGGGCCAGAGGGGCTGTTGAAGACGTTGACCAAGACCGTCCTGGAGACCGGTCTCGATGAGGAGATGAACGATCACCTCGGGTACGACAAGCACGCCGTCGAAGGTCGTGGGAGTGGCAATTCCCGCAACGGCACCCGCACGAAGACGGTGACCACCGACAACGTCGGAGCCGTCGACATCGAGGTCCCCCGTGACCGCGAGGGCAGCTTCGAGCCGAAGACCGTCCGCAAGCGGCAACGCCGCTTGGGCGATGTGGACACGGTCGTGCTCTCGTTGTACGCCAAGGGCCTGACCACGGGAGAGATCAGCGCCCACTTCGCCGAGGTCTACGGCGCTTCGGTGTCCAAGGATCGGGTCAGTGTGATCACCGACCGGGTGCTCGAGGACATGCAGGCGTGGTGCGCCCGGCCGCTGCTGCCGGTGTACGCCGCGATCTTTATCGACGCGATCCATGTCAAGGTCCGTGACGGGCAGGTCGGTAACCGGCCGTTCTACGCCGCGATCGGCGTCGACCTGCAGGGTCGACGAGACGTGCTCGGGCTGTGGGCCGGTACCGCCGGGCACGGCGAGAGCGCCAAGTTCTGGATGAGCGTGCTCACCGAGATCAAGAACCGCGGCGTGGGCGATGTGTTCTTCATCGTCTGCGACGCCCCTGTTGGGCCTGCCGGACGCGGTCAACCAGGTCTTCCCACTGGCTACGGTCCAGACCTGCATCATCCACCTCATCCGAGGCACGTTCCGGTACGCCTCGAAGAAGTACTGGGACCACATCGCCCGCGACCTGCGCCCGATCTACACGGCGCCCTCACCGCAGGCCGCGTGGGCCGCGTTCGAGGAGTTCGAGGAGAAATGGGCCAAGGCCTACCCGGCGATATCCCGACTGTGGCGCGACGCGTGGGAGCAGTTCATCCCGTTCCTGGATTATGACGTCGAGATCCGCCGAGTGCTCTGTTCGACTAACGCGATCGAGTCTTTGAACGCGCGCTACCGGCGGGCGGTGAACGCCAAGGGTCACTTCCCGACCGAACAGGCAGCGCTCAAGACGCTGTATTTGGTCACGAGGTCACTGGACCCCAGGGGCACCGGGCAGGCACGCTGGGTCACCCGGTGGAAGCCAGCCCTGAACGCCTTCGCCGTCACCTTCGCCGACCGCATGCCGGCCGCGGAGAACCTCTAACAAGAAGATGCCGGTTACACCGTTCACCGGACACACCCAGAGAGGTGCCGTCTAGGTGTTCTGCCCACTCAGGTTGGGTACGCGGTCGGCGGGTGAGGAGCCCTTGAGTGCGGTGTGGCCGCGGTGATGATTGTAGTGATGGAGGAACTCGGGGAAGGCTGCGACGCGCTCGGCCTCGCTGCCGTAGGCGTGGGCGTAGGCCCACTCCTCGAGCATGGTGCGGTTGAACCGTTCGACCTTGCCGTTGGTCTGCGGCCGGTAGGGGCGGGTGAACTTGTGTTTGACGTCCTCGCCGAGGGCCTCGTTGAAGGCGCGTGAGCGGTAGCAGGACCCGTTGTCGGTCAGCACCCGTGTCACAGTGATCCCGCCGCGGCGAAGTAGGCGTTCGCGCGGGCCCAGAAGGCCGAGGCGGTCTCCTGGCGCTCATCGGGCAGCAGCTCGCTGTAGGCCAGGCGGGAGTGGTCGTCGACGGCGTTGTGGATGTGCCAGTAGCCCGGGCGGGTGGCCCCGGAGTTGCGCTTGCCTCGCTGACGTCCGTGCACCTTGTGTCCCCCACCGTCGGGGATGCGCCCGAGCTTCTTGATGTCGACGTGGACCAAGTCCCCGGGGGCCTCGTGCTCGTAGTGGCGGACCTTGCGCCTTTGCGCCCGTACGGGCGCGCCGGTGGCCGGGTCGGTCCACGACAGGCGCAGGCACTGGTACCGGGTGAGGATCTTGTGCACGGTCGAGGGGGGCATGCCCAGGTGGTAGGCGATCCGGGCCGGTCCCCACCGGCGCTTCACCCGCAGGCCGACCACCCGTCGCTCGCGATGCCGGGACGTGCGGTGCGGACAGGTAGCTGGCCGGCTGGAGCGCTCGACCATGCCGGCACGGCCTTGGGCGCGGTACCGCTCGGCCCACCGTCTGGCCGTGGTCACCGAGACGCTGAACCGCTCGGCCGCCCGTCGCAGCGGCCAGCCGTCCTCGACGACGCACCGGGCCAATCGCAGGCGACCGGTAGGAGACAACGGGGCGTTAGCGTGGGGCATTGAAGACCTCCGGGTTGAGGAGCGGTTCCTTGACAGCTCCACACCTCACCCGGAGGTCGTCCTCATGTCACGTCGACACCCTGGACTGTGTGCCTAACCTCCGTGGTCAGTACATCTAGCCCCCGTCCACCACCCGATGCCCGCAGACGACGATCTCGTCGACCGCCGAGGCCGGGATGGCACCCACTGCGGTCAGGTTGCGCGGGTCGTCCTGCTGCCGCCGGCGCACGCCCTCGAGGATGATCGCCAGCTTCCACAGACCGAGCGCGTGCCAGAAGGGCACTGCCGAGACGTCGCGACCGGTGACGCTCGCGTAGTGCTCGACGAGCTCCGAGCGAGTGGCGAATCCGGCGACCATGGAGGCGTCGAAGCGCATCGACGGCGGATCCCCCGGCTGCGGCCAGTAGGCCAGCAGGGTACCGAGGTCGGCGAGCGGGTCCCCGAGCGTGCACAGCTCCCAGTCGAGGATGGCGCGGACGGTGGCCGCCCGCGGGTCGATGATGACATTGCGCAGGTGGCTGTCGCCGTGGACCAGGGCGATCTCGCCCGGTCCGGGGTCGAGCGCTCTCAGCCGCTCGGTCAGCCGCTCCAGCTCGGGCAGCTCATGGGTCTTCGACAGGTCCCACTGGCGCGACCACCGGCGCAGCTGCCGGGCGCCGTAGGGCTTGTGGCTGGCCAGGTCCGTCAGGCCGACCTCCTCGAGGTCGACCTGATGGATGTGCCCGAGGGTCTCCACGAGGGAGAAGCCGACCCGGTGACGGGCGTCGGGGGAGAGCATCTCGGCGTCGGCGCGCTCGTCGAGGACCGCGCCGTCGACGAAGGAGACGACGAGCACGGGTACGTCCGTGACGGCCGGGTCCTCGCACAGCCCGTGCACGACCGGCAGTGGGACGTCGCCCCCCTGCAGCGCCGAGAGGATCCGGTGCTCCCGCGCCACGTCGTGCGCGGAGGCGAGCAGCTCACCCAGGGGCGGACGACGCAGGACGAGCCGCTCCCCCTTCGCGTCCGTCGCGAGATAGGTGAGGTTGGACTGGCCCAGACCCACCTTGGCGAAGGTCAGGGGCGGCTCGATGCCGATCCCCAGATCCTTCAGCCAGGTCGACATGGCCTGCGGGTCCAGTCCCTCGGTCACGTCGTTGCCGTCGCTCGCATCCTGCATCGCGTCTCCTTCGTCCCGACCGTTCTACTTCTTCTTGCCCCATTCGGGGCTGCGCCGCCGGTACTCGCGACGGGCGATGGTCATCTTGTGCACCTCGTCGGGCCCGTCCGCGAGACGCAGCGTACGCATGTGTGCGTACCACATGGCCAGCGGGAAGTCATCGCTGACGCCGCCTCCGCCGTGCACCTGGATGGCCCGGTCGATCACCTTCAGTGCGACATTGGGAGCGGCGACCTTGATCGCCGCGATCTCCGTGCGGGCCACCTTGTTGCCGACCGTGTCCATCATGTGCGCGGCCTTGAGGGTGAGCAGCCGGGCCATCTCGATCTCGATGCGCGACTCGGCCACCCAGTCCATGATGTTGGCACGGTTGGCGATCGGCTCACCAAAGGCCGTGCGGCTCTGCGCCCGGTCGATCATCAGGTCAAGGGCCCGCTCGGCGACGCCGATGGCGCGCATGCAGTGGTGGATGCGCCCCGGCCCGAGGCGGGCCTGGCTGATCATGAAGCCGTCCCCCTCACCGGCGAGGAGGGCATCGACCGGCACGCGCACGTCGGTGAAGGTCACCTCGGCGTGGCCCTCGCGGTCCATGTAGCCGAAGACCGGCAGACCACGCTCGATCGTCACGCCCGGGGTGTCGATCGGCACGACCATCATCGACTGCTGTCGGTGGGTCGGGGCGTCCGGGTCGGTCTTGCCCATGACGATCATGACCTTGCAGTTCTTGTGCAGAGCGTTGGACGTCCACCACTTGCGACCGTTGATGACGTACTCGTCCCCGTCGCGGACCATCCGGGTCTCGACGTTCGTCGCGTCCGAGCTGGCGACGGCCGGCTCGGTCATGGCGAAGGCGGAGGCCATCTCACCCGCGAGGAGCGGCTTGAGGTACTTCTCCTTGTGCTCGTCGGTCCCGAAGAGGGTGAGCACCTCCATGTTGCCGGTGTCGGGGGCGTTGCAGTTGATCGCCTCGGGGGCGATCTCGATGCTGCGGCCGGTGATCTCGGCCAGGTGCGCGTACTCGAGATTGGTCAGGCCCGGGCCCCACTCCGGGTGCGGGTGGAAGAGGTTCCACAGACCCTGGCTGCGTGCCTGCGCCTTCAGGTCCTCGAGGACCTGCGGGTGGTGGTTGGGGTCGCCGGCCGCAGCCATCTGCTCCCGGTAGACCGACTCGGCCGGGTAGACGTGCTCGTCCATGAAGGCGAGCATCTTGTCGTGGTACTCCTGACCACGCTCACTGAGATCGAACATCTGAACCGTCCTTGGTTGGCTTTGCTGATGTGGCTTGGCTGGGTGGGGGGGCACTGGGTCACGGGGTGGCGGTCGTCGTGGCGGGGAGGTCGAGCAGCTCGCGGACGCGGTCCGCGGTCTCGCCCGCCTGCCGGTGGTGGATCCCGACGATGCCCAGACGTGCCGCGCCGACGAGGTTGTGCTCGAGGTCGTCGACGAGGACGCACTGCTCCGGCGGGACACCGAGCTGCTCGCAGGCCATGGCGTAGATGCGCCGCGAGGGCTTGCGCACGCCCACCCGGCCGGAGATCACGGTGACGTCGAAGAGCTCGTCGAGGTCGACCCGGGCATAGCAGTTACGTCCCAGGGAGTTGGACACGAGCGCCACGGGGACGCCCTGTCGGCGCACCTCGCGGACCAGCTCGACCATCGGCTCGTCCAGCCGCATGCGCGCCTCGATGCGCGCCAGCAACCCACGAGCCTCCATCCGGCCACCGGACTCGGCGAGCGCCTGCGCGAAGGCATCCTCGAAGCCCTCGTCGTCGAGGCGGCCCTCCTCGTGCTCGCGGAGCGCCGTGCGGGCACCCTCGTGACCGGCGAGCAGGGACAGCGCCTCACCCGCCGCCAGTCCGGCCTCGGCGCTCAGCGCACCGAAGGCGTCGGAGATCGGGGTGGTGAGCACGCCACCGAAGTCGATGAGCAGAGCCGACAGCGGGGCGCCCGCGCCCACTTCCGGCGCCTCGGGCGATGATGGTGAGCTCATGCGGCTCTCCTCCTCGAGCAAGAACGTGTTGAGGAATGTATACTTGAACTCTGATTCATATTCAAGTCCGAATCGAGGCCCCGTGGCAGAACTGACGTCCAGCCGGACCGAGGTGCGTGGCGTCGTGGCCACGGGCCTGGCGGTCCTGTTCGGCGTGACCGGCCTGGGCAGCGCAGCGGTCGCCGTCGCCCTGCCGACCATCGCGACAGATCTCGACGTCACCACGGGTCGGGCCGCGCTCGTCGTCAGCTGCTACTCCCTCGCCCTGGCGGTCGGCAGCGCGGTCTTCGGCCGGCTCGGCGACATCTTCGGCATCCGGGCGCCCCTGGCGCTCGGGCTGGCGATCATGGTGGCCGCCGCCTGCGCCGGCGCGCTCGCCCCGAACCTGCCGGCGCTCATCACCGCCCGCGCCCTGCAGGGGCTCGGCGCCGCGGCCGTCCCGGCCCTGACGCTGGCGGCCGTGCAGGCCGTCTTCGAGGGCGACTCACGAGCGCGGGCGATGGCCACGTACGCCGGCGTCGGGGCCACCGTCAACGCCCTCGGCCCGGTCATCGGTGCCATGCTCGTCGAACCGCTCGGGTGGCGTCCCGTGGTGGCCATCCCCCTCGCTGCTCTCCTCGTGATGCCGCTGCTGTGGGGTGATCTGCCGACCCGGCGCCAGACCGGCGCCACCCTCGACGCGCCCGGTGCCGCGCTCATCGCTGTCGCGGCCACGGGGGCCGTCATCGCCCTGCAGTGGGCCACCCTGGGGCCCCTCCCGGCCGTCATCGGGCTCCTCGCCCTGGCCACCGCTGCCCCAGTTGCGGTCCTGCGCTCACGTCGGCATCCGGACGGCATCGTGCAAGCTGCGCTCATCGGGGACTCCGGCGCCCGCAAGAGCCTTCTGACGGCCGTGAGCCTGCCATCGGCGTGGTTCGGGATGCTCGTGGCCATCCCGACGGCGCTGACCACCCACGGGTGGACCGGCGTGCAGATCGGCCTGCTGCTCATCCCGTGTGCGGCTCTGGGCATCGTGGCCCCCCGCGTCAACGGGCCGGCACTCGTGCGCCTCGGCCCCGCCCGCAGCCAGCTCCTCGCGACCCTGGGCACCGCCCTCGCACTCAGCCTGGCCACGTGCGGCGTGGCCCTGGTCTCCGGTCCCCTGCTCGTCCTCGCGACGCTCGCGCTGATGCTGTCCTTCGGCCTCGGGCAGCCCGCCATGACGGCACTCGTCGCCGACTCCGTCCCGGTCCACACCAGGGGTGGCGCCCTCGGTCTGCTCACCCTCGTCTTCCTCATGGGGGGCAGCCTCGGGGCAGCGACCGTCGGCGGGCTCAGTGCCCAGATCGGCCTGGCACGCGCCATGCTGACGCTCGTCGTCCTTCCCCTCGCGGCAGCCGTCGCCTTCATCCCGTCCGTGCTCACCCGCCGCTGACCCACTGTGTCCACCCACCCCCTTCCACACCCGAGGAGCTCCCCATGACCGACACCGACCACGTCCTGCACGACCTCACCGACGGGGTGGCGACCATCACCCTCAACCGACCGGACCGCCGCAACGCCATGTCCGAGCCGATGATCGAGCGGCTCGGTGAGCTGCTGCAGGAGAGTGCCGACGACTCCCGGGTCCGGGCGCTCGTCCTCACCGGCGCCGGGCGTGCCTTCTGCGCCGGTGGGGACGTCCAGCAGTTCGATGCCGATGGCGGCGAAGGGGGCGGCGCCAGCGAGGTGGATCCCGCGGCGGTGGCCGAGCAGGTCCACCACCAGGAGCTGACCGTCGGTCGGATCCACACCTTCCCCAAGCCGGTCCTCGCCTCGCTCCCGGGCGCTGCCGCGGGCGCCGGTCTGGGTCTGGCCCTCGCCGCGGACCTGCGCATCGGCACACCGCGCTGCGTCATGGCCACGGCCTTCGCCACCGTCGCGCTGTCCGGGGACTTCGGCGTGGCGTGGTTCCTCCACCAGCTCGTCGGACCGGCCCGGGCCCGCGAACTGCTCCTGCTCAACCCGCGCCTGGACGGTCAGGCCTGCCTCGATCTCGGGCTGCTCAACGAGATGGCGCCCGAGGAGGAGCTCGCGGAGCGCACCCACGAGATGGCTCGACGGCTGGCGGACGGGCCTGCCCTGGCGCTGGCGCACATCAAGCAGAACCTGCGCGAGGTGCCGTTCCAGACCCTGTCCGAGGCGATGCGTGCGGAGGTCCCTCGGCACAAGGAGTGCGGCCTGACCGAGGACCACGTCGAGGCCGCCAGCGCCTTCGTCGAGAAGCGAACACCGGTCTTCGCCCGCTGACGGCGTCGCGGCCCGGCCCTAGGGTGGCGAGATGGCCCACGTCCTGCTCTTCCCGTCCATCCTCGGTGTCCGTCAGGGAATCACCGATCTCGCCAACACCCTGACCGACGCCGGCCACGACGTCACGACCGTCGACCCGTACGACGGTCAGACCTTCGACGACTACCCCAGCGGCATGGCCCGCACCAAGGAGATCGGCGAGGAGACCCTGCAGGTCCGCGGCCTCGAGGTGGCGAAGGGGGTCGGCGCCCCCTTCGTCGCCGTCGGCTTCTCCGTCGGTGCAGCGATCGCCCAGTGGGTGGCCGCCCAGTGTCCCGACACCGCCCGGGCGGTCGTCATGGTCGGCGGCGGCATCCCGATGCACCATCTGGGGGCGACGTGGCCCGCCGGCGTCGCCGGCGAGGTCCACGTGACCGCCGGCGACCCCTTCCACGAGGAGGACCGGCAGTTCGACGCCATGATCGACGAGCAGCTCCAGGAGGACGTCGAGCGGGCCGGGGGCGAGTTCGCCTACGTGGAGTACCAGGGCGAGGGGCACCTCTTCAGCGACCCCTCCCTCGGCGAGTACCAGCCTGAGGAGGCGCGGATCTTCACCCGTCGGGTCGTGGAGCTCGTCGACTCGTTGGGCTGAGCCGGCACTACCGCTCGAAGTACGCTCTCGGGTTGCTCACGAGCATCGTCTCGATGTCCTGCTCGCTGGCACCGCCCTCGAGCAGGCCGGGGATGACGTCCTCACTGATGTGGCGGAAGTTCCACCGGGGCACGGCCTGCCGCTTGGCCTCGGGGTCGAACCAGTCGATGAAGCACGCGGCGTCGTGCGCGAGCACCATCTTCTCCGCGTATCCCCGCCGCAGCAGCTCCAGGACGGTCGCCACCCGGTCCTCGAAGGGCAGCAGCACGTCCAGGCCGAAGCGGTCCATGCCGAGATAGGAGCCGGCGTCGGCCACCTTCATCAGGTAGTCGAGATCCGTCGTGTCGCCGGAGTGGCCGATGACGACCTTCGACAGGTCGGCCCCCTCCTCCGCGAGCACGCGCTGGGCGACGAGGCCCGACCCGGTGTGCGGGTTGGTGTGGACCGTGATGGGAGCCCCGCTCGGTGCGCTCGCCTGGCCGACCGCGCGCATGGCCCGCTCGACGCCCGGGGTCAGGCCCTGCTCCTCGATGGCGCACTTGAGGAAACCGGCGCGCACACCGGTGCCTGCGATCCCCTCACGCAGGGTCCTTGAGGAAGAGCTCGGTGAGGGGCTCCGGCATGTCGAAGAGCAGTCCCGGACCGCTGTAGTGGAACTGGAATGGGATCTCGTTGTAGGTGTACAGGCCGGTCGCCACGACGATGTTGAGGTCGATCTGCTCGGCGACGCGCTGCACTCGTGGCAGGTAGCGCCCGAGCCCGAGGACGGTGGGGTCGAGGATGGTGTCGATGCCCAGGGACGGAAGCGCGCCCAGCTCCTCGACCGCCTCGGCGACCTTGGTGTCCTCGTCCCAGTCGTCCTGGTAGTTCTGCCGGTACTCCTCGCCGAGGACGAAGACGTGCTCGTGGGCCAGCACGCGGCCCAGGTCGGCGGAGTCGATGCTTCCGGTCACGGTCGGTACGGCCACCATGTCAAGCTCCTCTTCGAGTCGTGTCCTCGGAGACTAGAGACACCTGAACCCGGTTTCAAGAGCTACGGTGCGTCAACGGCCCGGGGCCATCCCTGGAGGACGGCCCCGAGCCGCGAGCGAGCACCTCGGCCAGTGTCCGGTGGTCAGGCCCCACCCTTGCGGCAGCAGCAGCGGGCCGCCGCCCGGCGACGACGCCGACCACGCCCGAGCAGCCACCCGAGCACGAGACCCGCGACCCCGACGGCCGCGTACGGGGCGTAGCTGCGCAGGATCGCCGGCATCACCGCGGCCCCGAGGTCGAGGGAATCGCTGGAGCCACCGCCGGACCTCGCGCCGGCGCTGCCGGTCGAGGCTCGGGACCCACTTCCGGACGCGGGCGCCGCCGCGCCCGTGGAAGCGGGTTGGGCGGGCGACGCCGACTCGGGAGGTCGGCCCGAGGATGCGGCAGCCCCCGTCACGGCCGCCGCGGGCATGGCTGCGGCGGCAGGGGCTGCGGCGACCCCGGAGTCGGTTCCGGAGTCCGAGCTCGTCGCAGGAGCCGCGCCGGCGCCTGCGTCGGCAGCGGACCCACCAGAGGGCGTGTCCGCCGATGCGGGCGTCTCCGCCGCCGGTGCTGCCGACTCCTGCGCGGCCGGGCCCGCCACCTTCGTCGCGAGGCAGTCGACGAACTGCCCGAGCAGCTTGTCGGAGACGTCCTGCATGACGCCCCGGCCGAACTGCGCGGGCTTGCCGGTGACGTTGAGGTCGGTCACGACGGTCACCGAGGTGTCCGAGCCGGACTCGGTCATGCTCATCGTCACCGTGGCCCCGGCCGTGCCGTTACCGCGCTTGTCCCTGCCCTTGGCCTCGATGACGGCCCGGTGGGCGCTGTCGTCCCGCTCGGCGAAGGCCCCGCTGCCCTTGTAGACCATGGCGATCGGCCCGAGCTTGACCTTGACCGTGCCCTCGAACGAGTCACCGTCCGCGGACGTCAGGGTGGCTCCGGGGAAGCACTCCGCGACCCCTTCGATGTCCATCATCGTGGCCCAGGCGGTGTCGATGGGCGCGCTGACGGTGAACTGGTGCTCCAGATCCATGGTTCACGCTCCTGCTGCAGCGAGGACGGCGCGGCGCGTCAGGACGCCCGCCAGATGCTGCCGGTAGTCGGCTCCGCCATTGAGGTCGGAGGGTGGGTCGGTGCCCTCGGCCGCCTTCGCCGCCGCCTCGCGGACGGCGTCGGCAGTGGGAGCCTGCCCGATCAGGGCCTGCTCCACGGATCGGGCGCGAAGGGGGGTGGCCCCCATGTTGGTCAGCGCCACCCGGGCATCGGCGATGCTGCCGCCCTCGACCTTGAGGGTGGCAGCCACCGCGACGATCGACCACTGGTGCACCAGGCGGACGAACTTCTCGTAATGGGCTCCCCACCCGGTGTGCTTGGGGATGCGGATCTGGGTGAGCAGCTCGTCCTCCCCCACGGCGCTGGTGAAGAGCCCGACGAAGAAGTCCTCCGCCGGGATGGTGCGCGAGCCGTTCGGGCCGACGACGACCATCTCGGCGTCGAGCGCCAGGGCGGGTGCGCCGACGTCCCCGGCGGGGTCGGCGTGTACGAGCGCACCGCCGAGGGTGCCGCGGTGGCGCACCTGCGGATCAGCCACCTCCGCGAGCGTCACCGACAGCAGCCGGGCATGCTCGCTGACGAGGGGGTTCTTGCGCACCTCGTCGTGGGTGGCCATGGCGCCGACCACGATGGCATCGCCATCATCGGTGATCTCCCGCAGCTGCGGGATGCGCCCCAGATCGATCACCGTCTCCGGGCTGTTCATCCGCAGCCGCAGGATCGGCAGCAGGCTCTGGCCACCGGCGAGGACCTTGGCGTCGTCGCCGTGTTCGGCGAGCGCTGCCAGAGCCTCCTCGACGGTCCGTGGTGCCACGTAGTCGAACTGGGAGGGGATCATCGGGCTGCTCCTTCAGAACCGTTGGCGTGGTCTTGGATCGCCCGCCACACCCTCTCGGGGGTGCATGGCATCGTGATGTCGTTGATGCCGAGGGGCCGCAACGCGTCGACGACGGCGTTGACGACCGCGGGGGTGGAGGCGATGGTGCCGGCCTCGCCGACACCCTTGACCCCCAAGGGGTTGTCCGTGGACGGGGTCACCGTCCGGTCGGTGTGGAAGGTGGGCAGGTCCGCCGCCGTGGGCAAGGTGTAGTCCACGAAGGAACCGGTGACGAGGTTGCCGTCGTCGTCGTAGACCGCCTCCTCGTACAACGCCTGGGCGATCCCCTGGGCGAGTCCGCCGTGCACCTGGCCGTCGATGAGCATCGGGTTGATCGGTGTCCCGATGTCGTCGACGCACGCGTAGGTGCGGATGGCGACGTGCCCGGTCTCGGTGTCCACCTCGACGGCGCACAGGTGGGTGCCGTGGGGGAAGGAGAAGTTGCCCGGGTCGTAGGTGGCCTCCGAGTTCAGCGTCGGCTCCATGCCCTCGGGCAGGTCGTGCGCGGAGAACACCGCGAAGGCGATGTCCCCGAAGGGCACCGACGAGCTCGGGGCGCCGGCGACGGAGAACTTCCCGTCGGCGTACTCGAGGTCGTCCTCGTTGGCCTCCATCATGTGCGCGGCGATCTTGCGTGCCTTCTCGATCACCTTGTCGACCGCCTGGACGACCGCGACACCACCGACCGTCAACGACCGGGACCCGTAGGTGTCCAGTCCCTTGGGTGAGCTCTGGGTGTCGCCGTGGATGATCTCGACGTCCTCGAAGGGCACCCCGAGCCGGTCGGCGACGATCTGGCTGAAGCCGGTGACGTGCCCCTGGCCGTGCGGGCTGATGCCGGTGACGACCTCGACCTTGCCGGTGGGCAGGACCCGAACTGATGCGCTCTCCCAGCCGCCTGCGGCGTAGTCGAGCGACCCGAGGACACGTGAGGGTGCCAGACCGCACATCTCGGTGAAGGTCGAGATGCCCAGCCCGAGCTGGACGGGGTCGTTGCTCTCGCGCCGTCGGGCCTGCTCTGCCTTCAGCTCCTCCCACCCCGCGAGCTCGAGGGCCTTCTCGGTCGCCGCCTCGTAGTTGCCGGAGTCGTAGGTGAGCCCCGCGACGGTGGTGAAGGGGAACTCCTCGTGCGTGATCCAGTTCTTGCGCCGCAGCTCGAGCGGGTCCATGTCCAGCTCGGCCGCGAGCTCGTCCATGATCCGCTCGATGCCGAAGGTGGCCTCGGGCCGGCCGGCGCCGCGGTAGGCGTCGGTGGGCACCTTGGTCGTGAAGACCCCGTCGCACCGGAAGCGGTAGGACGGGAACTTGTAGATGCCGGGGAACATGAAGGCCCCGAGCACCGGGACGCCCGGTGTGAGCAACCGCAGGTACGCACCCATGTCGGCGATGAGGTGGACGTCCAGACCGGTCACCTTCCCGTCCCGGGTGGCGGTGATGGTCAGGTCCTGGATCTGGCCGCGACCGTGGTGCGCGGCCGACATCGACTCCGAGCGCGACTCGGTGTACTTGGCCGGGCGGCCCAGCTCGCGGGCCACGAGGGTCGCGATGACCTCCTCCGGCGTGATGGTGATCTTGCCACCGAAACCACCTCCGACGTCGGGCGCGACGACCCGGACCTTGTGCTCGTCGATGCCCAGGGTCAGGCCGAGCATCGTGCGCAGGATGTGTGGGATCTGCGTGCTCGACCAGATCGTCACCGCCTCGTCGGCCGGTTGGACGACCACCGAGCGCGGCTCCATGAAGCCGGGGCTGAGGCGCTGCTGGATGAAGCGCCGCTTCACCGTCACCTCGGCGTCGCGGGCCGCGTCCTCGACGGACCCGCCGGAGCCGGCGGCCGCGGAGTCCAGCTCCCAGGAGTAGGACTTGTTGGTGCCAGCGGACTCGTGGACGAGGTCGGCACCGTCGGCGAGCGCGGCCTCGAGGTCGAGGACCGCCGGCAGGGGCTCGTAGTCGACGTCGATCTCCTCGAGCGCGTCGACCGCCTCGCCCTTGGTGCGGGCGGCGACGACGGCGACCGCGTCACCGGCGAAGTTGACCTGGTCGACGGCCAGGGACGGCGCCCCCGGGTTGACCATGTCGGGCGTGACCGGCCAGGCGCAGGGCAGGTCTCCCTGGACGTCGGCGAAGTCGCGACCCGACCACGCGCCGAGGACACCGGGCGCCGTGCGAGCGCCGCTGACGTCGATCGAGGCGATCTTCGCGTGGGCCATCGGGCTGCGCAGGATGGCCAGATGGACCATGCCCGGCAGGATCATGTTGTCCACCCAGGTGGTGCGTCCGGTGACGAGGTGGCGGTCCTCCTTACGCTTGCGCGAGACACCGATCTGCGAGGTCGTGCTGGTCGGCTTGTCGTCGACGGCGGTCATGACCGCTCACTCCCCGCGACCTGCTGCACGGCCCGCACGATGTTCTGGTACCCGGTGCACCGGCAGAGGTTGCCCTCCAGCCCCGTACGGATCTCCTCCTCGGTGGGGTCGGGGTTGTCCTTGAGCAGGTCGATGGAGGCCATGATCATCCCCGGCGTGCAGTAGCCGCACTGCAGCGAGTGGCAGTCGGTGAAGGCCTGCTGCATGGGGTGCAGCTCGCCGTCCTTCGCCAGGCCCTCGACGGTGTCGACGGCCTGGCCGTCGGCCTGGACGGCCAGCACGGTGCAGGACTTCACGCTCGACCCGTCGAGGTGCACGGTGCACGCGCCGCAGTTGCTCGTGTCGCACCCCACCACCGTCCCGGTCTTGCCGAGCTGCTCGCGCAGGTAGTGCACCAGCAGCGTGCGTGGTTCGACGTCGTCGGTGTACTCGACACCGTCGACTTGGACACTGATCCGGGTCATCGTTGACTCCTTCGTTGGTGTGCCGTCAGGTCATGATCTGGTGGTCCAGGAGTGCCGGGGCTTCTTCGTCGGGTGCCCCGTCACGGTTCGTGTGGTGGATCGGTCCGCGGGTGTCGGTCAGGGGCTGGCCCTGCCCTCCCCAGCGGTGGGCGATGATCTCGGCGGCGATGCTCACCGCGGTCTCCTCTGGAGTGCGCGCGCCCAGGTCCAGACCGATCGGGCTGGACAACCGGTCCAGCTCCTCCTGCGTCAGGCCGCTCTCCCGCAGCCGGGCCATCCGGTCGTCGTGCGTGCGGCGCGAGCCCATGGCGCCGACGTAGGCGACCTGCGGGGCACGCAGCGCCACCTCGAGCAGTGGCACGTCGAACTTCGGGTCATGGGTGAGCAGGCAGATGACCGTGCGCGAGTCGATGCGCCCCGCCTCCAGCTGGGCAGTGAGGTACCGGTGCGGCCAGTCGACGACCACCTCGTCGGCCTCGGGGAAGCGGGTCCGCGTCGCGAAGACCGGGCGCGCGTCGCACACGGTGACCTCGTAGCCGAGGAAGGACCCGATCCGCGCACAGGCGGCAGCGAAGTCGATCGCGCCGAAGACGAGCATCCGCGGGGCAGGCGCGTACACGGCGGCGAAGACCCGCATGCCCTCCCCCCGTCGCTCACCGTCGGGGCCGTAGGTGAGGGTCTCGCTGTGGCCTCCGGCGAGCAGTCCGCGCACGTCGTCGAGGACCGCCGCATCGGCACGGTCGCTGCCGATGGCCCCGGAGTGGTCCTCGTGGTGGACGACCATCCGACGCCCCACCCACGCGGGGTCGGGGTGCTCGACGACCGTCGCGACGGCCACGGGTCGCCCACCGTCGATGTCCTCGGCGACGCCCTCGAGCTCGGGGAAGGTCGTCGGGGAGACCTTCTCGACGTAGATGTCGAGGATCCCACCGCAGGTCAGGCCCACCGCCATCGCGTCGTCATCGCTGACGCCGTACCGATGCAGCTGCGGTGTGCCGTCGTGGAGGACTTCTTCGCCGACCTCGTAGACCGCACCCTCGACGCACCCTCCGGAGACCGATCCCACGGCCTGGCCGCCGGGTCCGATGAGCATCGAGGCGCCCGGCCCCCGGGGCGATGAGCGCCAGGTCGCCACGACCGTGCCCATGGCGACGTCCTCGCCGGCACGCCACCACTGGACCAGTTCCTCGAGCACGTCACGCACGGCACGCCACCCCCATGGGCCCATCGGTTCGCGTCAAGTCACAGGGGGGCCCGGGTGCGGCGAGACGGTCGGTCACAACATCCACCGACGCCACTGTCGGGTCCATGGTCGGATCATCGTCCATCACTGCGGCCACGGCAAGGGGGGGTGCGGTGACGACGACGCGCCGCGGCGCTCCAGGGCCAGCAACAACCGCTTCGCCTCGGGCCCGCCGCGGTAGCCCCCTTCGCTCCCGTCGCTGCGGACCACCCGGTGGCACGGCAGGACCAGCGGGACCGGGTTGTTGGCGCAGGCGCCGCCGACCGCCCTGACGGCCCGCGGTCGTCCGGTGGCGGCCGCCAGCTCTGCGTACGTCGCGGTGCGCCCGTACCCGATCGTCGGCAGGGCGTCGACGACCTGACGGCGGTAGCCGCTGAGCAGGCGCAGATCGACGGGCACGTCCACCCGTTGCGAGCGACCCTCGAGGTAGTCGGTGAGCGCGTGCGCGGCCGTGTCCAGTCGTGCGGGGGCGCGCAGCACCCGGGGGCTCACGCGGTCGGCCAGGTCGGCCAGGACGGCGTCGTGGCCCTCCAGTGCGAAGGCCACCCGGACCACACCCGCACCCGTCGCCGCGACGAGCAGCGGCCCCAGCGGCGAGTCGAGGACGCGGTAGGCGACGTCGAGCAGGTCCGCGGCGGCGGCATGCTCGACGAGGGCAGCATGCAGATGGTCGAGGTCGTTCATCGGATCTCCTTCTCCCGCAGGGTCTTCAGCCCGTCGCTGGCCGCGCGACGGGCGGCCGCCTCGGTGCCGCCGACGAGCTCGGCGACCCGGGCGTGGGACAACCCGCCGAGGTACCGGTAGGTGATCACCTGGCGTTGCTTGGTGGGCAGCTCGGCGACGTGCCGCCACACCCCTTCGTCGTCGTGCGGGTCGTCCTCGCCCGGGACGTCCGGTAGCTCGGCGACCGGATCGGCGCGACGACGGGCGCGGGCCCGGTGGACGTCGGTGCACTTGCGACGGGCGACGGTCGCCAGCCAGGCCGCGGCGTCGAGGTCCGGCGGCAGGTCCGGCCACGCGGACAGCGCCGCGAGGAAGGTCTCGCTCCACGCGTCGTCGACGTCCGCCGGGTCGAGGCGGGAGCGGCAGATCGCGAGCACCCGCGGTCCGTGCTCGGTGACCACGAGCTCGAAGGGAGGCAGTCCCACCTCAGAAGAGGGCATCGCGCTCCTGGGCCGCCGGCTCCTCGAGCGCGAGCAGCGCTCGCTTGCGCTCGATCCCACCCGCATATCCCGTGAGTGAGCCGTCCGCCCCGACGACACGGTGGCAGGGCACGACGATCGAGATCGGGTTGGCACCGACCGCCCGGCCGACCGACTGGGCGGCGCCACCGAGCTCATGGGCGAGCTCGCCGTAGGTGAGGGTCTCGCCGTAGGGGATGCGGGTCAGCCGCTGCCAGACCCGTCGGTGGTGCTCGCCGCCGCGCAGGTCGAGCGGCAGGTCGAAATCGCGTCGCTCCCCGTCGAGGTACTCCCCCAGCTGGGTCGCGAGAGCGGTCAGGACCGGCTCGTCCGTGCCCGTACGCCGCCCGAAGGTGTCCGGGTCCGGCAGCGTCCAGTGCCCCGGGAAGTACAGGCCGACCAGCACAGGTGCACCGGGGGCCCCATCGAGGACGGCAGTGAGCTCGCCGATGCTTGTCGGGAGCAGCGCGTGCCGAGTGGTCATGGATCCGATCATGGTGGATGTCGTCACACCATGTGAACGCACGGGCGCACGGATCCGTGAGGTCAGTACCCTCCCCGGCATGAGCATCCGCGCGTGGCAGGCCCAACAGCTCGGCACCCCGGCCGACGTCCTCACCCTCGTCGAGGCCCCCAGCCCGACGCCCGGCCCCGGGCAGGTGCGCGTGCAGGTGCGCGCGAGCGCGGTGAACTTCGCCGACACCCTCATGTGCGCCGGCGAGTACCAGGTCAGGCCCGAGCCCCCCTTCGTCCCCGGCCTGGAGGTGTGCGGTGACGTGCTCGAGGTCGGCGAGGGCGTGACCCACGTGGCCGTCGGCGACCGGGTGCTCGGCGGGACCGCGGTGCCGCACGGCGGCTTCGCGAGCGAGTGCCTCATGGAGGCGATCAAGACCTACCCCGCGCCGGCGGGCCTGGACGACGCGGCCAGCGCCGCGCTGATGATCAGCTACCAGACCGGCTGGTTCGGTCTGCACCGGCGGGCCGCCCTGCACGAAGGGGAGACCCTCCTCGTCCACGCTGCCTCCGGTGGCGTCGGGTCGGCTGCCGTCCAGCTGGGCAAGGCCGCAGGAGCGCGGGTCATCGGCGTCGTCGGCGGCACCGACAAGGTCGCCATCGCCGAACGGATGGGCTGCGACGTGGTCATCGACCGCAAGGCCGAGGACATCATCACCAGGGTCAAGGAGGTCACCCAGGGGCACGGCGCCGACGTCGTCTACGACCCGGTGGGCGGCTCGGCCTACACCGCGAGCACGAAGTGCATCGCCTTCGAGGGACGGATCATCATCGTCGGCTTCGCCAGCGGGCGCATCCCCGAGCCGCGCCTGAACCACGCGATGGTCAAGAACTACACGATCCTCGGCCTGCACTGGGGACTGTACGAGCAGCACGACCCGCAGTCGGTGCAGGACTGCCATGCCGAGCTGGTGCGCCTGGCCGACGCCGGCCAGATCGAGCCGCTCGTGGCGGAGCGGTTCGACTTCGCGGACACCCCCGCCGCGCTGACTCGGATCGCCGGTGGCTCGAGCACCGGCCGGATCGTCATCACGGCCTGAGGCGCCTGCGCCCCGGGGCGCAGGCATCGGTCTGATCGGGAAAGCCGCGGTTCGGCCGCGACAGCGCGGCTCGGCCGGGTCATCTGATCCTGACCGGGTTGTGTCGCGGTCAGGGGCCGACGTCCCGGCCAGCTCGACATTTCCCGGCCAAGCGAACGAAGAACGGCCAGTGCGAGGACGCGAGTGCGCCCGGCTCAGGGGTGCCCCTTCGAGGCTCGCCCGTTGAGCGGACTCACGCCTCAGGACCCGGAACGAACGACCCAGGGCGTGCCCCTTCCTCGTCCCGGCGGCGGAGGAGTCAGCCCGGGAAGGCCCTCCGCGAGGCAAGGGCCTCCTCCAGCTCGGACTGCGCGTCGACCATCTTGCGGCGCACCCCCTGCTGCAGGTCAGCGCGGGCGAGGCAGGACCGCGACAGCGCGAGCGTCTCCTCGCTGACGAAGCGTGAGGGGTAGTTCATCGCGGTCACCTGCGAGAGGGCGTCCTCGCCGAGCCATGCGGTCATCCGCGGGACCTCGGTGAAGTACCGCTCGACGTAGGGCTCGACGAGCGAGAGGTCCTCCGGCCCCCAGAAGCCGGCCGAGATGGCGACGAGCTCGTGGTTGCTGCGCTCCCGGTTGGTCGTCAGGTCCGCCCAGGCCTGCGCCTTCGCCTGAGCGGTGGGGATCGCGGCGCGGGCGGTCAGCGCGCCGAGCTGCCCGGTCATCGTCCTGTCCTCGGCCAGTGCACGGTCGATCTCCTCGGCGCCGATGACACCACGGCGGCTGAGCTGCCCCAGCAGGATCCACCGGAAGTCGGCATCGCCCTCGAGGCCGGCGGGCAGGTCGCGCCCGTCGGCCCAGGGCACCAAGCGGCCCTCGACGTCGTCCGTGGTGCGGGCGATCAGGCGGGCGGCGTGCAGCGCCCGTGAGGACCCCGGGTCGGCAGCGGCGAGGACCTTCTCACCGACGCGGGCCATGCGCGCCCTTGCGGCGCTCTCCTCCTCGTCCGGCAGCAGCACGCGGATGACGCGACCGGTCAGGTGCATCCCGGCGCGGGAGAAGATCGAGTCGTTGTCCTCGGTGACCAGCGCGTCCTCGCCGAGGTCGACCAGCAGGCGCGGGTCGACGCGCGCCATGGCAACGCCATCCCGCAGCCCGATCCAGATGACCGCCCGCGCCTGGGCGTCGGACAGCATCGGCAGCTGGCCGCGCAGGGCGTCGAGGGACTGCTCGTCGAGGATGGGCGTGGCCCACGTACGGTCGCCGGCGTTCGGCAGCACGAGGGGCGCCTCCATGTCGACGCCGGGCACGGTGGCCTCGGTTCCCTCGAGGGTGAGGTCGACGCGGGAGGTCTGCACGCCCCCTTCGTAGGTCGCGATGTCGAGGACGTGCGGACGCTCCGCGGGGTACTCCTCCGGAGCGGTACGGCAGAGCGTCCCGGCCATCCGGGCCACCTCGAGGGCGTCGACACCGGCGGTCTCGAGCCAGCCGCGGCTCCACGTGTCCAGCTCGCGCCCGCTCGCCTCCTCCATCGCGCGCAGGAAGTCCGCGAGCGTGCCGTTGCCGAAGGAGTGCGCGCTCAGGTACGCCCGGATACCGGTGAGGAAGGCGTCGTCCCCGATGAACTCGATCAGCTGGCGGATGACCGCGGCGCCCTTGGCGTAGGAGATGCCGTCGAAGTTGGCGAGGGCGGACTTCGCATCGGGTGCGGGTGAGCCGGCGACCGGGTGGGTCGAGGGCTTGCGCTCGGCCGAGTAACCCCATGACTTGCGCGACATCGTCGAGTCGATCCACGCCTCCGTGTACTCCGTGGCCTCCACCAGGCAGCGGTGGGCCATGTACTCGGCGAAGGACTCGTTGAGCCACAGGTCATCCCACCACTGCGGGCTGACGAGGTCGCCGAACCACATGTGCGCCATCTCGTGGCTGATCGTGTTGGCGCGGGTGAGCAGCTCGTCGCGCCCCACCGCCCCGCGGAAGAGGTAGGAGTCTCGCAGCACGACGCAGCCGGGGTTCTCCATCGCGCCGGCGTTGAACTCCGGGACGAAGACCTGGTCGTAGTCGTCGAAGGGGTAGCGGATGCCGAAGATCGAGTGGAAGTAGTCGAAGCTGGCCCGGGTCACCGCGAGCATCTCGTCCGCGTGCTCCCGGAGCTGCCCGGCCATCGACGCACGCGCCCACAAGCCGAGGTTGATCCCGTCGTGCTCGTCGTGCACGGACACGTACGGCCCGGCGCACAGCGCGACGAAGTACGTGGACAGCGGCTTGGTCTCCGCGAGGTGCCACACGCCCCCTTCGCTGACCGTCGAGGCACCGTTGCCGATGACCTTCCACTGCTCCGGAGCCTGGACGGACACCGCGTAGGGGGCCTTGATGTCGGGCTGGTCGAGGCAGGCGAAGACCGCGGGCGCGGCGTCGAGGAAAAGGTGGCTGAAGACGTAGTCCTCGCCGTCGGCGGGGTCGGTCGCCCGGTGCAGGCCCTCGCCGTCGTGGCTGAAACCCATCGTCGCCTCGACCTCTACCACGTGCTCACCGGCGGTCACCGTCAACGGCAGTCGCCCCTGCTCGAGGGAGGCCACGTCGAGCGGCTGTCCGTCGAGGGTGGCCGAGTGCAGCGTGACCGGCTTGCAGTCGAGGAAGGTCGTCCCGTCACCGCGGGCGGTGAGGTGGATGCGGGTGCGGGAGCGAAAGGTCTCGGGCCCCCGGTCGAGGTCGAGCTCGACCTCCATCCGGGTCACGGACAGCAGGTCGGCGCGGTGGACGGCTTCGTCACGGGTCAGGGAGGGCACACGGGCATCCTGTCACCGTTGTCGCCGGCGCGACTGCTCCGGCTGCCTAGACTGGCGGCACACGGCGGCGAGGAGGTCGACGGCAGCGGATGGAGGCGACATGGACACCAGCGAGGAGCACGGTCTGCTGTCACAGTTGCTCACCAGTGCCCGCGCGGAGCGTGTGGAGCCCATCACCGAACGTCTCGTCGCGTCCATCGCGCGGGAGAACTTCGCCTACGACTTCAGCGGGGTCGTCCCCGACGGCGACCTGTGGCGCTCCTGCCACGACAACGTCGAGCGGGTGCTGGACATGCTGGTCGTCGCGGTCCGACCCGACGGCAGCCTGACGTCGGTCGAGGACATGGATCTGCTGTTCGACGCGGCCAGAGCCACCGGTCGACGCCGCGCCAAGCAGGGCCTGCCCCTCGACGACGTGCTGCGGTCCTACCGCATCGGCGGCCGCCTGATCTGGGAGGACCTCGTCGAACGCGCCGACCCGCCGCTCGACTCCAAGAGCTTCCGCGATCTCGGTGTGTGGCTCTGGGCCAGCGTCGACAAGTCCTCGGCCGAGGTGGCCAGCTCCTACCGCAGAGTCGAGCAGCAGATGCTGCACGCCGACTCACAGCGGATGGCAGCGTTGTGGGAAGGCCTGCTCAGCGGTCGCGCCCGGGAGCAGGCCTTTGCGCACGAGGCGGCCCGCGCCATGGACGTGCCGGCATCCTCTGCGCTGCTGGTGCTGCTGGTGCACGACAGCACCCCACAGGACGCAGCCGGTGCGGTCGATCCCGTCGTACAGCCTCTCGGAGCGGGGGCCGTGTGGCAGGGGCGGGCCGGGGGTGACGTCATCGCCCTCGTCACCCTGTCCGCGCAGGGCGATCACCGCCCTGTGCTCGATGCGCTGACCGGGCTGTCCGGCGTCGATGGCGGTGTATCCGGCGTCTGTCACGGCTTGGCCGACGTCGACGATGCCTTCGAGCAGGCTCGGG
Organism: Janibacter cremeus; assembly: GCF_013409205.1. Lineage (NCBI taxonomy): Bacteria > Bacillati > Actinomycetota > Actinomycetes > Micrococcales > Intrasporangiaceae > Janibacter > Janibacter cremeus. The sequence goes on from NZ_JACCAE010000001.1 coordinate 1,188,913, forward strand.
TGGCGGCCGAGGGGCTCGGTTCGGGCAGTGGCATCGCTGCCTACGACGAGCGGCTCGTGCCCGCCCTGCTGCTCAGCTCGCCCCAGATCACCCGCCGGCTCATCGCGTACTGGCTCGGGCCCCTCCTCGACCTGCCCGACGCGGAGCGGGCCGAGCTGGTGCTGACCTTGGCGGCATGGGCCGAGGCAGGTGGGTCGACCAGTCGTGCCGCCCTGGCGTTGCCGTGTCACCGCAACACCGTGCTCAATCGCCTGCGGCGGATCTCGGCCCTGACCGGTCACCGGCTCCTGGACACCCCACCGCCAGTGGGTCTGTCGCTGGCCCTGCAGGCCCACTCGCTCGACATCGCCTGAGCCCGACACGTCAGGGCCCTCGTTGTGCAGAACGCACACAGTTGTCCTGCGCATCGTGGGCCGCGCCGCATGGCAAGGGGCGCCGTCACGCGGTCTACTTGCTGGTAGCACACGACAGCGCCGTCGAGATCGGGAGAACTGCATGACCGACGTCCGACCCACCAATCCGCGCGAGCCATCCACCCCCGGGGCCAGCCGCCGCGCCTTCATCGGCTACGTGATGGCCGGTGCCACACTCGCGACAGCCGCAGACATGACCTTGGGCAGCGAGCCCGCGGATGCCGCCATCCCCACGCCGCCTCAGATACCCGAGGTCATGGACCTCAACGACCTGCTGACCCTGGCGGCCCAGCCCACCGCGAACCTCATCACCGTCACGATCGGCGAGGACGGTCGCGCCTCCTTCGCGCTGCCACGCGCCGAGGTCGGTCAGGGCATCGTCACCTCCAGCGCGATGATGATCGCCGAGGAGCTGGACCTGCCGGTGGACAAGGTCGACGTCACCCTGGCCCAGGCCCGCCCGGAGCTGGTGTTCAACCAGCTGACCGGTGGGTCGAACACGACGATCTCCACCTACACCCCGATCCGCGTGGCGGCCGCGCTCGCCAAACAGCGGCTCCTCGAGGCGGCCGCGACCGTCCTCGGCGACACCGTCGACGCGCTGGTGGCCAAGGGCGGCCTGATCACCGACAGCACCGGCGCCAGCATCGGCTACGGCGAGCTGTCGGCGAAGGCCGCGGTCGCCGAGACCGTCCGGGCCGAGGTCAACCTGAAGTCCCGCTCGCAGCACACGGTCATCGGCACCCCGCAACGTCGCACCGATGCCCGCGCCGCGGTGACCGGAGCCAAGGTCTTCGCGATGGACCTCGACGTGCCCGACGCCCTTCCGACGATGGTCGCCCGCCCGCCGACACACAACGGCGCCCCCGTCCGCCTGCGCAACCAGTCCGCGATCACGGCGATGCCCGGGGTCACCGACGTCGCCGTGGTCCCCACCGGGGTCGCGGTGCGCGCCAAGACCTTCGGCCAGTGCATCGACGCCGTCATCGAGATGGACGTGGAGTGGGAAGGGGGGAAGCTGGCCGGCGAGGACGACGCCTCGGTCCTCGCGAACCTCAAGAACGCCGAGCTGCCGATGGCGGTTCCGAAGGTGCCCCTGCTTGCCAAGCAGGTGGACGCCGAGTTCACCTTCCGCTTCCGCAGCAACTCCTCGCTCGAGCCCAACTGCGCCATCGCCGACGTGCGGTCCGGCTCGGCGCGGATCTGGGGATCGATGAAGTCCCCGGTCGTCGCCCAGGAGGAGATCGCCGCCGAGCTCGGCCTGCCCATCTCCTCGGTGAACGTCGAGGTCACCCAGGGTGGGGGGTCCTTCGGCCGCAAGCTCTTCCACGACGCGGCGCTCGAGGCGTCCCGGATCTCGAAGGCGATGGGCAAACCGGTGAAGCTGATGTGGCACCGGGCGGACGAGCCGCGCCAGGGGCGGCTGCACCCGATGTGCACCTCCCGGGTGCGGGCCACCCACCTGCTGGGTCAGGTGCTCTCCTTCGAGCAGCGGCACACCAGCGTCAAGACCGACTTCGGGCACGGCCTGGGCGAGATCATCACCGGGCAGGTCGCGAAGCTGCCTGTCGGGGACCTCACCTTCTCGCAGACGATCTTCACGCTCACCCAGGAGATCCCCTACAACTTCGGCGTCGTCACCCAGCTGCTCAACGAGACCGACGACCGCTTCAACACCGGCAGCATGCGCAACATCTACTCCCCCGACGTGCGCGTGGCGAACGAGCTCGTCGTCGACGAGCTGGCCCGCAGCATGCGCAAGGACCCGGTCGCCTTCCGCCGCTCATTCCTGCGCAACGACCGGGCCAGGGCCGCCCTGGACCGGGTCGCCGAGGTGGGCGAGTGGGGCCGGGACCTGCCCGAGGGCGTCACCCAGGGTGTGGCGATCCACAAGGAGTACAAGGGCGTCACGGCGTGCCTCGTCGAGCTCGACATGCGACCCGAGACGGTCAACCGGGACATCCGCGCAGCCGTCACGGGACCGCGGGTGACCAAGGTCGTCTTCGCTGTCGACGCCGGTCTGGTCATCAACCCGACCGGGCTGGACGCGCAGATGCTCGGCGGGGTCATGGACGGCATCGCGCTCGCCCTCACCTCCAGCTGCCACTTCGATGAGGGCCACTTCCTCGAGGCCAGCTGGGACAACTACTTCTACACGCGCCAGTGGAACGCCCCGCCGGAGCTGCGCGTGGAGATCATGCCCTCCCAGGAGGGCCAGCCCGGCGGTGCCGGCGAGGCCGGGGTCGCGGCGAGCTTCGCGGCCATCGCCTGCGCGTACGCGCGGGCCACCGGCAGGATGCCGACCGAGTTCCCGATCAATCACGCCGACCCGGTCGCCTTCGAGCCGAAGCCCTTCGTGCCCTCGGTCCCGCAGTCGCCGACCAATGGCCTGAACTACACCTACTGAGGAGCTTGCCATGTCCAGTCACACCTTCGTCCTCAACGGCGAGAAGGTCACGGTCGACGTCGAGCCCGGCGTACGCCTGCTGTGGGTCCTGCGTGACGTCCTGGGCGTCACCGGCCCGAAGTACGGATGCGGCATCAACGTCTGCAAGGCCTGTACGTCGCACGTCAACGGCAAGGCGATGAATCCCTGCTCGGTCCCGGTCGACCAGATCTCCCCCGACGACGAGATCACCACGATCGAGGGCCTGGCCGACACCGTCGAGAAGGACCTGCACCCGATGCAGGAGGCGTGGATCGAGCACGACGTCGCGCAGTGCGGCTACTGCCAGCCGGGCCAGATCATGGCCGCGGTCGCCCTCGTGCGCAAGGTCCGCGAGGAGGGTCGCGCGATCAGCGAGGCCGACCTCGACGGCATCCGCAACATCTGCCGCTGCGGCACCTACACCCGCATCCGCGAGGCGATCCGCACCGGCGAGCAGCACATGTGACGAGACATGGCGAGGTGTGGCATCCCGATCAGGACTGCCGCCCCTCGCCATGAATCGGCATCAGGAAGAACTCTGCGGCCCGCGGGCCATCGCCTGCAGGCGCTCGATCCGCTGATCCATCGGCGGGTGGGTGGAGAAGAGCTTCGAGACGTCCTTCGCATTGAAGGGGTTGGCGATCATCATGTGCGAGGTGTTCTGCAGCTCCTGGGTGGGCTGCAACGGCGCCTTGGCCACCCCGTGCTGGAGCTTGTTCAACGCCGAGGCCAGCGCCAGCGGGTCACCGGTGAGCTCGGCACCGTCCTCGTCGGCGTCGTACTCGCGGGTACGGCTGATCGCCATCTGGATGACCATCGCCGCGACCGGCGCGAGCAGTGCCACGGCGATGGCGGCGATCGGGTTGCGGTCGCGCCCGCCGAACCACAGGCCGATCGAGGCGACCGAGGAGATGACACCGGCGATCGCGCCGGCGACCGAGCTGGTGAGGATGTCCCGGTTGTAGACGTGCATCAGCTCGTGGCCCAGGACGCCGCGCAGCTCGCGCTCGTCGAGCAGCTCGAGGATCCCCTCGGTGCAGCACACGGCGGCGTGCTCGGGGTTGCGGCCGGTGGCGAAGGCGTTGGGTGCCCGCGTGGGCGAGACGTACAGGCGCGGCATCGGCTGGTCCGCCTTCTGGCTCAGCTCCTGCACGATCCGGTACATCCCCGGGAACTGCATCGGGTCGGCCGGCTGGGCGCGCATCGCCTTGATCGCCAGCTTGTCGGAGTTCCAGTACGAGTACGCGGTCATCCCGACGCCGACGAGGCCGAAGAGCCACATGAACATGCTGCCGCCGAGCGCATAGCCCACGAGCAGGAGCAGCGTGAAGATCCCGCCGAAGAGCGCTGCCGTCTTCAGCCCGTTGAAGTGGTTGTGCATGTCAGTCCCAACGTCGAAGGAGGGTCATCTCGTTCCCGCACCCAGCAGCAGCACCGGCAGGACGGTGGCGGTCAGGAGCACCAGGCCGGCGACGACGGCGACCACCGTGCCCGTCCGCGTGACGGTCTCCGGCTCCCGCGGGACGTCCTCGGGCAGCAGGACCAGCGCCAGCCAACGCAGGTAGACCACGAAACCGAGCGCGGCGGCCACGACCGCAGGCAGCGCGATCCACCAGAGCCCGGCATCCGCGAGGGGGCGCAGCGCGACGAACTTCGCGAGCAGGCCGGCCACGCCGGGTGGCAGCCCGGCGAGGGTGAGCAGACCCATCCCGAGGAGGGTGGCGTGGACGGGGCGACGCCGCGCCAGCCCGCGGTCCTGGAGCAGGGTCCGCCCACCACGGGGTGAGAGATCGGCGACGACCGCGAGCACCGTGGTGACCGCGACGATGTAGACGGCGAGGTAGCCGATGGCCGCGTCCGTGTCGCCGGCGGCGAGTGGGGCGACGACCCAGCCCCCCTGGGTGACGGCGGACCAGGCGATGAGGCGAAGGGGGTCGCTCGCCCGGAGCGCGAGGACGGCGCCCACGAGCATGGAGGTCACGGCCAGCACGCCCACCACCGGCGCGAGCTCGGGCAGCACGCCGGCGGCGCCCTCCATGACGGCGATGAGCGCCCCGAGCGCCGCGATGGCCGAGACGCTGGCCAGGAGCATCGTCACGCTGGCACCGGCGCGCGGGTAGGTGGCCGGGGCCCAGGCGTGGAAGGGCACGAGCGAGAGCTTGAAGGCGAGCGCCGCGAGCAGCAGCACCAGACCGAGGGTGAGCACGGCGCGGGTCTGCTCCTCCTGCGATGCGGCCCAGGCTGCTCCTCCCCCGAGGCGGATGCTGCCGGTGGCGCTCACCCAGAGCCCGGCTCCGACCACGGCGATGCCGAAGGAACTGATCGAGGTCATGATCAGCGGCACGGCCCCGCTGTCGCGAGGGTTCCCGCGCAGGACCGCGAGCGCGACGACCGGGAGCGTGGCCAGCTCCAGCCCGACGAGCCAGGTGCCCAGGTCGACGGCGACGGCGACGGTGGTGGCACCGGTGACGGTGGCCAGGAGCAGTGCGGTCTCGACCCCGAGATCGGCCCCTCCTCCGCCCCGGTCCCTGAGGTGCGACGAAGGAGCCTCGAAGGGACGCCCCGTCGTTTCGAGGCTCGGCCGCGGACGGCCTCGCGCCTCAACCACCGGAACGCTGGCTTGGGTCCCACGTTCCGCGTGGGCGGAGTGAGGAGCGCCAGCGACGAGCCTCGAAGCCATCGGGCCACCCAGGACCGCGAGCACGGCGAGCCCTGCGGCTGCGGCGAGCGCCTGCAGGAGCGCATCCGACGGGCCGACGTGGAGCAGGCAGTGACCGATGTCGGCCCTCTCGGGGGCGCTCACGTGCAGGGCAGGGTCGCCGGGCAGGCAGACCGTGCCCAGTGTCCCCTCGGTCGCGACCCGCAGGCGAAGGGAGATCGCCGCCCCGGGCCCGAGGAGCAGCGCGAGCACGCCGACGAGCAGGGCCGGGGTGCGGCGGCGTGGCCAGAGGGCGTCGAGTGCGAGGACGAGCACGGCGCCGATCGCCGGCGCGAGGACCGGTCCGGCGACCAGGACGTCGATCTGCGGGGGCGTGGCGCTCGGCATCATCGGGTCACCACCGCGGCCAGGGCGGGCTCGGTGACGACGAGCACGAGCACCGGCGCGATGCCGAGGACGAGGACGGCGAGGGCGAGGACGGCGCCGGGGACGGACTCGGCCCGACTGAGCTCGCCGTGCTGACCGGCACCTGCGATGTCGGACTCGGCGACGGGCAGGGCACGTGTCCGCGCCGGACCACCGGACTCCACGTCGGACCGCGTGGCAGGCCCGGCATCGGTCTCCGGTCCGGTCGGCGCCTCGGGATACCCCTCACCGAGCCAGACGAGACGGGCCACCCGCAGGGCGTAGGCGGCGGCGAGTACCGCGCCGACCGCGGCGACCGCGGCACAGGCTGCGAAGAGTGCGGTGGAACGTCCGGCGCCCGGGTTCATCGCGGCGATGATGGCCGGGTACTCACCCCAGAAGCCGGCCAGACCCGGCAGACCGAGGCCGGCGGCCAGACCGGTGAGCAGGAGCAACCCGGTCCGGGGTGCGTGCTCGCGCAGCGCCGGGCGCGGGATGCGCAGGTCGTCACCGCCCCAGCGGTGCTTCAGCCCCCCGACGACGAGGAAGAGCAGCGCCGAGATCAAGCCGTGGGCAAGGTTGCCGTACAACGCGGCAGTCACGCCGGTGGCCGTCCCGGTGGCCAGGGCGAGGGCGACGAAGCCCATGTGGGCGATCGACGACCAGGCGATCAGGCGCTTCAGCTCCCGCTCGACGAGGCAGACGAGACCGCCCCAGACGATGCCGATGACCCCGCAGACCGCGAGCACGGGGGCGATGCGGGCGAAGCCGTCGGGCACCGTCGCCAGGGGCAGTCGGACGAGCCCGTAGGTCCCCATCTTCAGCAGCACCGCGGCGAGCAGCATCGAGCCCGCCGTCGGGGCGGTGGTGTGGGCCAGCGGCAGCCACGAGTGCAGCGGCCACACGGGGATCTTGACCGCCAGGCCGAGGGTGAGCAGGACGGCGATGACCAGCTGCGGGCCGGCGTCGAGCCCGTCGCCCCGGGCGGCGCCGAGGGCAGCGAGGTCGGCGGTGCCGGCCCGGGCGACGAGCAGCAGCACACCGAGGAGCATGAGCGTGGATCCGGTCCCGGTGTAGAGGACGAAGCGCGCGCCCGCCTCCCGCCGGGCCTGCGGGTCGCGCTCGTCGCCGAAGCGGGTGATGAGCACCCACACCGGCACGAGAACGAACTCGAAGGCGACGACGAAGAGGAGGGCGTCCTTGGCGGCGAAGGTCGCCACGGCACCGGCGAGGGTGAGCATGATGCACCCGACGAAGGTCGACGCACTGCCACTGCGGGGCCTCTCGGCGAGGGTGGTCACGCACGCGGCTGCGGTGACCAGCGCCGCCAGCACGGCCAGGGGAGCGCTGATGCCGTCGAGACCGAGGTGCAGTCGCAGGCCGAGGGCAGGCAGCCAGGCGATGTCGACGACGGCGTCGGTGGTCCAGGCGACGGCGACGAGGACGAGCGTCACGAGCGACGCCCCGATCCCGGTCCCGGCGGCGGCGGTGCGGGTGGGCATCTGCCTTCCGCCGCCGAGCAGGACGACGCCCGTGAGCAGCGGGAGGGCGCAGGCCAGTGCGATCACGAGGTCCCCCCGACGGCGAGGACGCCGATGCCGACGACGAGCAGCACGCCGACCCCGAGGAGGGCCAGGGCGGAGGTGGGGCGCGAGCGAGCGTGCGCGCGGGTGCCGACCTCACCCAGCCCGAGCACTCCCGAGGCAACGGCGCGCACGTAGCTGTCGATGACCTCCCGATCGAGGAAGGCCACGAAGTGGGCCAGGGCGAGCACCGGTCGCACGACGAGCACCTGCTGCAGCCGGCCCACGTGCAGCCCCTGCCCCACGAGGGTCCCGAGGCGCCCCTCGACCAGTCGGGCCTGCACGCCGCTGATGTCGAGCAGGTAGCCGACCGCGATGCCGAGAAGGACCAGCGCGAGGACGCCGATGAAGAGCGGGAGCGGGACCTCGCCCGCCAGCGGCAGACGCACGCCCAGCACGATCGCACCGAGGATGCTGACGACCGCCAGGACGACGAGGACGCCGGCGACGGCGCCGGGCATGACCGCCCGGGCACGGACGGCACGGGGGCCGCCCCTCCCAACACCTCGGACGGCCACGAGCAGCGCCCGCGTCGCGTAGGCGGCGGTGACCACGGCGGTCACCAGCAGGCTGGTCAGGACGAGGTCGCTCACCCCGCCGCGCGCGTCGGAGTCCTGGGCGACCGCGGCGATGACGTGCTCCTTGGTGACGCCGCCGAGCACGAGCGGCACACCCGCGAGGGAGACGAGGCCGGCGACCCACGCGACGAGCGCCACGCGGTGGGTGCGGGCGCTGCCGACGAGAGCGTCCCAGCGGGTCGATCCGCCGGTCGCGGCGAGCCAGCCGATGGTCAGGAAGAGCAGGGCCTTGAAGATCGCGTGCCCGTAGAGGTGACCGAGGGCGCTGCCGACCGCGGGTCCGGACCCGGCGGCGGCGAGCGGGGCGAGCATCACACCGATCTGGCTGATCGTCGACCAGGCGAGCAGGCGCTTGAAGTCCGGCTCGACCAGGGCGAGCAGCGCGGCGAGGAGCATCGTCACCGCGACGGAGACGCCCAGGACCGCGCGGGCCGCGTCGGCCTGCACGAGCACCGGGAAGAGCTGCCCCAGCACGACGGTGCCGGCGGCGACCATCGTCGCGGCGTGGATCAGGGCGGAGGCCGGCGTGGGGCCCGCCATCGCGTCAAGCAGCCAGTCGTGGAAGGGCAGCTGGGCGGACTTGCCCAAGACACCGATGACGATCAGGACGAGCGCGGTCGAGCGCAGCGTCGGGTCGCCGGCGGAGGTCCAGTACTCGACGACCTCCGCACGGCCGGTGGTGCCGGCGCCGGCGATGAGCACGGCCATGCCGAGGAGGAGGCCGGTGTCGGCGGTACGCGTGACCATGAACGCGGTGTGCGCGGCCCGACGGGGCGCGGGTCGTCGCGACCAGTGGCCGATGAGCAGGTAGGAGCACCACCCCATGACCTCCCACCCGACGATCGTCAGGACGAGGTCCGAGGAGAGGACGACGAGGCTCATCGCCCCGGCGAAGAGCGCGGTGGTCGCGTGGAAGACCCCGCGCCGGTCGTCGTCGGCGAGGAACCACGCCGAGTACGTCTGCACGGCCGCGACGACGAGGGAGACCGTCAGGACGAGGAAGACGCTCGTGCTCGACAGACCCAGGGTGAGCGGCAGGTCGACCCCGCCGATCGCCAGATCCTGCCCGGTGGCACGGCCGTCGGCGAAGGGGTCCCCGGCCGGCCCCGCGCCGGCGCCGGCGAGCGCGACGACCGAGACGACGAGGGAGGCCACGGACCCGAGGATCGCGACCAGGCCGGCGAGGGTCGCGTACCGCGCCAGGCCGAGGACGAGGGCGGCGGTGCCTGCGGGGAGGGCGATGAGCAGCACGGCCGTCGTCGTCGCGGTCACAGGGCGTCCTCGGCGAGGTCGATGCTGCCGCGGCGCCGGTAGGCCGCGACGACGACGGCCAGCGCGATGACCACCTCGGCGGCGGCGATGGTGATGACGAAGAGGGCGAGCACCTGACCGGCCCACACCTCGTCACGACCGAGCGCCCCGGCGGTGACGAGCAGCAGGCTGCCTCCGGCGATGAGCAGCTCGGTGCCGACGAGGACGAGGACGGCGTTGCGGCGGGCGAGGATCCCGTAGAGCCCCAGGCCGACGAGGACGCTGGCGAGCAGGTACGGGCCGGCGGCGTGGATCATGGCCGCGCCTCCCCCTTCGCCGGTTGCTCGCCCGCCTGCTCCCCGGTGAGGCCCGAGACGGCGAAGGCGCCGACGAGGGCAGCCAGGAGGAGCAGCGACAGCAGCTCGAAGGGCCACACCCAGGTGGAGAAGATCTGCCGGCCGAGCTCGGCGGTGCCACCGGGCCGGACCTCGACACGGGCGGCCGTCGGCAGCAGGACCGCGGCGACCAGCCCGCCGGTCCCGGCCCCGACGAGGGCCGCGAGCGCCCGGTGCCCGCGGGAGGTGGAGTGCTCGGCCCGCGGGCCGATCGGTGCCCGGGTGAGCATCAGCGCGACGATCACGAGGACGACCACCGCTCCGACGTACACGAGCACCTGGACCAGGGCGACGAGCTCGGCGCCGAGGACGAGGTAGCAGCCGGCGAGGCCGAGCAGCGCGACGACGAGCCAGAGTGCGGAGTGGACGACCTGGCGGGTCGTCACCGCGATCGCACCTGCAGCGGCGGTGATCAGACCCGTGGCGGCGAAGGCGAGATCGAGACCCGTCACGTGCGACCCCGACGCGTGGGGCGGTTGGCGGCGGTCACCTCGGGTGCGTCCGCAGCGGCAGGGTCGAGCTCCGGTGGGGCCGGGACCTCCTCGACCCACTGCCCGAGCCGGTCCTTCTCGTGGAGCAGGTCGCGGATGTCGGTCTCGGCGTACTCGAACTGCGGGCTCCAGAAGAGGGCGTCGAAGGGGCAGACCTCGACGCAGATGCCGCAGTACATGCACAGCGAGAAGTCGATGGAGAAGTTGTCGAGGACGTTGCGCTGACGGGTGCGTCCCCCCTCTGTCGTCGGCGGGACCTCTTCCTTGTGCGACTCGATGTAGATGCACCAGTCGGGGCACTCGCGGGCACAGAGCATGCACGAGGTGCAGTTGTTGTCGATGAGCGCGATGACCCCGCGCGATCGCGCGGGCAGCTCCGGCGCGACGTCGGGGTACTCGGCGGTGTGCGGTGGCCTGACCAGCTGCTTCGCGGTCGCGGCCATCCCGGAGACCAGCCCCGGGACGAAGCCGCCCCCTCTGCTGTCCATGTGCTCGTGCCGGGTCATCCGACGATCACCACTCCTACGGCAGTCAGTGCGATCTGGGCCAGGGCGAGCGGGACGAGGACCGTCCACGCCAGGCGTTGGAGCTGGTCCTCGCGCAGCCGCGGCCACGAGACCCGCATCCAGATGATGAGCAGGACGACGAGCGATCCCTTGAGCAGGGTCCACAGCCAGCCGAGGTGCTCGGCGAGGGGGCCCTGCCACCCACCGAGCCAGAGGATGCCGAAGAGCAGCCCCATGACGACCATGCCGGCGTACTCGGCGAGCATGAAGAAGGCGAAGCGCAGCCCGGTGTACTCCGTCAGCGGGCCCATGACGACCTCGCTGTCGGCGATCGGGGCGTCGAAGGGGGGTCGCTGCAGCTCCGCGGTGGCGGCCACGACGAAGACGATGCCCCCGGGTAGCTGCCACAGCAGCCACCACGGGGACCAGGCCTCGACGACGGCGGCCAGGGACAGGGTGCCGGCGGCCATGGCGATCGAGGCCACGGACAGCACGAGCGGAAGCTCGTAGGCGAGCAGCTGTGCGGCGGCGCGCATCCCCCCGATGAGCGCGTACTTGTTGGCGCTGGCCCAGCCGGCGACGAGGGTCCCGAGGACGCCGACCCCGATGACGGCGAGGACGAGCAGCAGGCTCGCCGGGACCTCGGCCGCGACGACGCCGGGGTGGATCGGCAGCAGGGCCATGGCCACGACGTAGGGGATGAGGGCGATCGCCGGGGCGAGGCGGAAGATGCGCTGGTCCGCCGCCGCGGGGGTGATGTCCTCCTTCTGGACGAACTTCACCCCGTCGGCGACGAGCTGCGCCCAGCCGTGGAAGCCACCGGCGTACATCGGGCCCAGGCGCCCCTGCATGTGCGCCATGACCTTGTGCTCGGTCTGGCCGGCGACCAGCGGGAGGACGAGGACGGCCGCGAGCGCGGCGAGGGAGCGCAGGGTGATCTCGAGCAGGCTCACCGCGACTCCCCGCCTGTGGTTTCGAGGGTCAGCCGCGGACGGCCTCCCGCCTCAACCACCGGGACGCTGGCTGAGGTGCGACGAAGGAGCCTCGAAGCCACCTCACGCATCGCGCTCACCCGCCGGGACGCTGGCTGAGGTGCGACGAAGGAGCCTCGAAGCCACCTCACGCATCGCGCTCACCCGCCGGACGAGGGCCCCAGTCGGGTCCCGGGACGCCGGGCGCGGAGACGCGACGACGGCCGGGCGACCGCTTCGTCGTGCCGGAGTGGCCCTCCCCCGGCTCCTTGCCGCCGGGCCACGGCTTGGTCGCCCGCGCGGCGAGGACGAAGGACTTGCGCAGGGGCGTGCCCTCGAACCCGTCCGGCAGCAGCAGGGGCCGCAGACCCAGCCCGGTGCCGTCGTCGAAGCCGGTGAACTCCTGCCCGAACATCTCGTGCGTCTCGCGCTCGTGCCAGGCTGCCCCGCCGAAGACGCCGGTCAGGCTGGCCAGCGGCGCCCCGACCGGGACGCGGGTGCGCAGCAGCAGTGTGCGCAGGTCCCGCTCCGGCCCCGGATGCGGGTCGAGCAGGTGGCAGAGGACGTCGAGGCCGGGGTCCACCTCGCGGTCGCTCTCGTCGACGGCGGAGAGCCAGTCGAAGAAGGTGTACCCGCTCTCCCGGGCGTCGCGCACTGCGCGGACCCACTCCTGCGGGGCGATGGTCAGCTGCTCCCGGGGCACGTCACTCCCCCTTCGTCGGGCGTCGCAGGAGGCCGCGCCGCACGGAGCCGGCGCTGACCGACCGGCCGCTGCGGGGCCGCCCCGGGGTCTCGGCAGCGATCTTGTCCTGCAGGACGATGATCCCGTGGAGCAGAGCCTCGGGCCGGGGCGGGCAGCCGGGGACGTAGACGTCGACGGGGATGAGCTGGTCGACGCCCTTGGTCACCGAGTAGGAGTCCCAGTACGGGCCACCGGAGTTGGAGCAGGCGCCGAAGGAGATGACGTACTTCGGCTCGGGCATCTGGTCGTAGAGGCGGCGGATCGAGGGCGCCATCTTGTCGGTGACCGTGCCGGAGACGACCATGAGGTCGGCCTGCCGCGGGCCGGGGGCGAAGGGGATGACGCCGAGACGGATGAAGTCGTGCCGGGCCATCGACGCGGCGATGAACTCGATCGCGCAGCAGGCGAGCCCGAAGTTGAACACCCACAGGCTGTACCGACGGCCCCAGTTGAGGACGACCTTCATGGGTCGGGGCGCGTGGGCGGCCGCGGGGCCCACCCGCGGCATCGGCAGATCGGTCGTCGTGCGTGGCGTCATCGCGTCACGTCCATCGCAGCAGCCCACGACGCAGCGCGTGGACGAGTCCGAGGAGGACGACGCCGATGAAGATCGCGACCTCGACCAGACTCGCGGGCCCCAGGTCGGTGCGCAGCACGAGCGCCCACGGGAAGAGGTAGACGACGTCCACCGCGAAGATCACGTAGAGGAAGGCGTAGCCGAGGTAGCGCACCCGGGTCTGGGCCCAGTGCTCGCCGACCGGGTCGACTCCGGACTCGTAGGTGGCCAACTTGGCCCGGCTCGGGTCCGACGGGGCGAGCAGCCGACGGGCCGTGTACCCCGCGACGACGAGGAGCACGCCGACGGCGAGGACCCCTGCGACGACGAGGTATCCATCCATCCCGCCAGCCTACTGTCGACACCGGTCAGGACATGGATGCCGCTCATCCTGCATATGACCGCAATCACCATTACCCTCGGGCGCGGATGTGCAACGGGGCACATCCGAAACTCTGGGAGGACACACGTGCGTTCACGTACCGCAGCCGCCACCGCGGCAGCAGCCACGGCAGCGCTGGCCCTGACGACCGTCACGGCCGGATCTGCCCACGCAAATGCTCCCGGCGACTCGCCGGAGTTCACCGAGTCAGTCACCGTCGACAACGTCTTCGGCCACCTGGAGCAGCTCCAGTCGATCGCCGACGCCAACGACGGCAATCGCGGGGCCGGCACGGCCGGCTACGAGGCCAGCGCCGCCTACGTCGAGCAGACGTTGCAGGCAGCCGGATACGAGACGACGCGCCAGCCGTTCACCTTCATGTACGAGGTGGTGAACTCCACGAGCCTGACCGAGGTCTCCCCGGATGCACGGGAGGTCGAGCAGGCACCGA